>NZ_RCDI01000001.1:688236-1032354 GCF_003675875.1 Halostella limicola | reverse complement strand
TCGTCGCTGAGCTCGTCGACGATGCTCTCGTACTGCTCGGCTTTCTCCTCTAGTTCCCGCTTTTTGTCCTCCAGTAAGCGATCGAGCGCCGTCGAGGGCTCGACGGCGACGTACTTCTTCGGCCGGCTCGCGGTCTGGCTCCGGACGAGGTTGTACTGCTCGATGCTGTTCAGCACGTCGTAGATGCGGCCCATCGGGACGTCGCTGGCCCGGGACAACTCTTTAGCGGTTGTCGGGCCCGTGTTGAGCAGCGCGCGGTACGCCCGCGCTTCGTACTCCGACAGCCCGAGGTCCCTCAGACTCGCCATACGTACTCGTCTCAGACTGGAGGACCAAAAACGCACCGAACGTTTGTCCGTGGTTTACAACTCAACTGACGTGGTCGGCGACCAGTTCGCCGAGTTCCTCGGGCGTCGCGGCGGGTTCGGAGAGGTCGTCGTCCGTCACGACGTAGGCGTGGCCCGGTTCGTACTCGTCGCCTCCGGCCGCCGGGAGGACCACCTTCTCGTGGTCGGCCATGCGGAGCGCGGCCCGGTGGAGGTCCGACCCGGCCTCGTCGGCGACAGCGATGGTGAGCGCGCCGCGCTGGAGGCGCGAGGCGACGGCGGCGTAGTGGGCGACGCGCGGTCCGAACCGGTCGCTCGCGCCGGCGAACGCCTCGACGGCGTCGCGGGCGGCGGCGTAGTAGCGGTCCTCGCCGGTGAGTTCGTGCAGCGTCAGGAGCGCGTCGGCGAACTCGACGTTCGCGTCCAGCGGACGGAGCGGACGGTCGAGCAGCGCGGGGCCGCTGGCCGGACCGTCGGTGAACGACCCTTCGGACCGCAACTCGTCGAGGACGTACTCGGCGAGGCGCTCGGCGAGCGGCAGCGTGTCCGCGCCGAGCACCTGGTGGGCCGTCGACAGCGCCGCAACGACGCGGGCGTGGTCCGCGAGGAGGCCGCGCTCGCCCGTCTCCTCGCCGTCGCGGTAGTGGACGACGCGGTCGCCGTCGATCAGGTTCTCGCGGAGGTACTCCAGCGTTCGCTCGGCGTACTGCCGGGCGCGCTCGTCGTCCGTGTAGGCGTGGAAGGTGAGCAGGGCGTCGACGGCCACGGCGTTCCAGTCGGCGAAGACCGTGTCGTCGACGGCCGGTTCGTCCGCGTCGTCGCGCTCGGTCGGGTCCAGCGTGTAGTAGTCGGCGCTCTCGCCGGCGGACTGGCTGCCGGCGAACGCCTCGCCGGTCCACAGCGTCGTCGTCAGGAACTCCAGGGTCCGCTCGGCCGGCTCGCGGTACTCGTCCTTCCCGGTGTAGAGGTAGCCGTTGGCGAACGCACGCACGAGGGCGGCGTTCGCGTCGAGCACCTTCTCGTACTGGATCCCGCTCCAGTCGCTCTCGGTGGCGTACCGGAAGAACCCGCCCGCGTAGTCGTCGAGCAGGTTCGCGCTGATGGCGTTGAGCGAGCGCAGCGCCTGCTCGCGCTCGCGTTTCAGCGCGAACTCGACTGTGCGGGGCATCGGGAACTTCGCGTCCGTCCCCCACCCGCCGGCCGTCTCGTCGTAGGCGGCGCGGAGCTGGCCGACCATCCGCCCCTCGATGTCCTCGGAGAGGTCGCCCGCGGGCGTGTCGTTGCCCTGCACCGAGCGCGGGATGCTCCCGGCAGCCGTCCCCTTCGCGTCCCACATCTGCCGGACGCTGTCGATGACCTGCCGCATCCCGTCGGGGCCGAGATAGCCCGCGCCCGTCAGGACCTCGCCCTCCGGCGTCAGAAACACCGTCGACGGGAACCCGCCCATGTTGTACCGCTCGCCGACCCGCGGGTGGCGGTCGACGTCGACGCGTACCGGGACGAACCCGTCGTTGACGTTGGCCGCGATCCGGGGCTCGGAGTACGTCGCCTCGTCCATCTCGTGACAGTGCGTACACCAGGTCGCCGAGAGCGAGAGCAGCACCGGCTTGCCCGCGCGGTCCGCGGCCGCGAAGGCGTCCGGTCCCCACTCGCGCCACTCGACCCGCGTGTCCGCAGCGCTGTCGTCCATACCTCGGGGTTGGGTCGCCGCGGCGTAAGGGCTTCGCACTCGCGGATATCGTCTGGGACCTCTCGCTGGATCGCCGCGCCCCGCCCGCCGTCTGGATAAAGGGTTTTGGGGCCAGCACTGGAAGGGAGAGTATGATCTGGTGGCTGCTGGCCCTGCTGCTCATCCCGCTGGCCGACGCGATATTCCTCGTGTACGTCGCGGTTGAGCTACTGGGCGGCCTCGAAACCGTGCTTCTCGTCGTGCTCACCGCGCTGGTCGGGATGCTCCTCGTCCGCGCGGAGGGCCGGCGGACGATGCGCAAGCTCCGGCGCACCCTCGCGAAGGGCGAGGTGCCGACGAACGAACTGCTCGACGGCGGCCTGCTCATCGCGGCCGGCGCGTTCCTGCTCACGCCGGGGCTCGTCACGGACGCCATCGGCTTCCTGCTCGCGCTCCCGCCGACGCGCGCGCTCGTCCGCGGCGCGCTCCGGCGCTGGGTCGTCCGCCCGTACGTCGAGAAGAAGACCGGCGGCTTCGCCACCGGTAACGTGTACACGTTCGGCTTCCCGAACCCCGACGAGGGCGACGGTGACGACACCTACGACCTCGGCGACGACGCCTACGACGTGGAGTTCGACGACGACGATGCACCCCGATAACACACCGACGGCGGCGCGGTGAGCGGCGCTGCGAGAAGGAAACGCTTAAACGTACCAACCGACAATCACTGAATGCGCTCGCCGGGCCAATAGCTCAATCAGGTTGAGCGCTCGGCTGATAACCGGGAGGTTCGCGGTTCAAATCCGCGTTGGCCCATACTCAAATCGGTCGCTTCTTGACCGATCAGAATTCAAGGCTTCGAGCCTTCAGGCTGGAATTTTCGCGGGATGCGGAAAATCGCGAGCGACCCGTTTCTGAGCAACTCGGGAGGAAACCTGACGCACCCCACCGTAGTCCCGCGTTTATCGTAGCCCAGCGGGGGTGGTCGGCGTGATGAGCGCCGTCGCGACCACGGATAGGTCAACCTGCAATCACTGCGGCGCGCACGTCTCGGATCAGTTCCTGCGGGTGTACGGCGACAGCGACGACCGCGCCCATCGCTGTAGCGAGTGCGATACCTGGGTCCGCCTGACCGAAGGGAGCGCAGCTGGCCTCGACGTGCCGACGCCGGACCCGGAAACGTCCCCCGGCCGTCACGGGAGTGATCCGGCGTGACGTTCGTCCGCGCTTCCGCGCTGTACGATGTCGACGAGCGCGAGCGTCTCGCATGGGACTGGGACCGTCCCGAGGAGGGCCGCGCATGAACGACCAAGCGCGGCTCACCGAGTTCGGGACCGGGTCCGACATCGACCTGTCGAAGCTCACTGAAGCCCAACGGCGCGCTTACGTCGCCGTTCGCCTGAACGGCGTCGGCGTCCGCGAGCACGCGCGTCAGACCGACCGCGAACCCGGCACTGTCGGCAACCTGCTCCGGCGCGCAGAGAAGCGCCTCGACGAGGAGGGATCAGCGTGAGCCTGTCGTGGTGGTCCGTGACGACGCTCGGGAACTACGAGGTCCTGATAGCGATAGCGCTTGCGTACGGGCTCGTCATCCGCCAGTTCGACGTGACGCCACTGGCACTAGTCGTCGGAGCAATCGCACTCACGACGTGGCTGAAAGCGACGCTTGCCGTTCCGAGACCGCCTGGGTCGGCGGTCACCGGGTACGCGATGCCGAGCGGGCACGCGCTCGTCTCGACCGTCTGCTATGGAACGCTGGCGGTCATCGAGGACCGAGGACTCGGCCCACGGACGCTGGTCGTCGGCTGTCTCGTCGCGGCGATCGCGGTGTCTCGCGTCGTCATCGGCGTCCACTACGTCGTGGATGTCGTGGTCGGAGTGACGATCGGTGTCGTCCTGATCGCCGCTGGCGTCGCTGCTCAACGACGGTTGACCGCGGCCGACGTTCTGCCCATGGCCCACAACGCGGAGGGATCGCCGTGAGCCGCGTCGTCGACGCCGTCGAGTGCGACCGATGCGGTACCTCCACCGGGACGCGTCGGTACGGAGCACGTCGCCTCTGTGGCGAGTGCGTCGACGAAGAGCGAACCGCGCGGGAGGGTCCGCTGTGAGTCAGGTCGCGACCGCGCCCCCCGAGTGCGAGGGCAACCTCGTCTACGTCCGCCACGGGCTTCCCCGTACTGGGCCGTCGGGTCGCTGTGTCTGAGTAGCTTCGACGGCTACAGCGGCGAGATAGAGCTCAAGGTCGACGGCGAGGAGTGGACGGTGAACCTCAAGTACCAGAAGGGCGGTATCGCGCCGCGGCCGACCGACGACGTGGGCGGCGATCGCCTCTACGAGTACCGTATCGGCGCGTACGGCGACGGCGAGCGGAAGGCGAACTTCCTGATACAGCCGCGCTTCCCGAACATGCGCCACTACGAGAGCGGCGAGGAGATCAGCAACCCCTTCGACAACGCTGACCCCGATGAAGCGGTCAACGTCTCGTTTGGTGGGAGCAACCTCGAACCTGAGGAGTACCGTGACCTGCTCCCCGAGTTCGTTCAGGCGCTCGCTCGCGAAGCCGGCGAGTTCATGAACCCCGACTACTTCGCCGGGCAGCCGCACGAGTTCAGCAACATCACGACCTACGAGCGGTACGTCCGTGTCACCCGCAACATGGGCAAGAAGATGGTGCGCCGGACCGGTGTCATGCATCGTCTTCTGACGCTCTGCGCGACCGAGCGTGGCAGCAAGTTCGAGTACCGCGTGGACAACGAGAAGATCGTCGGAAAGAACCACCGGGCAATTATTCCGAAGGCCGACGCGAAGCGGCTCATCGGCGAGCACAACCTCGGGAAGCAGCTGAAGCACTACCACCCGAGGCACGTCCGCGACAACGACGAGAAGGAAGACGGTGAACCACCCGACGTACCACATCGAGTCGAGCGCGACCGAGACTGCGGGGACGAGCGCCGCGAGCACGTTCAGGATGACCGCCAAGAGCATGACGACCGTCTCGGCGTCCGTGTAGTCCTCGGGCGTGTTCTCGTTGGTGAGCCAGCCGAGGACGAGTACCCCCATCGAGACGATGAAGACGAACGTAATCTCGGTGCCGTGGGCGCTGTACAGCGCATCCGCGAGGGAGAGGTTCAGCGGTTCAGAGAACTTGAGGGAACCGACCGCGCCGATCGAAAACGAGGCGAGTACGAAGATGGGCGCGAGTACGGAGTCTGTAAGGTCAATACCGTCTTCCCGCCGGATGCCGGCGGGAACGTACTTCTGTGGGATTGTGAGTGCCATACTGTGCGGAGACCGGCTATCCCCCCGCCCGTTAAACTCCGTATTTTGGTACTACTATGATCACGACGTGTCCCTGCGGCAGAAGAATTAAGAGGGATAGGATAGCCGCCCGTGATGGTGATGTTCAGGAAACTCTGCAACCGTGAAGGAACGCCAACAGTCTCGCTCGACAATGACGACCTTCGCCTCGACGGCATCTTCGCGGACAACGGCGACGTGCCGGCGAATCAGGAGATGCACGTTCAGCGCGTGGGCGAGGGCGCGTATCTCGTCCGTGCCGTCGATGATGGATCGGTCCCAGACGTTTCGGTCAGCGTTGACGACGACGAGGAGCTGGCACTATGACCAGGGCCGTGCAACCGGGTCTTCGAGATGGACCCCGTGGGGTCGCTCGCAAATGTATCGGCGAACCTCGATGTATGCACCTTTGCGCCGTGGGCTGTGAGCGCAGGTGCATCAATCCGAACTGGTGTGCCCCCACGACCGCGGCGATCACGTCGCTCCCCCGGCCCCTATTCATAAAGCACCGGCCGCTCGTTCACGCGCGAACGACGCGAATCATCCCCCCGGGCATCAGTTCCTACTTAATATGACTCGACGAACGAGCCTGAAGATCACCGGCGAACGGCAACGCCGTCTCGACCACGTCCGGGAGATCGTCGCGAGCGGTCCCGACGATGACCCGCCCATGTCCGACGTTCTCGATGCGGCTTTGGAGCACTTGATACAGAGCGAGGAGAACTTCCAAGCAGCACGCGACGAGTTGGACCCCGTGACAATTCAGCGGTTCAACACCGACGTTGTCGGGTTGCAGTATCGGACGCGGGTGGAGAGTCGCTGGCGGTAGTTCTGACTACTGATGGAGATAATCCGACTCAGGAAACCATTAGCGTAGACAACGCAATGTTGATACTGTTTAAGGCGATATACCACGATGCGGAGGTTTCCTCCGTAGCGAACCAGGGGTAATACGGAGCATCACGACTCTGGGCGAGCGTTCACTCGCCACCTGCCCGCACCGCTTCTACGGTTGATGCGAAGTGATAGCGAGACGGTTTTTCCATGTACTTCGGAATCACCGTTACCCATTTGAAGGCGCCACATAAGTCCGCAGTTCTCGGTTGGTATGTAAGTCGCCTTTGAGAGAAGGATGTATTTAGGCCGCACTGTGCGCTGCCGGACCTTGGCGGATACGACTGTCGCGTCGGCGAAGAGCTAGTACTCGCTGAGGTTGAGCTCGCGATATCGACGAGTCTGCAGCAGAGATAACTGTGCTGACGACCGACAACGTGGTCGAGTGGCAGGAACCAGCAGAATCAACCACCCTTGGTGACGGTGAGCACACACGACCGTACCTCGGTGTGGCCTGTTTGAGGAACGTAGTTCCCGTCAAGATCACACTCCCTTCCTCACCTAGCTTCATTTTGGACTTTCTGGTAACCATGCTGTAGACAGCACGTAAATAGGTACTCGTCTATGACTGTAATTCACGTATGTCATGGGGGTTACTGACAAGCTCGGGCGGGAGGGCTTGATTACGGCTGACTGTCCTTGGGGGGGCTATCGCCATCGCAGTGATATCTGCGCTCTTCACCAGTGGTGTCGCCGCACTCGTGATGCTGGCGTTCAGACGGTCGACGAGGGCAGTTCTTCTCGTCGCCGCCGCAACGTTCTGGCATTTGCTAGACAGGCCGCACTCGCGTGCGGACAGTATGCGACTCCTGTACAGGTGGTGGTAAAATGACGACTGTCGTCTTAGGGTGGGATGCCCTTGACTATGAACTGGCCGAGCAATTTGGTACCAAGGAAAAGTTTGGTAAATACAATAAGTGTATAGACACATTTGACAATGACGTAATCGGGAAACCGCATACGGCCGAACTCTGGCCGTCGATCATAACTGGCGTTGGTCCCGAGACTCACGGCATCTATGCAACGAGTGAGGGATCAGCAGACTGGGAGAATCCGGTAGTTCAGACCGCTGCAAACGCCGCAGAGCACATTATCCCAGACCGCCTCAGAACATCGATCGGCGCTCTCCTGCGTGCTCATGGTGCGGAGATGAGATATCCTGGGCCTGACTATTATGACGAAGAGGGTGTTGACACTGTCTTCGACGGACGGAGATCACTTCCAATAGCAATTCCGAATTATCGTGTTGACACAGATCACCGGTTCGGTGTGTTGACTGACAGAGGTGCTCAATTCGCAGAGTACGTGGATTTCGACACTAGTGGTGAGGCCGGAAAGTGGCACGAACCGGGAATACCGGATCATGAGTTCGCAGAACTCGTCACTGGCAAAGCGGTGGAGAAACTTGGTATTGTCCGTGAGGCGGTCCAGCGTGACTATGACCTTGTATTCGTTTGGCTAGCCTATCTTGATACTGTTGGTCACCTTGACCCCGTCATGAGGGAACACGGTTATCAAAAACGAGCATATAGGCAGGCCGCCTCATGGACGGAAGAGGTCCGCTCCTTACTCCAACCAGAGGATACGCTAGTCTGCGTTTCTGATCATGGACTTCGCAAGGGCTACCATACTCATGATGCATATCTCGGCGCATCAGAAGAAGAAGCTATTGAAGACGTGGAAACTGTCCTAGACGTACGTAACGGCGTTGAGCGTGTTACTAACCGATCTAATACTGATTCCTCACCCCAGATCCGACCGGCTTACCAACAGGATCCGGACAGGAATCATCGGGATCCCGAAAGTGTCCGCGAACAACTATCTGAATTAGGGTATATTTGAGGAAGGGAGCCTGCGACAGTCGAGAATGTAGTCTTCAGACCACAGTGCGTGCCTGACAACCTCGGGGAGTACGAGCGTCGCGACGGCCAAGGAAACGTCCTAGGCGAGGTTGAGTTCACGATCACGACGGATCGTCAACAAAGCTAGCTGGCAATGACGACCGTCGACCCGATAAATCGGATGGAACCAAACACACCGCAACGCTGATCCTCGTCAGACAGTTATGACTCGTGTTGAAGTTACTGGGAATAGGTACCTCTGTAGCGAATGGGAGGCAATACAGACATCATGACTCCCGGTGAGCGCTCACTCGACACCAGCCCGCACCGCTTCGACAAAAAACAGGGTTATCCCGCAGTTGCGGGGTGGTTAATTAACTTCGTACTCGATAAGCGAAGACGAAGTATCTCCACTTTCGGAGGTCCAGACCACGCGGATAGAGTCTCCGCTCTGGAGTGTCTGATCTGCCTCGCCGTTACCAGTCGAGTCGTAGGCATAGATGGTCTGGCTGGCACCAGCTGTGATCTCGCCGCTACCGCTCCAGATTGCGGTTGTGTTCTCACTCTGGTTCATTGCAGCATTCCCATTGACACTTAGGTCAATAAGGGATTCCTCTAATGTATCCCCACTCTCATGGGCTACTTGAACCGTTTCTGTGCCGTTATTTCCCGTCCCATCTCCTAGATGATCGTTCGGGAGGGTGTCATTGCCCTGATCGATATTGAAGCTCACTTGGGGTGCTGCTTCCTGACTGCCACCGAGGTCGAGAACGAATGCCCCGATCACGGCAGCGAGAATGACGGTGATGGCGACCATAAGGATGACACCAATCACTGGGGAGACCGCGTCATCGTCGGTGAACAGGCTTTTAATATCCATTATTACTGGAGAGTGTACGTGGAGAGCGTTGACGAGGTCTCTCCGCTTTCCGATGTCCATACGACGCGGACCTCATCGCCACTACTGAGTCCTGTCACAACTACGTAGTCACCGGCACCAACTTCAGAACCGGAATATTTAGTTGCCCAATCGCCATCAGAATTGAATGACCCACCGTCAAAGTTCGTAGACAGCCGGTCAGCACCAATCGATTCACCAGATTCCAAGGTAACCGTCACGGCATCGGTGCTATTTTGATCCCAGTCGAAGCTGGCCTGGGGAGTTTTTTCCTGTGATCCGCCGAGATCGAGGACGAACGCCCCGATCACGGCCGCGAGAATAACGGTGATGGCGACCATAAGGATGACGCCAATCACCGGCGAAACTGCGTCGTCGTCGGTGAACAGATTTTTGATGTTCATGATTGTCTTGTTCCCGCACCCACGACAACGGTTAAGGTTCGACAAATCGAACCTATTTATCGACGCGTGGAGGGGGTGTACTTCCTCGCGCCGTTCCGTTTTCGTTGGTGCGTTAAGACGACGATAACACCGGGCCGGTATAAATGTAGTTGTTTATTCATTCTCACAGACACGAGATACCAAGTCTTGTAACCCTTCAACGAGCCATTGAAAACGCTAATCAGGCCTTCAAACTGCTTAATCACCGTTACACCTATATGAGCACAAAGCCAAGATTGGCAAAATGCCGACAATTATATCCTCCAAAGAGTTTGTTGAAACTTACTCTCCTAACACAGATGTCGGTCCCTGGGAACTCCTCCAACAGTACTACCAAGCGACGAAGGCCTCGGCAGAACTTCGCGGCGGCAACGGCGGCCGGGCGGGCTCGCAACGCGTCGCTACGGATCTCGATCTCCCGCGAGCACGGCTCCGGGCGTGGATCGATGACGGAGGGAAACCGGATCCACAGCGTGGCCTCGAACGAGCGCACGCACGTGGTTGGATAGAGATCGACACTGGATCGTCGACGTTCGAGGGATTGAACCGTCTCGTCGCGCAGGTGTTCTCCGGTGGGTCAATTCTGGCCGATACCTACCGACCGTACTTCGCGGTCGACTCAGACGACGCCCTCGACCGGGTCGTCGCGGCGTGCGGACTCGTGGGCGTCGAATACGATATCTGCCACGCAGACGAAATCGGCCGGTCGACCGAAATTCGCGTCACGACGGACGGTGCGATCCTTGGTCGTGTCCTTACAGTCCTTGGTGCGCCGCTCGGAGAGAAAGCTACACGCGACGATCTCTCACTCCCGAACTACCTCGACAATGTTGGCCAGCACCTCCGTCTCGACTTTGCTCGGACGTACGTTTTGAACCGTGGTGCCATCCACGATGACAAAGCAACAGTTACCATTTCTGAGGATCGGCCGCAGGAATACCGGGACCAAGTCGCTGCCTTTCTCGAAAAAACTCTTGGTGAGACCGTCACAAGCGGGGACGCGACGATTACGCTCTCAGCAGATGCTGCCCGAGTACTCCAGTAAGTTCTATGCTATTCTTCGGGTCCCATCTCTTCTGCGGAGAGGTTACCTGCCAGATAGGCACTACCTCAGTCGGTGATTCCCGTCACGCGCACCGATCACGACGGCGACTTCATCCGGTACACCGTTCCCGTCTCCGGCGCTAACCGCGACGTGAGGAGATAGAGTCCGCCGTCGGGGTCAGTGGCGAAAGAGAGGACGTATTTCTCGAAGGGTTCGCCGTCGACGGTCGGACGGAGTTCGCGCATCGTCCAGGGGGGGTCGTCGTCCGGCGACGCGGCGAACAGCCGCGCGGCGCGCCCGTCGCCGACGAAGTCGGCGAACACGTACTCGCCGCGGAGGTCGGGAACCGCGTCGCCGTCGTAGACGTGGCCGCCGATGACGGCCTGTCCGAACGGCTCGCCGTCGCGGCGGTGGGGATAGACGGCGACGGGATCGACGAGGGGGTCGCCGTCGGGGGTCGCGGACGGGCAGGCGGGCCAGTTGTTCCGGGAGAGAGGGAGCTTCGCGAGCGCGTAGGCGGCGTAGCGGTTCGAGAGACAGCGCTTGCCCTCGCGGACGTTCCAGCCGTAGTTGCCGCCGCGGCGGACGAGGTTTATTTCCTCGAAGCGGTTCGACCCGACGTCGCCGACGAACAGTCGGCCGTCGGGGCCGAATGACATTCGGTAGGGGTTCCGGAAGCCCCACGCCCACTGTTCGTCGCGGCCGTCCTCGCCGACGAGGGGGTTGTCGTCCGGGACGCCGTAGGGGGACTCGCCGCTGTCGACGTCGATGCGGAGGATGCTCCCGAACAGGTTCTCGGTCACGTCCTGCCCGTTCCCGCCGCGGTTCATGAGGTACCAGTCGTCGACGTGTCCGGGCCCGGCGTCGAGGTCGCCGGAGCTCCCGTCGCCGACGGCGACGTAGAGGTAGCCGTCGGGGCCGAAGGTGATCGAACCCGCGTTGTGGTTCGGGCCGGGTTCGGGCAGGGAGAGGAGGACGCGTTCGGAGGTGGGGTCGACGCGGCGGCGGTCGTCGGTCGCAGTGAACTCGGAGAGGACGAACGCGTGGGAGAACCGGTCGAACGACGCCGACGTCAGCGGGGCGCTGTAGCGAGCGTAACACTTCCCGTTGTCCGCGAAGTCGGGGTGGAGCTCGAAGCCGAGAAAGCCCATCTCCCAGTTCTCCGGCCCCGCCATCGAGTCGGAGACGTCGAGGAACGGCTCCTCCTGATAGCCGTCCCCGTCGTGGCGGTGGACGACGCCGGACTTCTCCGCGATCAGCCGCACCGACGGATCGCCCCGGGGGAACGCCATCGCGACCGGCTGTTCGAGCCCGGTGGCGACGGGTTCGAGTCCGACCGGCGGACCGTCGACGACGGGGCTGGTCTCGCCGTCGCTCATCTCCCACCGTGGACTCTGGAGTCGCATCCCGACAGCCGTTCCCGCAACCGTGGCCAGACCGCCGCGCAGGAACCTCCGCCTCTTCATATGGTATTTGATATGAGACGGGTAGTATAAAATTAATCTGCGCCTACGGCCCGTTCGAACCGCTCGAACACAGTGGTTCGGGGTCGCCGCTCGGTCACCGAACCAGCGTGGGCAGTCCCGGAACGTTGTTTCCGAGTCCGTGTGTCACCCAGCAGTGCTCGGCCATCGCGTGACATACCCAGGCCTCGCTCCGGTTCTGATCCCCTACTCCCGGAGTAGAAGTAACCCTGAAGCGGAACCGTCACCACCGGTAGATGTGGGGTTATTGGCGTTCCTCGAGCGTAAGCGGTACCTGACGGGCGTCGGCGCGTGCCGACCGGCGGCGCGTCGCGACCCTTCTGACGGTCCATCGGACGGCCCGCGTCCGGGAGTAAGCCGGGATTGACCCGGGGCTGTCGCTCGATCGGTCGGACACTTGGCCATCCGAGCTCCGGACCGCGTGTAAAACGGTCCCTTATCTCCGTGAACTACTGGCCGTATTTATGATTATCGAAGAAGAAAACTGTACCGGACGCACGTGTCACACGCTCCAAGTGCGTCCCACCCCTTTGAAACCGAGAGATTCACCCGACTGGGCGATCAACGTTCGACCATGAGACGGATACAGCGTGGAGGGGGTGCGTGACCGTGGTTTCGGGAAAAGTCGCGTTCGCCGCCGTTCTGGCCGCCGGCGTCCTCATCCCGGGGATGGCGAAGTACTTCCTGACCAGCGCGGGGTACGCGACGCTCGGGTCCGTGACGTGGGCGCTGGGGTTCGGCACGATGGTGTTCGTCGTCTGGTACGTCTGGTTTCGTCCCCTCGATATCACGGGGCCGGTCCAGTCGGAATAACAAGTTTAAAGGCCGAATCGGCGGCAGTATCCGATAGGGATGACCGAGATACCGCTGCAGGCGCTCGACAATTTCCTGCTCGATTACCACATCGGGCACGCCGTGTTTCTCCTGTTCGTGCTGTCGATCCTCGGCTCGCTGCCGCTGAAATCGCAGAAAGTGCTGTCGCTGAACGTACTCGTCTTCGGCCTCATCTTCCTGGTGACCCCGAGCAGCCAGGCGCCGATCCAGTTTCGCTACTTCGGCATCGTGTTGCTCATCATCGGCCCGGTCCTGTACGCGACCGCCCGCCGATAGTTCCGCCCGTTGCTTCGGGCGGGTCTCTCCGCCCGCTCTCTCCCCAGCTTCGCGCGCCGAGGCGCGCCCGTCGACAGCAGTTTCGCATCGGTCGCCGGCGCGGTAGTGATTCCTCTCGTCCGTAATGATTTTGCCGCCAGCAACGCAAGGTGGATGTAGTATGAGCGGTAGCCCCGACGACGACGAACTAGACGAGCTTCGACGCAAGAAGATGGAACAGCTCAAGGAACAGCAACAGCAGGGCGGCAACGAGGAGGCCCGGCAGCGCCAGCAGCAACAGGCCGACGCCCAGAAGCAGGCGATCCTCCGCCAGCACCTGACAGACGGCGCGCGCAAGCGCCTGAACTCCGTGAAGATGAGCAAGCCCGACTTCGGCGAGCAGGTCGAGCGCCAGGTCGTCGCGCTCGCCCAGAGCGGCCGGATTCAGGGGAAGGTCGACGAGGAGAAGATGAAGGAGCTCCTGAAGGAGCTCAAGCCCGACTCGAACAGTTTCAACATCAAGCGCCGCTGAGATGGAGCTCGGGCTGCTCTACAGCGGGGGCAAGGACTCGACGCTCGCCGCGCTCCTTTTAGAGGAGTTCTACGACGTGACGCTCGTCACCGGCCACTTCGGCGTGACCGACGAGTGGACCCACGCCGAGGAGACCGCGGCGACGGTCGGCTTCCCGTTCGAGCGCCTCGACCTCGACCGCGAGGTCGCCGTCGAGGCCGTCGACCGGATGTACGAGGACGGCTACCCCCGCAACGGCATCCAGCGCGTCCACGACCACGCCCTGGAACGGCTCGCCGGGCGCGAGTTCGACGCCGTCGCCGACGGCACGCGGCGGGACGACCGCGTCCCGACCGTCTCCCGGGCCGAGGCACAGAGCCTCGAGGACCGCCACGGCGTCGACTACATCGCGCCGCTATCGGGCTTCGGTCGCGGCGCGGTCGACAGGCTCGTCGACGCGACCCTCGAACTCGACGTTGGCCCCAGCGAGCAGATCCGGCGCGCGGACTACGAGGGCGAACTCCGGGGGCTGCTCGCCGAGCGCCACGGCGACGAGGCCGTCGCCGAGGTGTTCCCGGACCACGACCAGACGCGGGTCACGGGGATCCGGAAGTGACCGGCCGCGGCGGCGCGGCCGCCCGCAGATAACAGGTTTCAAGCGCGCCCCCGCGCTACCGGGAGACATGTACGAGCGACTCAAGGGGTTCAGGGACTTCTACCCCGGCGAGATGAGCGCCCGGCGGGCCACCGTCGACGCGCTGGAGGACACCGCCCGCCGCTACGGCTTCCGGGAGATCGGGACGCCGGCGCTCGAATCGACGCAGATGTACGTCGACAAGAGCGGCGAGGGCATCGTCGAGGAGCTGTACTCCTTCGAGGACCAGGGCGGCCGCGACGTGGCGATGACGCCGGAGCTGACGCCGACCGTCGCGCGGATGGTCGTCGCCAAGCAACAGGAGCTGTCGAAGCCGATCAAGTGGTTCTCGACGCGGCCGTTCTGGCGCTACGAGGAGCCCCAGCAGGGCCGGTTCCGGGAGTTCTACCAGACGAACGTCGACATCTTCGGCTCCAGCGACCCCGCCGCCGACGCCGAGATCCTCGCGTGGGCGGCCGACGCGATGACGGACCTCGGCCTCACCCGTGAGCACTTCGAGTTCCGCGTCTCCCATCGCGACATCCTCGGCGGCCTGCTGGAGTCGTTCGACGCCGACGTCGACACGCAGGAAGCCATCCGCGCCGTCGACAAGAGCGACAAGATCGAGGAGGCGGAGTACCACGCCTTGCTCTCCGACGCCGGCCTCTCCTACGACCAGGCGGAGCGCTTCGACGACCTGCTCCGCGTCGGCGCCGAGGAGCTCGACGAACTCGTCGAGTTCGCCGACACCGACCGCGTCGAGGCGGCCGTGACGAACCTCCAGAACGTGCTCGACGCCGCCGAGGACTTCGGCGTCCGCGAGTACTGCACGCTGTCGCTGGAAACGGCGCGCGGCCTCGATTACTACACCGGCGTCGTCTTCGAGTGCTTCGACTCCACCGGCGAGGTCTCCCGCTCCATCTTCGGCGGCGGCCGCTACGACGACCTCATCGAGAGCTTCGGCGGCCAGCCCACCCCCGCGGTCGGCGTCGCCCCCGGCCACGCGACGCTGCCGCTGCTCTGCCAGCGCGCCGGCGTCTGGCCCGACGAGGAGCTCTCGACCGACTACTACGTCCTGCAGGTCGGCGACACCCGCCCCGTCGCCGCCCGCGTCGCCCGCGACCTGCGCGAGCGCGGCCACGTCGT
Source organism: Halostella limicola (assembly GCF_003675875.1). Classification (NCBI taxonomy): domain Archaea; kingdom Methanobacteriati; phylum Methanobacteriota; class Halobacteria; order Halobacteriales; family Natronoarchaeaceae; genus Halostella; species Halostella limicola. Next base: position 1,017,074 of record NZ_RCDI01000001.1, on the reverse strand, counting down.
CGAGAGCGACGTCGCCGGCCGGAGCTTCGGCGCGCAACTGGACTACGCCGACTCCATCAACGCCGAGACGGTCGTCATCGTCGGCGAACAGGACCTCGAGAACGACGAGCTGACGATCAAGGACATGGCGAGCGGCGACCAGACGCAGGTGCCGGTCGACGAGTTCCCCGGCGACCACGATCGGCCGACGTACGACGATATCGCCTAGTACGGCGTCACCCGGACGCCGTCCACGCGTCGAAACTCAGAGACGTTTCTCGTAACGACCGCGTCGTCTCGTTCCAGCGCCGTCGCGGCGATCATGGCGTCGACGACCCCGATCCGCTGCCCGTCCGCTTCGAGCCGACGCTGTATCCGGGCGGCCCGCAGCGCCTCGTCTCGGTCGAACGGAACGACGTCGACGTCCACCAGCACGTCGTCGAAGGCCTCGCGAGCGGACTCGTCGCGCAGACCGGTCCCGACCTCCGTGGCGGTGAGCGGGGAGATCCCGAGCGGTTTCCCATCGGCGACCAGTTCCTCCAGTTTCGCGACGGCGGCTTCGTCGCTCGCCATCAGGTCGATCAGAAACGACGAGTCGAGGATCACGCGCCGGGGTCCATTTCGTCGTCGAGTCGGCTCCGGAACGCCGCCGCGTCGCGCACTCGGTCGGCCTCGCCTTCGTTCAGCGTACCCACGAGGCCGAACAGCGGATGCCGGTTCCCCTCCCCTCGGGTGGCCGTTCGATGACGTCTGAGAAGCTCTCATCGTCTCGCTTCTCCCGTTTCAGCGCCCGATAGACGTCCTCGCGGACGCTAATGGCCTTGCTACCCATATCTGTGTAGTTCGATCTGTGCATCCATAGTTGTTGCATCGCGTACGGGTCCTCCCTCGTCCGACGCGGGTAGTTATTTGTCGCACGCGCCGGTAGCGCCGAACATGACCGCTTCCGAGGCCGCCGACAGCGTCCTCGACCCCGGCGTGATGTCCATGCTAGTACTTGGCGCGGGGCTCGTTTCCGTCTTCCTCGATTTCCCGTACACGGGGATGATCTTCGCGCTGGGATTCGCCGTTCTCGTGCCGCTGAGCGCGATGATCGGCCGTAGCGGGAAAGACCCCGAAAGGAGCGCCGCCGACGCCGATCCGGCCACCGAAAACGACGCGGTCGACGAGTCGGCCGCCCTCGAAACCCTCCGCGAGCGCTACGCCCGCGGCGAGATAGACGAGATGGAGTACGAGCGCCGGCTGGAGGACCTGCTGGCGACCGAGAGCGTCGGCGAGGCGCGCGAGTACGTCGACCGGCGCGGCGGAGACGAAACGCGGCGACGACCGTCCGAGCACGGCCGAGAACCGGAGCGCGAACGGCGCTGATGGACGCCTACCGGATCGCCTACGACGGCCGCCCGTACCACGGGTTCCAGCGTCAGCCGGACGTGCCGACCGTCGAGGACGCGGTCTTCGACGCCTTGCGTGACCTCGGCGTCTCCGACGGCGCGCCGCCGGGGTACGCCGCCGCCGGGCGGACCGACGCGGGCGTCTCCGCCGTCGCCCAGACAGTCGCGTTCGACGCGCCGGAGTGGCTCTCGCCCGCCGCGTTCAACGGGGAACTCCCCGCGAGCGTCCGAGCGTGGGCGCGGGCCGACGCGCCCGACGGGTTCCACGCGACCCACCACGCGACTGCCCGGGAGTACGTCTACCACCTGTACGCGCCGGACGCCGACGCGGGGCGGGCGCGGACCGCACTGGACCGGCTCCGGGGCGAGCACGATTTCCACAACCTGACGCCGGACGACGAGGGGACGGTCCGGGACCTCGACGCCTCGCTCGTGGTCGACGGCGACTACCTCGTCCTGACGTTCCGCGCCGGCGGGTTCGCCCGACAACTCGTCCGGCGGCTCGTCTCGCTGGCCCGCGCCGTCGCGACTGGCGAGGCGGCGATGGAGAAGATAGAGCGCGTTCTCGCGCCCGAACCGCTCCCCGGCCACGAGGGGATCCCGCCCGCGCCGGCGTATCCGCTCGTGCTCGTCGACGCGGAGTACCCGGACCTGACGTTCGCGGTCGACGAGGACGCCGCCGAGAGCGCACAGGCGGTGTTCGGCGGAAAGCGGGTGGAGTGGCGAACACGGGCGCGGGTGGCCGGGGAGATGGCGGACCGGCTCTAGCCCCACTCGTCGGGCCATACGCCGGCCGCTCGCATCCCGGACTCGTACGCCCGCTCGCGGAACGCCTCGCGCAGCGTCGCCGGGTCGACGCGGGGCGGGGCGTCGTCGGCCGCGACGAGTTCGCGTATCAGCAGGGCGGCGAGCATCGCGTGAGATCGGAGGTTCCGGCGGTCGACCTTGTCGCGGGTGTCGGCGCGGGTGTGAGTCCACCCGCGGCCGCGCTCGCCGCTCTCGCTGTGCAACTGCAGCGCCGGCACGCCGTCGCGCAGGAAGGGCCAGTGGTCGCTGAACGGGTGCGGGTCCGGCTTCTCGACGACGGGATGACCGGTCTCGTCGGCGACGCGGTCGACGAGGTCGTTCATCGCGTCCGAAGCGTGCGTGAACGCCCGCAGGTCCCGAAAGCGGCCCGCGCCGTCGACGTTGACGACCGCGCGGACGGCGTCGAGGTCAAGCACGTCCGCGAGCGCCTCGCTCCCCAGCAGACCGAGTTCCTCGCAACCCACGCCGGCGACGCGCACGCGGCAGTCGAGGTCGAGTTCGGCGAGGACCCGCGCCGCGCCGACCAGCACCGCGACGCCACAGGCGTTGTCGAGCGCGCCCTCGCCGACGTCGTGGGCGTCGTAGTGCGCGAGGGCGACGACCTCCTCGTCCGCGCCGTCCGGACCGAGGACCCCGTGGACGTTCCGGCTCTCACCGGGGTCCGTCCCCGCGTCGACGCCGACGCTGACGGTCGCGCCGCGCTCGGCGTACTCCCGGAGCCACGCGCCGTCCTCCTTCGAGACGCCGACGCCCGGGATCTCGCCGGCGGCGTCGAACCGGAGCGCGCCGGTCGGCGGCAGTTGCCCCTCGACGTGGTTGGCGAAGACGAACGCCGCCGCGCCGGCGTCGACCGCGTGGCCGTACTTCTCCATCCGGTGGAGGAACCGTCGGTCCGGCGGCGTGTCCGTGCTCGCGACGACGACGTTCCCGTCGACGTCCGCGGCGTCTATCTCCTCCGGCGTCCCGTAGCCCGCGTCCACGATGTCGGCCGTCACCTCGCCGCCGGGCGAGTACGGGAGTGCGACCGCCTCGAAGGCGCGCTCGACCGGGGCAGTCACCGAGAACGACGCCGCGCCGCGTGTCCAGCGCGTCATCGAGAACGACTGTCGAGTCACGTCGCGGACGCCGGCGTCGGCGAGCGCCTCCGCCACGATATCGGCGGCGCGGCGCTCGCCCTCGTGCCCGCCGAGTCGGTCGGGGAGTTCGGCGAGGCGGGAGAGCGTTCGCCACGGGGCGTCGTCGCGCCATGCGCGGCCGAGCGCGCGGTCGAGGTCCGTCATGGCGTGCGATCCGACGGCCGTCGTGATAAGAATCATGAACGACAAGTCTTACCTCGGGACTCCACCTAGGGAGGCCCATGAGTTCGGTACCCGAACGCTCGGAGATAGAGACCGAGTACAAGTGGGACCTGGAGAGCGTCTACGCGACCGACGACGAGTGGGAGGCCGCCTACGAGGACGTCGCCGAGCGCGTCGACGATCTGTCTGCCTACGAGGGCCGCGTCGCCGACGACGGCGAGACCCTCCTCGAAGTGCTGGAACTGCGGGACGCGATCATGCGTGACGTGTCGAAGGTGTACGCCTACGCCCGCATGCGCCGCGACGAGGACACCCGCGACCAGGAGTACCAGGCGCTCACCGCCCGGGCGCAGTCGCTGCACTCCGACGCCGCCAGCGCGGCGAGCTTCATCGAACCGGAGATCCAGTCCCTGTCGCGCGAGGAACTCGACGCGATGGTCGAGTCGACCGACGGGCTCGAAGGCTACGACCACTACCTCGGCGACGTGCTCCGGATGAAAGAGCACACCCGCTCCGCGGAGGTCGAGGAGCTGCTGGCCGAGCTCGGCGAGGTGACCCACGGCACCGGCGAGGTGTACAACATGCTGACGAACGCGGACATGGAGTTCCCCGCCGTGGAGGACCCGGAGGGTGAGGCCGTCGAGATCACCCTCAGCAACTTCACGAAGCTCCAGAAGAACCCGAACCGGGAGTTCCGGCGGGAGGTGTACGAGCAGTTCTTCGACGAGTGGGCCGAGGTGCGAAACGCCGTCGGGTCGGCGTACAAAAACAGCGTGAAGGCCGACGTGAAGGAGGCCCGCGCCCGCAACTACGACACCGCGCGGCAGGCGGCGCTCGACGGCCCGAACATCCCCGTCGAGGTGTACGACAACCTCGTCGAGACCGCCCGCGAGAACCTCGACACGCTCCACCGCCACGCCGACCTCAAGCGCGAGGCGCTCGGCGTCGACGAGCTCCGGATGTGGGACCTCTACATGCCCATGACCGAGTCCGAGAGCCCCGACGTCGGGTACGGGGAGGCGAAAGAGCACATCGTCGAGGCAGTCGGCGCGCTCGGCGAGGACTACCAGTCCCGCGTCGCGGAGGGCCTGGAGTCGCGCTGGGTCGACGTGTACGAGAACCAGGGGAAGCAGGCCGGCGCGTACTCCGGCGGCACGTACGACACCCAGCCGTTCATCCTGATGAACTACCAGGACGACATCTCCTCGATGTACACGCTGGCCCACGAGCTCGGCCACTCGCTGCACTCCCAGTACACGAGCGAGGAGCAGCCCTACGTCTACAGCGACTACGAGATCTTCGTGGCCGAGGTCGCGAGCACGGTCAACGAGGCGCTGCTCACCCACCACCTCCTCGACACCGTCGAGGACCCGCAGTTCCGCCGGCACGTCCTCAACGAGTACCTCGAACGCTTCCGGTCGACGCTGTACCGCCAGACCATGTTCGCCGACTTCGAGCACCGCGTCCACGAGCTCGAAGAGGCCGGCGAGGCGCTCACCCCCGACCGCCTCGACGAGCTGTACCGCGAGCTCAAGGCGGAGTTCTACGAGCCCGCGGTCGTCGACGACCGCATCGCTCGCGAGTGGATGCGCATCCCGCACTTCTACCGGGCGTACTACGTGTTCCAGTACTCGACCGGCATCAGCGCCGCCGTCGCAATCGCGCAGGGTATTCTGGAGGAGGGCGAACCCGCCGCGCAGCGCTACATCGAGTTCCTGCAGCGCGGCTCCCGGGAGTACCCGCTCGACCTGCTCCGCCACGCCGGCGTCGACATGAGCTCGCCCGAGCCGATCCAGCGCGCACTCGACGAGTACGACGAGCACCTCGACGAGATGGCGTCGCTGATCTGACGCCAGTGGCGTCATCGATCTGACTCCAGTATCGACCGCGACCCAAAGGCACATTTACCGAGCGTTTCTTAATCGTTTGTAACTGATGTCACGCAGCCCCTCGCTCCCCGACAGACCCCGCCTCGACCTCGATCCCGAGATGTCCGACGAGGAGCGCGTCGAAGCGCTTCGCGAGCACTTCGCGGAGATCCTCGAAGTGCACGACGAACTGACCGAGCAGCTCGACACCGCGGACGCGCGCCGGCAGGAGCTCCGCGCGGACGTCGACAAGCTCGAGCGCGAGAACGAGAAGCTCAAGACCTCCTCGCTGTACGTCGCGACCGTCGAGGAGGTCTCGGACGACGAGATCGTCGTCAAGCAACACGGCAACAACCAAGAAGTCCTCACCGAGGTCTCCCCGCGGCTGCAGGACGAGCTGGAGGCCGGCGACCGCGTCGCCGTCAACGACTCTTTCAGCGTCCAGACGATCCTCGACAACGAGACCGACGCCCGCGCCCAGGCGATGGAGATAGACGAGAGCCCCGAGGTCCGCTACGAGGACATCGGCGGCATCGACGAGCAGGTCCGCGAGGTCCGCGAGGCCGTCGAGGAGCCGCTCGTCCGCCCCGAGCAGTTCGCTGAGGCCGGCATTGAGCCGCCCAGCGGCGTGCTCCTGCACGGCCCGCCCGGCACGGGGAAGACGATGCTGGCGAAGGCCGTCGCCAACGAGACCGACGCCACCTTCATCAAGATGGCCGGCTCCGAACTCGTCCGGAAGTTCATCGGCGAGGGCTCCCGACTCGTCCGCGACCTGTTCGAGCTCGCCTCCGAGCGCCAGCCCTCCATCATCTTCATCGACGAGATCGACGCGATCGCGGCGAAGCGCACCGAGAGCAAGACCTCGGGCGACGCCGAGGTCCAGCGCACCATGATGCAGTTGCTCTCGGAGATGGACGGCTTCGAGGACCGCGGGAACATCCGCATCATCGCGGCGACGAACCGCTTCGACATGCTCGACCGCGCCATCCTCCGCCCCGGCCGCTTCGACCGCCTCATCGAGGTGCCCGAGCCGGACCACGACGGCCGCGTCAAGATCCTCGAGATCCACACCCGCGACATGAACGTCGCCGACACGGTCGACTTCGACGCCCTCGCGGACAGCACCGAGGGCTACAGCGGCGCCGAGATCGAGTCGCTCACCACCGAGGCCGGGATGTTCGCCATCCGCGACGAGCGCACCGAGGTCCGCATGGAGGACTTCGAGAACGCCCTCGAGAAGATGGAGGACGACGACGCCGCCGGCGACACCGTCGCGTCCGGCGGCTACCCCGACTACGCCTACTAAGACGAACTTTTGCGCTGCGGCGTGACGAGCGGTCCGCCGTGGGCGGACACGCTCGCAGTCCTCGGCAAAAGCTCGACCAAAATCACAGCGTCACCGCCTCGGTCGCTTCGCTCCCTCGACGGTTCCTTGGACCGCTCACTCCCGTTGGTCGCTCGCGGTGAAACGGCGGCTTCGCCGCCGTATGCCTTCCGCCGTAAACCGGTCATAGAACTCGCCACCTAGTGGAGAACACTCCCGTCAGCCGTCGATGCACGCATCGATCCGCTCTGCGGTCTGGTCGGCCGCCTGCTTCCAGTCGTCCGGCCAGTCGCCGCCGCGCTTCGGAGGCGTGAGGGCGAAGTCGACCGGGTGGTAAGAGAGTCGGTCGATCGTTTCGGACGCCGTTCGACCCACGAACTCTGCGTTCTTCCGCTTCGATGAGACACCGTCACCTTTGAGGTCGTAGTAAGCAGTGAAGACCTGTGCGACGGTAACTCGGCTCCGGACGATTCGATCGGTGCTCAGGTGGCGGAACAACTTCGCGGTGTTGTCGGCCGGGTCGGCACGACGCCACTCTAGTTCGACGATGATGATGTGGTCGTCGCTCGCCCCGGCAACGTCGACGGGCGTACCGGCGATCCGGTGTTCTGTCTGCCAGCTAAACGTCGGCAGCGATTCCGCGAGCCGATCGCGGAGGCGGGCTTGCACCGTCGACGCGAACTCGCCCATGTCCGCCGATTACCTGCGACCCTTCTGAATCTTCGGATCGCGGACAGGAGTACGGCAGTCGATATCGCGGTCTTCCGCTCTATCGAACCGCAACGCCTTACGCGGGCGAGCGTCACCTCCGAGTATGAACACGATTCGCGTCGTTTGGGGGACGGCGACGGGACCCACGGAGATGGCGTCGTACGACGCCGCGCTCGCGGCGGCGAACGTGCACAACTACAACCTCGTCCCCGTCTCGTCGGTCATCCCCGCAGACGCCGAGGTGGAGGCGGTCGGCACCGCGCCGGACCTGGGCCCCGCGGGCGAGCGCCTGACGGTCGTCGAGGCGCGGGCGACGGTGGCCGGTCCGGGTCGCGCCAGCGCGGGGCTGGCCTGGTCCGAGTCGGAGGAAGGTCCGGGCCTGTTCTACGAGGCCGCGGGCGAGACGGGCACCGAGGACGTCCGGGACCGCGTGCTGCAGGGGCTCTCGACGGGGCAGGAACTGCGCGACTGGACGTTCGGGGAGGCCAAGCACGAGGTGGCCACGGAGCCGGCGGAGCCCGGGATGTACACGTCGGCCGTCGTGCTGGCGGTGTACGGCGACAGCGACTCGCTGTTCTGACCGCCGCCCGTTTCGGACGCGGCCGCCGAGACAGCGCGGCGACGGCGTTCGGCGGCTCACGACCGGTGAGACACACGTTACCCCGGCCGATCCCTTTTTACGAGGGAGGGACGTAAGGCAGATAGCACGATTCTCATGAACGGAAACACGCCGTACGCCGGAAACCCCGGTATTACGCAGGCCGGCAAGCGCGCCACGGCTGATCTCCCTGAACTCACTCAGGACCAGAAGCGGGCGCTCCGTCAGGACGTCTCCCGGATCGCGGCCCGCACCCGCGAGTACCTCCCCAGCGAGTACGTCGTCGACTCCGAGATCTCCCACGGCGCCGGCGGTCCGCAGGTGACCGTCGCCGTCCGCCCCCCGGTCGGCCACCCCGTCTCCGCCGGCTTCACGCCGGACGAGGACGACCTCGACGGCGAGGACCTCATCGCCGCCGAGGACCGCAACGAAGTCGCCCGCGGCCTCGCCGCCAGCGCCGCCCTGCAGGTCAAACAGGCCATGCAGGAGGGCGTCACGCCGACCGCGCGGTAAATTGGGATCCTTTTTTTAAGGCAGCGACGCTGTCTCAGCGGCTGCACGGGCGAAATCACCGTCGACGGCCGGAAGCGCGGTGAGGAGGGGACGCGACGAACCGCGCGACCCGGGGAAGGGCAGGCACTCTGCAAGCAATGTATCCGCGAGCGACCGTAGGGAGCGAGCGGTCCAAGGAACCCTCGAAGGAGCGAAGCGACTGAGGGGGTGACGTGGCCCGAGACGGCGCAGCCGTCTCGGCATCACGAAAGGCGCTTCGCGCCTTTCGAACGACCGTGATTTTGGTCGAGCTTTTGCCGAGCCTCGGGAAACCGCCGCGAAGCGGCGGGTTTCCCGTCGCACAGCGCAAAAGGTCGTCGCGTTACTTCCCCCAGAACGGGTCCCGCTTCCGCTGCTTGTCGAGGTACTGCTGGAGCGCCTCGAACTCGTCGGCCGGGATGTCGTCGGAGAGCTCCTGTTCGAGTATCTTCGCGTGCTTCTCGGGGAGTTCCGTCCAGAGCTCGTCGCCCTCCTCGATCTGGCGGCCGACGGTGGGGCCGTCGATGGCGACGGAGACGCGGTCGCCGCGGCGGGCCTCGTCGACGTCCTCGCCCTGCTCCTGGATCCCCTTGATCTGGCCGACGCGGTCGGGTTCGTTGCCCTCGAAGAGGACGACCCGGGAGTTGTTCTTGACGGTGCCGGCGAGCACCTCGACGCCGACGACCGCGGGGTCGTTCTGGCGGAAGGTGTGGTCCGGGAGGATGCGGAAGCGGGCGGGGCGGGTGATGTTCTCGAGGACCGTCTCCTGCTGGGCCTTCTCGATCTCCTCGACGTACTCCTCGTACTCCTCGATGAGCTGGTAGATCACGTCGCTCTCGAAGACGTTCACGTCGTCGAGGTCGGCCTGGTCCTCGGCGTCGTCCAGCACGTCGACGTTGAACCCGAGGATCGTCTGGTGCTTGTCGTCCTCCGCGGTGCTGGCGACGCTGACGTCCCGCGGCGCGACGTCGCCGACCTCGGCCCGCATGATCGGGACTTCGGCCTCCTCGAGGGCGTTGGCCATCGCTTCGAGGCTGCCGAGCGTGTCGGCCTTGATGACGACGCCCTCCTCGCCGGTGGAGACGGCGATGTCGGAGAGCTCCTCCTCGACCTCGGCGACGACCTCTTCGACGGGGCTGTCGCGGACGACCCGGACCGGCGCGCCGGCCATCGCCTCGTCGAGTTCGGGCGCGGCGATCTTCACGCCGGACGCGGCGGAGATCGAGTCGACCGTGTCGAAGCGGCTCTCCGTCCGAATCTCGGCGAGCGGGCGCGGCTTGAGCAGGGCGCGGACCTCCGTGACGATGGGGTCGTTCTCGCCGCCGACGACGATGGTGTCGTCCTCGGCGACGGTGCCGTCGTAGAGGACGACGTCGACGGTCGTGCCGAAGCCCTTCTCCTCTTTCACTTCGAGGACGGTGCCGACGCCGGGCCCCTCGACGTCGATCTCCATCGCCTCCTTCATGTAGCGCTGGGAGAGGCCCATCATGACGGTCAGCAGGTCGGGGACGCCCTCGCCGGTCATGGCGGAGACGGGGACGACGCCGACGTTGTTCTGGAAGTTCTGGACCCGCCAGTACATGTCCGCGGAGAAGCCCTCGTCGGAGAGGTTGCCGATGATCTCGTAGAGGGACTCGTCGAGGTCGGAGCGCACCCGGTCGCTCTGCTGGTCGTACGTCTGCTGGATCGGGGCGTCCTCGTTGGCGTTCCACCCGGGGACGGTGTCGATCTTGTTCGCGGCGACGATGAAGGGCGTCTCGGAGCGCTTGAGGATGTCGAGTGCCTCCAGCGTCTGGGGCTGGAAGCCGTCGTTGACGTCGACGACGAGGATGGCGATGTCGGCGAGCGCGCCGCCGCGGGAGCGAAGCGTCGTGAAGGAGTGGTGCCCCGGCGTGTCGATGAACAGGAGCCCGGGGAGGTCGAAGTCGTCGGGATCGACGAGGTCGCCGGCGATCTCCGAGATGACGTCGAGCGGGACGGCCGTCGCGCCGATGTGCTGGGTGATCGCCCCGGACTCGCCCTCGATGACGGCGGAGCCGCGGATCTTGTCGAGCAGACTGGTCTTGCCGTGGTCGACGTGGCCCAGGACGGCGACGATGGGGGTACGAAGGGATTCTGACGGGTCGCGTGTATCGGTATCAGACATAGCTAACCACCGGAGAAGGTTCTTGTGTAGGAGTACTCTGCGCGGCATTTAATTGTATCGTCATCCCGCCGTTCGGCTAGATATCGCGGATCCCGTCGACGGGAGGGGCGAAGGCGAACCGTGATCGGATCGTTCGTTACAGTTATTCTCCAGGAGGAACTAACGTCGCACATGGCCTGGGACGTCCTCGGCCGTCTACTGGCCCGCCTCCGAGAGTGGTACGCCGTCGAGGAGTCCGAGGAGCGCATCGAGGGGTCCGGCGACGTATACCTCGATCCGGCGTACAACGGCCGGTACGAGGCCGAGCGAGAACTGAAACGGCTCTCGAACGCGGACGAGGAGGACGAGCGTAGCGCGAAACGGGCTCTCGCCGGCCGCGTCGGCCGCTTGCTTCGCGCCGGCGACCGGGACGAGAGTTCACCCACTGCGCCCGGTTGACCGCGACGGGGCCCGTGGCGTTTATATTTCATTAGTCGGAAAGGGACTGTATGTCCGGCATACTGGCAGAGAACCTCTCGGGGAAGGACGTCATGGGGTCCGACGGCACCGAACTCGGGATGCTGTACAACATCACGATGGACCTCCGAACGGGCGAGCTCAACGACATGATCGTCGAGCCCACCGAGGAGACGCCGAAGCGTAGCATCGACTTCGAAACCGACACCGGCGGCCGGTTCCGCGTTCCGGTATCGCGCGTCCAGGCTGTGAAAGACTACATCGTCGTCCAGCGGTAAATGTACGTTCTCGATTCGTCCGCTTTCATCAACGAGTACCACACCGACGAGCAGACGGCCACGATTCCGATGGTCCGGGAGGAACTCGAGGATGAGAGCGCCTACCGGTACGACGCGATGGAGGGGTCGGGGATGCACATTCACATCCCGGGCGACCAGACGACGGAGAAGGTCCGCCGCGCGGCGAAAGAGCTCGGCGACCTGGAGGAACTCTCCGACACCGACGTTCGCCTCATCGCCGCGACGTTCGAACTCGACGGGACGCTCGTCACGGACGACTACGCGATGCAGAACGTGGCGGAGCGGCTGAACGTCGACGTGGACGTCATCGCGCAGGACGGCATCGCCGAGGAACGCTCCTGGCTGTTCCAGTGTCAGGGCTGCGGGCGCGAGTTCGACGACAACAAGGACCGCTGTCCGATCTGCGGGAGCGCGCTCTCTCGAAAGAACCCGTCGAACGCCTAGGAACGCCGTTCGGCCTCGGTCTGTTCCAGCCCCCGCTGGATGAGCTGGCGCAGTACCTCCTCCTCCGTGAGTCCGTACTCGCGGGCGAGCGCCCGCACGCGCTCGCCGATGTCGTCCTCGCAGACGAGGGAGTACTGTCTGGCCATAGACGTATTATATATAGGATGTGAAATAAAACCCTGTCAGACGGCCGTCAGACGAGCGCCGGGGCCGCGCCGGTTATCTCGACGTACAGGGTGGCGAACTGGATCGCGTTCAGCGCCCCGTGAATGAACGCGGGCACCAGGATGTTGTCCGACATGGCGTAGAACGCACCGAGCACGATAGACAGCGTGAAGATCGTCGCGAGGCTGCCGAGCGTCTCGACCATCGAACCCCCGCCGTACGCGGAGAAATGTACGATAGAGAACACGAAACTCGCGACGACGATGGCGCTCGGCCGCGAGAAGACGTCGTACAGGGACTTCTGGACGATGTTGCGAAAGAGCAGTTCCTCGCCCGGACCGATGACGAGGAAGGACGCCGGGATCAGCAGCAGCAGTATCTCGGGGTTGCCCTGCCGCGCCTGCTCGACGGTCGAGTGACTCGACGAGGGGACGCCGAGGTACTGGAAGAGGAGGCTCAGGCCGATGAGGCCGCCGAAGATGACGAAAACGCCGGCGACCGCCAGGCCGGCGTCTCGGAGCGACGGCGTCCGGACGTCGATGAAGTCGAGGTCGCGGTCGGAGAGCCGGAGGTACGCGAGCGCCGTCGCGGCCGTCCCGAGGCCGAGCCCGAACGCGCCGACGAGCTGCTGGCGCATGGGCGTCAGCTCCGGCCAGACAGTGGCCAGGAGCAACACCGCGACGAGCAGCGACGCGACGTTCAACACGAGGTAGCCGAAGAGGCCGACGCCCGTGCTGACGACCGTCGTCCGTACCATCTTGGCGAGGCGACTGTCGGGGATGGCCTGCCAATCAGCGAGCGCGGCGAGGACGCCGCCGACGCCGCCGACGAGCGTGCCGACCGCGCCGATCCCCAGCGACGAGAGGCCGAACGGGAGGGGGTTCCCCGACGACCCCGCGACGAGTGCGTAGCCGCCGAGGCCGACGACCGCGACGCCGGCGACCGCGGCCAGCGGCGCGGCGAGTCGCCTGTCGAGCAGGTCGTACCGGCGGCCGAAGAAGGCCGCGAGCATGACGCCCGCCACCGCGACGCCCGCCGCGGCGACCGTCAGGTCGTCGAGGACGTCGTTCGTCAGCAGGAGGACCGCCGCGACCAGCGCGACGCCGGCGAGGGAGGCTCCCGCGTCGGGGGCGATAGACCGGTCGGAGGGGGACGCGTACGTTCCGGCGACTGCCGTGTCGTCCATGCGGTCCCCTACGGGCCCCGGACAGTAAACTCTGTTACTCGACGACGAGCCGCTCCTTCTCGGCGACGGCCTCGGCTTCCTCGAACTCGCCGCCGCCGAGCAGGCCGCGGGCCGCGCGCTTGCCCCACTCGACGGCCGGCTGGACGAACGTGTCGACGCCGTACAGTTCGCCCGCCAGCACGCAGGCGGCCTCCATCCCGTACAGCAGTTCGCCGAGGCCGCGCTCGTCGACCCGGTCGATCTCGACCCGGACCGACGGCCGGCCGGCGGCCGCGAGGCTCGCCTCCGTCGCCTCGAACTCCGCGTCGAGCAGTTCGCCCAGCGTCGAGCCGCCGAGGTAGGACAGCCCCTCGAGGTCCGTCTCCGGGATCGCGCGGTCGGCGCGCTCGCGCGGGCGGACCATCGTCACCATCTTGTCGCGGGGGCCGGCGCGGTACAGCTGTAGCTGAGAGTGCTGGTCGGTCGCGCCGAGCGCCCGGGCGGGGGTCTGGCCGAGGCCGTCCTTCCCGAGGCTCTCGGCCCACAGCTGGGCGAACCACTCGGCGTAGGTCTCCAGCGACTCCGCGTACGGCATCATCGCGTTGACCGACGCGCCGCGCTGGTCGAGCGCGTACGCGGCGGCGCCGTAGGCGTACGCGGGCGACTCGAACAGCGACCTGGACAGGCGGTCGGCCTCGTCGCGAGCGCCGGCGAGGACGGCGTCGAGGTCGTGGCCCTGGACGGCCGCGCAGGCGAGCCCCACGGTCGAGAGGACCGAGAACCGGCCGGGGACGCCGTCGGGGACGGCAAGCGCCGGCAGGTCGTGCTTCTCCGAGAGCCGGCGGAGCGGCCCCTCCTCACCGGTCGTGACGAACGTGCGTTCGGTCCAGTCGACGCCCGCCGACTCCATGGCGTCGCGGACGACGAGGAAGTTCGACAGCGTCTCCGCGGTCGTGCCGGACCGAGAGACGGCGTTGACGACGACGTTCGAGAGGTCGAGCGAGTCGAGCAGCGCCGCGACGCGTTCGGGGTCGACGTTGTCGAGGAAGTGGGCGTCCACGTCCGAGTCGAGCGCGTCGGCGAGCGTCGCCGCGCCCAGCGCGCTCCCGCCGATGCCGACGGTCAGCACGGCGTCGGGGTCGTCGAACCGGTCGACCGCCGCCCGGATGGCGTCGGGGTCGGCCGTCTCCGGCAGGTTCAGCGACGCGTAGCCGTGTTCGCCGTCCGCGCGGCCCGCCTCGATCCGCTCGTGCGCCGCCGCGACGTCCCCGTCGAGGCGTTCGAGCGCCTCTCGGGAGACGCCGGGCGACGCGACCGTCGAAAGCGCGTTGCCGAGGTCGACGTGCATGGTGTGACCCGCGGCGCGGCGCTATAAGTTAGTACCGCGTTCGCCCCGGCATCGCCGACGTACCGGGTCGCTTATTCCGGTACCGTCCGAAGCGCCGACGATGGCCGACACCGACGACGAGCGGACGTACCGCGGCCTCCCCGGGGCGTTTCCCTACGCGTTCCGGACGAGCGACTCGTGGGCCTTCCGCGGCTACGCCGTCCTCAGCGCGCTGCTGACCGTGCTCGTCACGCTCCTGCTCGGATCGGCGCTGGTGGTCCTCATCGGCGACACCGTCGGGACGGCCGGCGGGTCGCTCACCCTCTCGCGGTCGTTTTACGTCCTCGTCGGACTGCTCGTCGTGGTGCCCGTCGTCGCGCCGGTGCTGCTCGTCGCCCGCCGCCACCGCCGCGCGGGGAGCGACGCGCGCTACGACCGCCGCCTCGCGCTCGCCGGGTTCGGCTTCGTCCTCGCGCTGTACGTCGGCCTCGTGATCACGGTGCCGCCGGCGCAGCAGACGGCCGCGTCGGGGCCGCTCGCGCCCGTCGTCGACGCGCTGTACGCGCTGCCGCCGCTAGTCGGCTTGCTCCCGCCGATACTGGCCGCGCTCGTCATCGCGCTGATGCATCGACGGTCGCGGTGAGCCGGGGGGCCGGTGTACACGCTCGGGCCTCACTCGCCGGGCTCGTCCCCACGGTAGCGCGGGTGCGAGTCGCCGACGAGCCGCTTGAACGCCAGCAGGACGGCGGCGTGGAACGCGACGAGGACGACGACGCTCGCGACGATGATAGCGACCTGCAGCGGCGCGGAGAGCAGGCCGAGCGAGACGATGAGCGTCGTCGCGCAGGCCGGCGGGTGGATCGCGTCCGTCGCGATCATCGCCCAGCTCGTCAGCACGATAGAGAGCGTCGCGCCCGCCGCCAGCCGGAGTCCCTCGGGCGAGGCGGCCGCCGGGTCGGCGGTGATCGAGACGCCGGCGGCCACCGCGGTCCACGCCAGCAGGCCGGCGGCGGCTCCGATGCAGTGGCTCCCGACGATGCGGAACATCTCCCGCCGCTTGACCCGCCGCTCGAACGCGAGGACGAACGCCGACGGGCCGAGGCTCGGGAAGATAAAGGGCTGGCCGGTCAGCCACGCGATCGCTCCGAGAACGGTGAACAGCAGTCCGGCGTACAGGCTCGTTCCGACCCGTCGGCGCATGTCCGGGGCGTCGTCGCTCGGCCCTCAAAGGCCTCCTGATCGATCGGCTCGGGCGGGTGACGCCGCTCTCCCTCCCCCGTTTTTACCCGACGGGCGGTGGTGAAGGCGATATGGCGACCGTGGTCGAGTTCACTGTCGAGTCGGACGTGTTCCCGCTGGGGAGCATCTTCTCGGACTTGGAGGCGGGCGTGACGGTCGAACTGGAGCGGGTCGTTCCGCGCGACGACGAGTCGGCGGTCGTCCCGTACTTCTGGGTGCGAGGGGTCGTCGTCGACGAGATCCTGCCACACTTCGCGGAGCATCCGGGCGTCCGCGACATCGAAGTCGTCGACGAGTTCGAGACGCAGTACCTCATGCGGTGCGAGTGGGTACCCGAGTACGCGGGTATCCTCGCGGGGCTCACCGAAGCGGACGTGACGCTGCTCACCGCCGAGGGGACCGAAGAGGAGTGGCGGTTCGAGGTTCGCGGCGTCAGCCAGGACGCGGTCTCCGACTTTCAGCGGTACACGCTCGAACACGAGATCCCGATAACGGTCACGGCGATCCACTCGCTCACGCCGCTGGAAACGACGGGACCGTTGACCGACGCTCAGCGGGACGCCCTGCTGACGGCGCTCCACTGCGGGTACTACGACTCGCCCCGCGCGGCGACGATGTCCGAGGTCGCCGACGCGCTCGGGATCTCTCAGCAGGCGCTCTCGTCGCGGCTTCGGCGCGGGACGCGCAACCTGATCGAGAACTCGGAGCTCGGTGCGGAGGAGTAGCCGCTCGTTCGGGACAGTCGCCGCTTTCCTTATAAATGAGTTGTTATTACAGCAGTGTGGGGTTTGCGCCAGGAAGGCCAATCAGAGGTATGGAAATTGTGTTGGGCCACTGTACTGCGTGCGGGAATCAGCAACCGGGAGAGAAGGACGACGTTCGCGTAACACCCCTCGCCGAGAACGGGTGTGCGAAGTGCGAGAACGAGGAGTTCGTCTACGCGGAGGGATGAAGGGTCAGCAACCGAAGGGCAACAGAGAGGACCCCGGGTCGGGCGGCGAGCCGCAGACGTTCGGTCAGTGCACGGAGTGCGGGACTATCTACCCCGTACAGACCGTTCGAAACGGGGAACTACGCCCGGTCGGAACGGACGGGACCTGTTCCTGCGGGAACGACGAGTTCGCGTCTCCCACCGAGGAGTAGTTCCGCCGAACGCGCCGCGGTTTTCCCTCCGAGTTCGTTTTCGCGACCAACCATCGATACGGACGTCGCCCCGACGAGCGGACCCACTGGTCCCCGCATCGTCCACCCGCGGCCGAACGCCGTCGACGGCGACCGACACGGGCAAAAACCCGGCGCGGCTATCCCCGAGCATGTCGGAGAAAACGGGAACGTTCCTCGTCACCCACGCGGACGAGGAGTCGGCCGTGATGCGGGACGTCGAGGACAGCCAGGTCCACACGCTGTCGTCGAACCCGGGCGTCGAAGAGGACGACGTGGTCACGGCGACCATCGCGCCGGACCCGCCACTCGAGGTGACGTGGCAGGTGATCGAAGTAGAGGAGCGCCGCGCGATCGAACTCGTCGACAGCGACCTCTCGCCGACCCGGCAGGCCGTCGAGATCGCCGAGGAACAGGAGGTCGGCGACCTCGCGCGCGAGGAGCGCGCCGGTACCGGGGAGGTCCACGTGCTCAAGGTGCCCGAAGGGACCGCCGACGAGGCGGCACAGGACGTGCTGGAGGACGAGGCGACGCTCGCCCGCGCCGCGCGGCTGGACGCCGTCCGCGTCGAGGTCCGCAGCGCCGACGACGTGGTGAACGTCCGTTACCTGCCGGATTAGGCGTCGGGGGTCCCTCGACCCGCAGCGACGGGTACCCCGTAGACTAGCAACCCGCCGCCGAGGACGACGCCGCTGACCCATCTGCCGGAGCTACCCCCGCTCATCGTACTGATACCGAGGACCCCGAGTCCGACGAGCGCCCAGAACAGCCCGGTCCAGCGGGCGTTCAGGTCGGCGAACGAGGGCGAAAGCCGCGGCGCGAGGAGGGAGGCAACTCCGAGCACCACCACCGCGACGCTCGCTGCGACCCCGGCCGGGATGTTCGCCATCCGCGACGAGCGCACCGAGGTTCGCATTATCGACCGCGTCTCCGGAGTAGACGAACGCGAGCATCGCTGCGAGACCGAGGAAGACGTACGTGAGTCCGTTCAGCGTCCCTCCGAAGGCCGTATCGTCGCTCCCGGTCATCGCTGGCTGTGGCGGGTATTGGTGGTACTGATGCCCCGGTGCGATCGGTGCGGTTATCTACCTTATTCTTGCGCTTGAAATTTTCGATGCCCGCAGGAGGAGGTGATCGATCGGTTTCACCGCCGAGAGGGACGGTCGTCAGGCCGTCGGGCCGTCGGCGCTTTGCACCTGCCACCCGCCCTGCAGGTCGCAGGCCTCGCGGACGGCGAACTCGAACTCGGTGTCGTCGTCGATCCGGTCGCCGCCCGCGACCGACTCGACGCGGAGCGGCACGTCGAGCGTGTTGCCACAGCACCCGACGCCGACGAACTCCTCCCACACGTCGCCCTCGGCGGCCTCGTCGCGGGTCCGCCGGAGGAACGCGCGAAACGAGGGTTTCTCCACCTGGAAGCGCCCCCAGTCGCTCAGGTCGGCCGGGTACGAGACGACGACCGCGTCGGCTGTCTCTCGGCTCATGCGGGGGAGTAGCCGCTCGCGACACATAGGTACTCGGCCGCGCGGACCGCCGCGGACGGGGTCGCGTGGGAACGCCTCCCACCATCCCTGCGGGCGGTTATCGATATAAGAAGGCTTATTCGGCGCCGTTACGCAATCGCGGCCATGGTAGAGTTCGAAGTACCGGAAATCGACTACACCCAGTACACGAACCGCCAGCTCGTTGCCGTTCCCCTGGCCGTGCTGGCGGTCGCGCTGGCGATTCTTCTCGGGTGGTATCTCTTTACCGGCGCGCCCGTCGACCTCGGCATCGAGTTCACGGGCGGGTCGGAGCTCACGGTCCAGACCGACGACTCGCAGTCGGAGATCCGTACCGCGTTCGACGCGGAGCCGACGTCGGTGCGGGCGATCCAGGGCGAGGAGAACACCTACATCGTCGAGTTCCAGTCGTCCGACATCGGGGAATTGGAGACCCAGGCCGAGGACGCCGGGTACGACGTGCGGTCGAGCTCCACGACGAGTCCGAGCTTCGGCGACCAAGCACAGACCGAGGCGCTGTACGGCGTCGCCATCGCCTTCGCCGGCATGAGCGTCCTCGCGTTCGTCTTCTTCCGGACGTTCGTCCCGAGCGTCGCCATCGTCGCCTCCGCGTTCAGCGACATCGTGATCCCGCTCGCGCTGATGAACGTCGTCGGGATCGAGCTCTCGCTCGGGACCGTCGCCGCCCTCCTGATGCTCATCGGTTACAGCGTCGACTCCGACATCCTGCTGAACAACCACATCCTGCGGCGCTCCGGCGAGTTCTACGAGAGCACGCACCGCGCGATGCGGACCGGCGTGACGATGACGCTCACCTCCATCGCGGCGATGGCGGTGATGGCGATCACCGCGACGCTGTTCGGCATCGACCTGCTCAGGGACATCGGGGTCGTCCTCGTGTTCGGCCTCGTCGCCGACCTGATGAACACGTACATGCTCAATCTCAGCCTGCTTCGCTGGTACAAGTTCGAGGGGGTGGCCCGATGAGCGCGCTCGGGGCCATCCGGGAGAACTGGCGCGTATCGATCCTCGTCGTCCTGCTGACGCTCAGCGCGGTCGCGCTGTTCGTCCCCGGCGCGGTCGTCGGTCAGGACGACGGCAACCGGTCGGTCGACAACGAGGGGCCGACCAACCTCCAGTACGGCATCGACCTCGCCGGCGGCGCGCGGATCCGCGCGCCGGTCGTCGGTATGACGGCCGAGGAGGCGCAGTTCGACGACGGCAACCGGGTCGAGCGGCAGGTGGCCAACGAGCTCGGCCTCGACCTGATCGACGTCCGGGCGAGCCGGCAGTCCGGGACGGTCGAGGTGTTCAACCGCAGCGTCTCCGAGAGCGAGTTCGAGAGCGCCCTCGCCGCGGCGAACGTCTCCCACGGCGAGATCCGCGACGGCGTCACCGACCAGACGCGGCGGGACATCGTCGAGACGCTCGACCGCAAGATCGGCGAGTCCGGCCTCGCCGGTGGGACGGTGACGCAGTCGACGACCGCCTCCGGCGAGCGCTACATCGTCGTCACGGCGCCGAACCGCGACCGCGAGGAGCTGCGGACCCTGATCCAGGACCGCGGTGACGTGCGCATCGACGCTACCTACCCGAGCTCGAACGGCTCGCAGGGGTACGCCCAGGAGACGGTGCTGCGCGGCGAGGACATCGACGTCGGGAGCACCGTCCAGCAGGACCAGCGCACCGGCGAGTACTACGTCTCCGTGACGGTCGAGAACAGGCAGGCCGCGGAGGAGTTCTCCAGTAACCTCACCGCGGCCGGGTTCGCCGAGAACCCGAGCAGTTGCGCCTACGACCTCGACAGCGAGAACAACACCGACCCCGGCTACTGCCTGCTGACGATCGTCGACGACGACATCGTGTACGCCGCCGGCGTCCGAAACAACCTCGCGCAGAGCTTCCAGAACGGCGATTTCAACGAGGACCCGTCGTTCCGGATGACCGCGCGCAGCGAGGAGGAGGCGAGCAACCTGCGGCTGAACCTCCAGGCGGGTCGCCTCGCGGCGCCGCTCAACTACACCGCCGCGCAGACCTCGTACATCGAGCCCGCGTTCGCCGAGCAGTTCAAGATCAACTCGATGATCACCGGCATCATCGCGGTCATCGCCGTCAGCCTCACCGTCTACTTCCGGTACGGCAACGCCCGCATCGCCGCACCGATGGTCGTCACCGCGCTGTCCGAGGTGGTCATCCTCCTCGGGTTCGCGGCGGCGATACAGTACCCGCTCGACCTGTCGGTGATCGCCGGGTTCATCGCCGTCATCGGCACCGGGGTCGACGACCTGATCATCATCGCCGACGGGGTGATGGCCGAGGGTGACGTGGAGTCCGGCCGCATCTTCCAGAACCGCTTCCGCAAGGCGTTCTGGGTCATCGGGGCGGCCGCCGCGACGACCATCGTCGCGATGAGCCCGCTCGCCGTGCTCAGCCTCGGCGACCTCCAGGGCTTCGCCATCGTCACCATCCTCGGCGTGCTGGTCGGGGTGCTCGTCACGCGCCCCGCCTACGGTGACATCCTCCGGGCGCTGGTGACGCGCCGCTAGAAGTCGCCCAGCCCGGACTGCTCGGCGGCCGCGAGGACGTCCTCGCAGGTCGCCCACGTCTCCCTTGCGAACGGCGGTACCTCCCCGCGCTCGTCGACCCACTCTTTCAGAAACGTCCGCGTCGTCGGATCGCTCGGATAGCCGCTGCCGACCGCGCCGAACTCCTCGGCGTAGCGGGCCATCTGGGCGTCGCGCTCCACCTTCGCGACGACGCTCGCCGCGCCGACGATAGCGTGGGTCTCGTCCGCCCCGTGCTCGGCGCGGAGGTCGACGTCCGCGTCGACCCGGTCGGCGACCCGGCGGGCGAACCGCGCCTCGCTCGTGTCGCCGGCGTCGACCACGCCGCGCATGCCGTCGGCGACGACGGCCGAGAGCGCCTCCGCCTGCGCGGCGACGGTGAGCGCGTTCATGTCCGTCTCGGGCGCGTCGATGCGCTCGGGCGGGATCTCGGCGACGCCGACGGCGACGCGGTCGTCCTCGCGGAGCCGCTCGGCCAGCGTTTCGCGGCGTTCGGGGGAGAGCCGCTTCGAGTCGTCGACGTCCTCGGGGAGCGCGGCCGGGTCCTCCACCGCTACCGCCGCCGCGAACATCGACCCGAACACCGGTCCCTTCCCCGCCTCGTCGGCGCCGAACGCGTCGCTCATGGGGGCGTCGTTACCCGGCGGGGAGAAAACCCTTTGCGGTCGCTCGGCGCGACGGAAAAAACGAGCGAGTGGACTCAGTCGTTCGCCGGCGGCACCACGGGGTCGACCTCTTCGAGGTCGTCGTCCTCTTCCTCGTCGGCCTCCGTTTCAGGCTCGTACGCGGGTTCGCGCTCGGTCAGGTAGTCGCTCTCGTAGTGGTGACACATCGGGAATCCCCTCCGTACTATGGTACGGATTAGCACGCAAAAAGGTTCGGGGGACGGGGACCGCGAACCGCGGCGTCCGTCGCCTACTCCCGCAGGTACTCGGGCGCGTCGAACGGCTCCTCCTCGCCCTGCACGTCGACGACGTCGAGCGCCGTCACCTCGGCGTCGACGCCGAGCAGACCGGCGAGGCTGGGCTCCGTCCGCCCGCCGTCGCCGCTGACGAGTTCCTTGACGTAGAGGCCGCCCTCGCCGTGGAGTTCGAGCGTCGCGTGCGTGTCGTCGTCCAGCGTCCCCTCGATCTCGTACACCTGCCGGGTGCGGGTCATGCTCGCTCGCCGGTGGTCGACGCGCTCGGGCGTGTACTGCTCGACGGTCGTCCCGTCCAGTTCCTCCAGCGCGGCCGAGAGGTCCTCGACTGCGACGGGCTCGCCGAACGCGACGTCCATCCGGTAGGTCTTGCTGGCGTCGAGTTCCTTCACGCGCTCGACCATCTCGTGGGTCGCCAGCGCGAGGTCGGTCACCTCGACCGTCCCTTCCGCGGCCTCGTTGATGCGGGCCTCCAGCTCGTCGGTGTCCGGCGACCGGAAATGTGGCGCTTTCACCTCGACGACGAACGGGCGGCCGCGTTCGAGCATCCGCGCGTCCACGTCCTCGCGGCCGGCGCCGTGGAACACCGCCTCGCGGCCCTCCATCGCCTCACGGACGTGGGGGGCGACGAGCTCCTCGACGCTCTCGTCGTAGAGGTAGCCGCTCCCGCCGCAGTAGTCGCAGGGCTCCTCGCCGTCGTCGCCGAGCTGCTTGCCGCTGCCGCCGCACTCCCGGCAGGGCCACTCGGTCTGGGGGATGTCCCGCTCCAGCTTCCGATAGCGCCCGTAGACGAACGCCGGGTTCACCTGCACCTCCACGTCCCCCTCGCGTTCGAGGTTGAGCAGCGCGAGCACGTCCGGGCGGTCGAAGTCGACCTCGGTGTCCGTGAGCCGGCCGACGCGCTTGCCGACCTCGCGGTTGAACTCGGACTTGAACGACTCGCCGGCGTCCTCGGGCAGGCCGGCCTCCTCGCGGAGCAGCGCCTCGTTCTCCTCGATCAGCGGCGGCGTGCGCGTGCCGACCTGATACGTCCCGAAGCGGACGCCCTCGACGGCCTCGGCGACCTGCTCGGCCCACTCGTCGAACTCGCCGGAGCGGCCCTCGCAGACCCAGCACTCGTCGGGCGACGGCGACTCGTACGGCTCGTCGTCCTCGAGGGCGGCGCTCACCCGGAGCGCCTTCCCCCGTTCCGCGTTCGTCAGTCCGAAACTCCGGTCGGCGAAGCAGCGGCCGAGACAGGAGTCACAGACCGGCCCCGCGTCGATGACGGCGCGGGCGTCCTCGATGACGGTCATACCCGGACAGAGACGCGGGGCGGGTAATTGCCTTGCCATTCCGACGGACGTATTGGAGCGGCGGCGCAGGCTCCGGTATGCGCCAGTTCGTCATCATCGGCCACGACGCGCCGACGACGCCAGACTTCTCGCTCGACGACATCGCCGGCGGCGCCGGCCGCCTCGACGTGCTCTGTCGCTGCGTCAACTCCGCGTTCTTCCTCTCGCACGACGTCCGCGAGGACGTCCGCGCCCACCTCGTGCTCGCCGACGAGTTCACCGTCACGTTCGAGGGGAGCGAGATCCGACGGCTCAACCCCGACGAGCGCTCCACCGCGGCGCTCGTCCGCAACGCCCTCGACGAGCGCGAGGAGGCCATCGGCCACATGCCCGTCGAGACCAGCCCCGGCGTGTCGCTCACCCGCCGCGGCGTCGAACCCGTCATCAAGGACGTGGCGAGCGAGAGCACCGTCGTGCAGCTCCACGAAGACGGCGACCCCGTCGTGGACGTCGACCCACCCGAGGACCCCGCGTTCGTCCTCTCGGACCACCACGACTTCGCTGACGCGGAGGCCGACCTGCTGGCCGAGGCCGCGGACCGCCGCGTCCGCCTCGGCCCGGAGCGCCTCCACGCCGACCACGCGATCACCGTGGCGCACAACTACCTCGACACGGACGGGTTCGAGCGGTACTGATCCGCAGGGGGCGACCGTTCCGCAACCGTTAAAAACGACCCCACCCTTGTTCTCAGTGCGGGCCGGTGGGGTAGCTTGGTATCCTTCGGCCTTCGGGTGGCCGTAACCGCGATTCGAATTCGCGCCGGCCCACTTTTCCCGCATCGCAATGACGAGGAGCGGAGCGACGAGTCTGCGATGCGTGGTAAATCGCGGCAAGCGAATTCGAAGTAGGCCAGAGGTAGCCCGCACAGCGAGCGAAGCGACCGAGCAGGACCCTCTGGACGTGATTCGACATTCGCGCCGGCCCACTTCTCCCGCATTTTGCCCGCTGAGCGGAGCAACTCGCCGGTATCGCGACCGGCGAGCGTCGCCCCGGTCGGTCCCGACAGGAATTTGTACCACCCGGCTGATCGTCATCTCGAATGAGTTCCGGACGCGTCGCTGACGGGCGCACCGCGGGTGAGACCGATGGCTGACTCCGGGTCGGCGGCCGCCGGGCAGACGGCGGCCGACCACCCGACGCTGGTCGTCGTCTGCGGCCCGCCGGGCGTCGGGAAGACGACCGTCTCCGAGTCGATCGTCGACCGCCTCGACGCCGTCCTCGTCCGGACCGACGTCGTCCGCCGGGACGTCGCTCCAGATCCCGAGTACACGGAGGCGGAGCGGAAGCGCGTGTACGACGAACTGTTCTCCCGGGGCCGCGCCGCGATCCGCCGCGGCGACGACGTCGTGTTCGACGGCACGTTCCAGTACCGGCAGATGCGCGAGCGCGCACGAGACCTGGCCGACGACCTCGGCGCGGAGTTCCGGTCGGTGAAGGTCGAGTGCGAGGAGTCGGTGGTCCGCGAGCGCATCGAGGCGCGGGAGGGCGGCGAGAGCGACGCCGACTTCGAGGTGCACAGGCAGATCCGCGAACAGTTCGACCCGCTCGCGATGGACCACGTGACCGTCGACAACTCGGAGACGGAACTGCGAACGCGGCGGCAGATCGACCGGCACTTCTGAGGCGACGGCAGCGGGCCGGTCGTCACGCGGTGCCGGAACGCGCCGTCGAACACGCTGCCGGAAGACCTATCCCTCGGCGGTAATTTGTCGCGGTATGATACGCACGCAGGGCGGAGCGGCGCGCTCGGGTCGCCCGCCCGGTCGCTTCGCGCGTTCCACGACGGATCGGCTCGCCCGCGTCCCGCCGAAGCGTTCCGCGGGCGCTCTGGAGGACCGGTAACGATGGCAGACCCCGATGCCGCCCGCTTCTCCCGGCGGGACCTGCTGAAACTCGCCGGCGGCGCGGGCGTCGTCGGCGCGGGCGGGTTCGCCGGCGCGCGGTTCCTCGACGGCGGGGAGGACGCGCCGACGGAGGGCGTCGACGACGAGCGGGCCCGCGAACTCGCCGAGCGGTTCGCGCCGACGTTGTACTTCGACGAAGCGGAGCCGTGGTTCCCGACCGACCCGCGCCCGTATGTCAGCGACGACGGCGACCGGACGGTCGTCGACGGGTTCGACGCGCTCGATGGCTACACGCGCAGGTTCGAGTCCGACGGGGCTCCGCCAGCCCCGACGGCGTTCTACAGCGCCGTCCGGTACGAGGAGTCGCCGCTCGCGGTCGTGCAGTTCTGGTTCTACTCCGTCTTCGACCAGTTCACGACGAACTTCCACTGGCACGACTGGGAGGTGGTCCACGTGTTCGTCGACGTCGAGGCGGACGAGCCGGTGCTTTTCGTCGCCAGCGCCCACTCCCGGAACGTCCCGAACAACGAGTTCCTTGACCCGGAGCCGGACGCTATCCCGCGCGTCCTGCCCGAACTCGGGTCGCACTCCAGCGGCCTCTCGGTCAACGCCAACCGCGACAGCTTCCAGCGGTTCTCGCTCGACGGCACGTTCCCGGACGTGACGAACCGCGCGCTGGAGGGCGTCGAGGCGGTCGGCGAGTGGCCGCTCGCGTACGGTCTGCCGCGGGACGAGGGGTCGCGGCTCCCCTTCGTCGTCCCCGAACTCGACGGGGCACCGCTCTACGAGCACGAGCGCCTCCCGTCGGTCGACCGGTCCGATCTGATCCCGAGCGACCTGACGGTGCGGTCCTACGGCGACCTCGCGTCGCCGCCGGACGACCTGCCGCGGCGCGAGACCGGCGTCGTCTTCGGGTCCGAGCGCGAGTCGACCGCCGACGTGACCTACGCCCTCGAACCCGCCGCCGACCTGGAGCACGTCGACGCGTTCGAGGGGCCGCAGCTCTCCTTCGAGTTCGACGTGCCGGAGTTCGCGGAGGACCGCATCGCCGGGCACATCACCGCGACGGGCGTGCCCTGGGAGCAGCCCCGCTACGAGAACCCGGCCGCGGACATCTCCGACCCGTCCCACCGGTCGGCGCTCGCCGAGCGCTACGACGCCGTCGCGCCCCCGGACTCGGTGGGGCGAGTCGTCGCGGCCGTCTCCAGGCTCGCCGAGAGCGCCGACGCGCCCGACGGCGAGGGGCTGATCACGACCGACCTCGGTGTCGAGTCGGTCGTCCTGCTGGAGAGCGAGCCGACGGCGGTCCCGACGTTCGGCGGCGTCGCGGTCGCGCAAGACGTCCCCCCCGGCGAGCACCGCCTGACGGTCAACGGCGCGGGGGTCGCACCCCACAGCGAGCGAGTCTCGGTGAGCGGCGACGCCGCGCCGACCGTGGCGGGCGTCGACGGCGAGATACCGCTCGCGCCCCGCGAGGACGCGGTGAAGCTCCGGGTCGATCCCGACGGGACCGACGACGACCTCGAAGCGCTCGCCGTCGAGGACGACTTCGCAGGGCGGCTCTACGACGCGCCGCTCTCCGATCCCGACGCCGTCTACGTCCACCGCGGCGGCGCGTACACGACGGAAGTACGCGACGCCGACGGCGAGGTGGGCGCGTTCCGCGTCAATCCCGACCCGGACGGGGACGGCGGAGACGGGAACGAGGGGGCCGTCGCGACCGTCGACCGCCCGCGGACGGGGAAGGCTTCGCTCGCGGAATACCTCGCGTCGGTGGCGACGGAGACGGCCGCGCGGGTCAGGGCGGAGGCGGACGGTGACGGCGGAGACGACGACGGCGACGGCGGGGACGGGAGCAACGTCCGCGGACTGGCGCGGGCGCTCGAAGCGGTCGGGGACGCCGCGGCGCGCGCCGCCGAGCGGGCGGACGCGGGCGACGAAAACGGCGCGGACGACCGCCTCGAAGCGGTCCGTGACCGCCTCGACCGGGCGGCGGAGCGGCTGTCGGACGCGGCCGACGACGTTCCGGACCCGGTCGCGAACGCCGTCGACCGCCGAGTCGCGCAGGCCCGACGGCGGAACGAGCAGGCGATGGACGCTGGGAAGCTCTGAGCCGGCGGGACTGCGCGCCGGCGACAGGGGATCGATGCGGCCGTTCTTTCCGGTTGCGCGCCGCCGCTTCGACGCCCTTTAGCCCGCGAAGCGGCGACAGATCGGTAGATGCCACGCGCGATCGAGACGCGGGACTTAGTGAAGGAGTACGGCGACCTCCGGGCGCTCGACGGCCTCGACATCACGGTCGAGGACGGCGAGTTCTTCGGCCTGCTCGGGCCGAACGGCGCCGGGAAGACGACGTTCATCGAGACGCTGGTCGGTCTGGTCCGCAAGACCTCCGGCGAGGCGCGCGTGTTCGGCCACGACGTGGTCGACGACTACCGGCAGGCGAGAGACGCCATCGGCCTCGCGCCGCAGGAGTACAACGTCGACCGGTTCTTCCCGATCCGGGAAGTGTTGCAACACAAGGCCGGCTACCACGGCATCCCCGAGGAGGAGGCCGAGCGCCGCGCCGACGAGGTGCTGAAGAAGGTCGGTATCTACGACAAGCGCGACGAGCGCTTCGACTGGCTCTCCGGCGGCATGAAGCGCCGCCTCCTGCTGGCCCGGGCGCTTGTCACCGACCCCGACCTGCTCATCCTCGACGAACCGACCGCGGGCGTCGACGTGCAGCTCCGCCACGACCTCTGGGAGATCGTCCAAGAGCTCAACGAGGAGGGTACCACCGTCCTGCTCACGACGCACTACATCGAGGAGGCCGAGCGCCTCTGCGACCGCGTCGCGATCATCAACGAGGGGCGGAAGCTTGAGGTCGCGAGCCCCGACGACCTGATGGGGCGCGGGACCGACACCATCTACGTCCGACTGCAGGAGATGCCGACCGCGCCGCCCGCGTTAGACCACGTGGAGCGCGTCGAGAGCGTCGCGTTCGAGGAGGGCCGCCTCGCCGTGAAGGCGAAGCAGGGCGGTCGCGCCGCCCCGCAGGTGCTGAACGAACTGGAGGCCCGCGGCCACGAGATCGTCGATCTCGAGATCACCCGTACCTCGCTCGAAGAGGTGTTCGTGGAACTGACGAACGACGACGGCCGACGCGACGGCGACGCGGGAGGTGCCGAAGCGTGACCCGCCTCCTGTCGGTGAGCACGCGGGCGCTCGTGAAGCGGGAGATACTGCGGTACGTCCGCCGCCCCTCGAACACCTTCCTCCCGCCGCTTATCACCAACGTGCTGTACTTCTCGGTGTTCGGCGTCATCCTCGGCGACCGGATCGACAAGATCCAGGGGTTCGACTACATCGTGTTCATCCTGCCCGGACTCATCGTGCTGGGCGCGATCTCGAACGCGTTCGAGAACGCCTCGTTCTCGATCTTCCACGGGCGGTGGAACGAGTACATCCACGAGACGCTCACCTCGCCGATGTCGTACACGGAGATGGTGCTCGCGTACATCGGGGCGAGCGCGCTCCGCGGGCTCGTCGTCGGCGTCATCATCGCGCTCGTCGGCTGGGCGTTCGAACCGGTCGGCGTCGCGAAGCCGTTCTACCTCGTCGCCTTCCTCGTCGTCATCTCCGTGCTGTTCGCCAGCCTCGGCGTCGTGGGGGGCCTCTGGGCCGAGGACTTCGACTACCTCACCGTCATGAATCAGTTCATCGTCCGGCCGCTCGTGTTCTTCGGCGGCGTGTTCTACTCGCTGGATATCCTGCCGCCGATCTACCGGACGCTGTCGCTACTGAACCCGATGGTGTACATGGTCAACGGCGTCCGCTACGGCTTCCTCGCGTACTCGGACATCGACCACAACGTCGCGCTGGCCGTGCTCTCGGCGCTGACGCTGGCCGTGGTGCTGGTCGACGTGGCGCTGTTCAAAAGAGGCTACGGGCTCACCGACTAGCGGCCGGACTTGTGTTCGGTCAGCTTCGAGTGGCAGGTGGCGCACCTGTACTGGAACAGCCGGGACGACTCGTCCTGCAGGCGCATGAGGGACCCGCAGTTCGAGCATCTCGGGAGCATACTGGAACTCTTTCCTCGACCAATATAATTATTATTGGTGTTTCACTGGTAGGAGTTGTCACACTACGCGAAATCACCGGCGTGACGGCTGAACCGCCCGAACCGACCGGGGCGAACCGGGCGACGCCTCGTCCCGACGCCGGTCCGGCGCGCTTTTGCGGGCCGTCGCCGTACCGCCGAGCATGCCCGACGACGCCGTAGACCCCGCTGCGAACGACCCGACCGCGAGCGACGGCCTCGCGTGGCAGACACTGGACTCCCGCGTCGCCTACACCTGTCCCGGCTTCGACGTCGTGCAGGAGGACGTGCGCCTCCCGGACGGCACCGAGACAGACTTCGACTACCTCTCCGAGGGCGAGAGCGTCGTCGTCCTCCCGTTCACCCCCGAGGGCGACGTCGTCGTCATCGAGGAGTGGCGACAGGCGGTCGACCGCGTCAACCGCGCGCTCCCCGCCGGCGGTCTGGAACAGAACGACGACGACCTGCCCGCGGCCGTCCGCCGCGAACTGACCGAGGAGACGGGGTACGAGGCCGACGCCGTCGAGCACCTCGTTACCGTCGAACCGGCGAACGGCTTCTCCGACGCCGTCTTCCACTACTTCGTCGCCCGCGACTGCACGGCGACCGGCGAGCAGGACCTCGACGACAACGAGACCATCCGGGTCGACACGACGCCGTTCGACTCGCTGCTGGCGGCCGTCCGCGAGAACGAGATCCGCGACGGCCGGACCGCGCTCGGCGTCATGTACTACGCGCTGTTCGAGTGAACGGCTCTAACGCCGCTCCGAGCGGTGCGCCCGTACAGAACGGAATCCTTACCCACGCGCCCGGGCTACGACGAGTCAATGCGCGACCACTTCGAACTCCGCGACGCGGACGTCGCGGGCCGCATCGGGGAGCTGACCGTCCCCCGGGCGGGGGTGACCGTCGAGACGCCGGCGCTGCTGCCGGTGATAAACCCCAACCTGGAGACGATCAGCCCGTCGCGGCTCGCCGACGAGTTCGGCGCGGAGATCCTCATCACCAACTCCTACATCATCCACGGCAACGAGTCGCTGCGCGAGCGGGCGCTGTCGGAGGGCCTCCACGAACTGCTCGACTTCGACGGCGCGATCATGACGGACTCGGGGTCGTTCCAGCTGTCGGTGTACGGCGAGATCGACGTGACGCCGCCCGAGATCCTGGAGTTCCAGCGCGACATCGGCTCGGACATCGGGACGCCGGTGGACATCCCGACGCCGCCCGACGCGTCGCGCGAGACCGCCGAGATCGACCTGGAGACGACCGAGGAGCGCATCGCCGAGGCCGAGACGATCGACACGGGCGACATGCTCGTCACCGCGCCGGTGCAGGGGTCGACGTACCCCGACCTGCGCGAGGAGGCGGCCCGAACGGCCGACGCCTCGTCGCTCGACGTGTTCCCGGTCGGCGCGGTCGTACCGATGATGAACGACTACCGGTTCGACGACATGGTCGACGTGGTCGCCGCCGCGAAGCGCGGCCTCTCGGCGGACGCGCCGGTCCACCTGTTCGGCGCGGGCCACCCCATGATGTTCGCGCTCGCCGCCGCGCTGGGCTGTGACCTGTTCGACTCCGCCGCGTACGCGCTGTACGCGCGCGACGACCGCTACCTCACCGTGCGCGGCACCCAGCAGTTGGACGACCTCGACTACTTCCCCTGCAACTGCCCGGTGTGCTCGGAGCACACCCCCGACGAGGTCCGGGCGCTGGGCCGCGACGCCCGCGAGGAGGAACTCGCCGCGCACAACCTCCACGTCACGTTCGCCGAGATCCGGCGGATCAAGCAGGCGATCCGGACAGGGAACCTGCTGGAACTCGTCGAGACCCGCGCCCGCGGCCACCCGGCGATGCTCGACGGCTACCGCGCGCTGCTCGACCACGCCGAGCAACTGGAGCGCGAGGACCCCACCTCCAAGGGCACGTTCTTCTACGTCTCCTCGGAGAGCGCGCGCCGGCCGGAGGTGCTGCGCCACCGCGAGCGCCTCGACCGGATCGACGCGCCGGCGGGCGACCTGCTGCTCACGGAGGGCGCGGACGTCACCGGCTACGACGAGACGTGGCGGCTCGTCCCGCCGTTCGGCCCCGTGCCGCCCGCACTCGCCCAGACGTACCCGCTGACCGCGGAGACGCCGAGCAGGGCCGACGACGAGGCCCGCCGCGCCGCCGCCGAGGCCGTGGCGCGGTTCGCCGAACTGAACCCCGAGACGGCGGTCACCGTCGCCCACTACGACTGGCCGGACCACGTCGTCCGCCGGTTGCCCGACGGCGTCGAGCGGATCGACCTGGCCGAGCGCCAGTAGGTCGCCGGATCGCGGCCGGCGAGCGCGTCGAACGGAGCTACGTTTCGGCCCGCATCCGCTCGTGGGCTCGCTGGAGGAACGAGTCCGGCAGCTCCTCCACGTCGCCGACCTGTACCCGCCAGAGGTTAGCGTAGAGGCCGTCCGCGGCCAGTAGCTCCTCGTGGCTGCCGCGCTCGACTATCTCGCCGTCGTCGAACACGAGGATGGTGTCGGCGTCCCGCACCGTCGAGAGGCGGTGGGCGATGGCGAACGTCGTCCGGTCGGCGGTGAGGTCGCCGAGGCGCTCCTGGATGACCGCCTCCGTCTCGTTGTCGACGTGGCTGGTCGCCTCGTCGAGGACGAGTATCTCGGGGTCCTTGAGGAGCGCGCGGGCCAGCGCGACCCGCTGCTTCTGGCCGCCGGAGAGCTTCACGCCGCGCTCGCCGACCTCCGTGTCGTAGCCGTCGTCGAGGTCGACGACGAACTCGTGCGCGCCGGCGCTCTTCGCGGCGGCGACGACCTCCCCGTGGGTCGCGTCGAGGCCGTAGGCGACGTTCTCCGCGACGGTACCCGTAAAGAGGTACGGCTCCTGCGAGACGTAGCCGACGCGCTCGCGCAGGCTGTCGAGGGTCACCTCCCGCACGTCCTGCCCGTCGACCCGCACGGCGCCCTCGTCCGCGTCGTACAGGCGCGGGAGGAGCTTCATCGTCGTCGACTTGCCCGCGCCGGTGGGGCCGACGAGGCCGACGAACGACCCCGGCTCGGCCTCGAAGGAGACGTCGTCGAGCGCCGACTCCTCGTTCCCCTCGTAGCTGAACGTGACGCCGTCGTACTCGACGCGGCCCTCTCGCACGGAGAGGTCGTCGGCGTCCGGACGCGTTCGCACGTCGCTCTCGCCCTCCAGCAGCGTGACCACCCGCGCCGCCGCGGCGCGGGCGTTCTGGTAGCCGTCGAGGACGCCGGCGAACTGGTACATCGGGAACTGGAACCGGTTGCTGTACAGCAGGAACGTGACGAGCGTCCCGACCGACAGCGACGCCGTGAAGAAAAGTGGCGGGCCGAACAGCACCCAGTAGCCGCCGACGAGGAAGGTGACGGCGTACCCCACCGAGGTCAGCCCGGAGATGGCCCCGATCAGCCCGACGCGTTCGAGGAAGGCGCTCCAGGCGATGTCGCGGTAGCCCGCCGACGAGCCACGGACGCGCTCGCGCTCCTCGTCCTCGGTGCTGTAGGACTTGATCGTCTGGATGCCGCCGACGTTGTTCTCCAGCCGGCCGTTCAGCTTGCCGACGCGGGACCGTTTCTCCTCGTACTTCGGCGAGACGCGGCGCTCGAACAGCCGCGTGACGCCGAAGAGGACGGGGAGGACGACGAGCGCGACGGCGGCGAGCTGGTAGTGGATCCACAGCATGAACAGGGCGATCCCGGTGGTCATCACCAGCACGCGGATGCCCATCGAGACGATCTGGGTGAAGAAGTTCTCCAGCTTGTTCACGTCGTTGTTCAGCACGCTCATCACCTCCCCGGTCTGCACGTCGTCGTAGAACGAGAGATCGCGCTCCTGGGCCGCCTCGTAAGCGTCGACGCGCACCTCGTGTTGCATGTGCTGGGCGAAGTTGCCCCAGAGGAAGTCCGCCGCAGTGCCGAAAAGCAGCGCCGCGCCGGACAGCGCGACGATGAGGACGAGGGTGAACCAGAACTGGCCGGTTCGCTCTGCGGGGATCCACGCGTCCGGCAGGAACCGGATGGAGTACGGCTGCGCCCCCGTGAACAGCGCGTCGATGGCGACGCCGAGGACGTACGGCATCACCTGCGACACCGCCACGGTCAGCACCGTCAGGCAGATCCCGGCGGCGAGGTGGACGCGGTAGCCGTCGCCGTATCGCCTGACGAGGGCGAGGAGGGCGCGACGGCCGTCCCGCTCCGTGTCGAGTTGATCCATGAGTCAAGGCCAGCCGGCGGTTCAAAAAACCTTGTGAGGGTGTGGTAATTAGTAGCACACGAACCCCCGACCCTCGGGCACTTGCGTCGTCGCGCCGGCGACGCCGTAACGACACCCTCATTCCGGCGGGACCACTCTCGACGCGTATGACCGACTACTTCGAGGTCCACGAGCGCGACGGGGCCGCGCGAGTGGCGGAACTCCGCCTCTCGGATCCGGTGACGACACCGGCCCTGGTCGACAGCGCGGATCCACGATCCGCGGACGCGAGGGCGGACCGCGACGAGACGAGCGCCCGCGTCCACCGGATCGTCCGGGACGCCGGGAGCCTCTGGCCCGAGGAGCGCGAACTCCCCGAGGGTGACGAGTCGACGCTGACCGTCCTCCCGCACCGCGCGTTCCCCTCCGGCACCGCCGACGAGGTGCAGGAGTCGTTCGCCGTCGACTACCCCGCGGTCGACTACCCGAACGCCGTCGTCGTCACGACGGACACCGCCGAGGACTTCGGGGCCGACGCCTACGTCGTCTCCGGCACGCCCGGGTTCGTCGGCCACGGAGCGGCGTTCCGGGAGGCGATCGTGGACCTGCGCGAGGCGATCCCCGCCGACAGCGCGCTTTACCTGCCGGGCGTCGCCACGCCGGCGAACGTCGCGACGCTCGTCTACGCGGGCGTCGACCTCGTCGACCCGGACAAGGCGTACGTCAAGGGGACGCAGGGCAAGTACCTCACCAGCGACGGCGAGGCGTTCCTGGAGGACCTCACCGAACTCCCCTGCGCCTGTCCGGCGTGCCAGCAGTCCGTCGAGTCGTTCGACCGCGGCGACTGCGCCGAGCACAACGTCAACGCGCTGGCGGCGGAACTCGCCAGAGTCCGCGAGCGGATCCGTTCGGGCCGCCTGCGGGACTACGTCGAGGGGCAGGCCCGCCACGAGCAGTGGCTCACCGCCGCGTTCCGCGAGTTCGACCAGCAGTGGGAGTACGCCGAGGAGCGCGCACCGGTCTACCGCACCAGCGAGATCACCGCCGCGACGGAGGACACCCTCCGGCGCGTCGAGATCCAGCGGTTCGCCGACCGCGTCACCTCGCGGTACCGCAACCGCTTCGACAACCCGTTGGTGCTGGTCCCGTGCTCGGCGACGAAGCCCTACAGCGAGTCCCAGAGTCACGGCCAGTTCCACGACGCCGTCCAGTTCCGCGCGCACACGGTGTCGATGACCTCGCCCATCGGCGTCGTACCCCAGGAGCTCGAACTCACCTACCCCGCCCAGCACTACGACTCCGTGGTGACCGGGCGGTGGTCGGAGGACGAGAAGGGGTTCGTCGCGAGCGTCCTCCGGCGCTACCTCGAACGCAACGAGTACCCCCGCGTCGTCGCGCACGTGCCGGACGAGGGCTACCGCGACGTCTGCGAGCGCGTCGAGGAGTCGCTCGGCCTCGACTTCGAGTACACCGTCGAGGACCACCCGACGACGACCGAGTCGCTCGCCAACCTCTCCTCGACGCTGTCGGGCGAGCTGAAGTTCCCGAAGCGCGAGCGCGAGCACAACACCGTCCGCGCCATCGCGGACTACCAGTTCGGCGACGGCGCCGGCGACGACCTCTTCGGCGACATCTCGACGCAGAGCCGCTACCCGAAGCTCCGCGTCCACGACGCCGACGGCGAGCAGCTCGCGGCGATGGTGCCGCAGTACGGCGTGCTCGCGTTCACCCTCGCCGGCGCGCGCCGCTGGGTCGAGAGCGACGCGGCGACGAAGCGCGTCGAGATAGACGGCTTCGTCCCGCACGGGAGCGTCCTCGCGCCGGGCGTCGTCGACGCCGACGACGACGTGCGCGTCGGCGACGAGGTGGTCGTCGAGGGGCCGTCGGCGTTCGCGGTCGGCCGGGCGCAGATGACCGGCCCGGAGATGGCTGAGAGCGCTCGCGGCATCGCCTGCTCGGTCCGCCACGTCGAAGAGAAGTGAGTTACTGGACGATGTGGGCGAGCCGCCCCGCCTCGTAGCGACAGACGCCGTCGAGGACGTCGGCGAGGCAGACGTGCCCGTCGAGGCCCACGTCGTCGAGCGCCGCGTTGATCCGTTCCATGCACTCGAACAGCCCGCGGAGCGCGCGCTCCCGCGTCGGCGCGCCGCCGACCTCGATGCCGTAGGTCTGCTCGTCGGCGGACTGCTCCGCGCGGAGACACCAGACCCCGTCCGGCGTCCGCTCCGCGGACACGACGTAGCGCTCGCCGGCGTGTCGCGCGAATCCGATCCCATCTCCACCGGGCCGCGCGCTCCAGCCGCAGGGGAGGTCGGGCTGGTCGGCGGCGGAGTAGACCGCTTCGACGGTCGCGCGGTCCCGCCGCGCCATCGCCCGCCGCCACCGGTCGGAGCCGGGGTCGGCGTCGTCCGGGCGTTCCCGTAGCCGGTCGATCGACTCGTCTTCGAGCGGTTTCACGACGCTACGAGTTACACAGATATAGTACATAAACCGGTGATACCGTTGCGGCCAGTTTCGCCGGTTCGTGGCGAACCGTCCGACGGAATCGGGTGATGTCCGTCGCGACGAGGCGTGAGTCTTGCTAACGCGCACAACGGCGTTGTATTCCTCGTTCAATCGGAGCCGGTAGTTGTAAGATGCAGTTACTCTCTCTGCATGAGGGAAATTTCCGATTACGACGCGCCGACGCGGGTGCTATCGCGGTCGACGGAACCATCCGGGGTCCGCGATCCCCGGCGAGTGGGTTTTTGGGTCGTCGGCACGCAGGAACCCGCATGGACGAGGTGTCACTCGCGGTACCGAAGCCGATCGTCGACTCGCTTCCCGATGACGGACAGAGCGCCGCACAGGACATGCAACGAGCGGTGGAAGGGTGGGAACGACGGATCAACCGCGCGATCGAGGCAGCCGAGGACGACCGCGAGGCGGCGGGGTACGTCGCCGACGCCGTCGAGCGGTTCGAAACCCGCGCCGAGACGTTCGACGAGTTCGTGCCGGAGCTGCGCGCGTGGGGGCAGTCGCCCATCTACGCCATCGCCTGGCGGAACCTGTACGCGGACCTGATAGAGCAGCTCTACGAGCGCGACGACATCGCTGACGAGCTCGACCGCGAGCGGAACGCGCGGCTCGTCGAAGACGGCATCCGACTCTCCGACGGCTGAGCGCGGTCGGTCGTCGGCCGACGATACCCGACCGGCGGAGGTTTAAGCCGCTCGCATCCCATTGCGGTGACATGGAGATCGAGTTGCGGACGTTCGCCACCTTCCGGGAGGCCGTCGGCCAGAAGGAGACGACCCGGGAGTACGACGGCGAGGCGGTGACCGTCGGCGAGGTGCTCGCCTCCCTCGAGGACGAGTACGAGGGCCTCGAGGGCCAGTTGCTGGAGGACGACGAGTTGCGACCGCAGTTGAGCGTGCTGAAAAACGGCCGCGAGGTGATCCACATGGAGGGGCCGGACACCGTCCTGTCGGACGGCGACTCGCTGTCGGTGTTCCCGCCGGTCGCCGGCGGGAGCGAGTCGTGGGAGTCGCGCACCCGCTCGTTCCGGGGCATCTCGGTCCGGCTCGCCCGCCGGTACCTGGAGAACCTCGGCGGCGAAGCGATCACCGACACCGCCGTCGAGGGGTCGGACTGGCGCGCCGCCCTCTCGGACGAGAAAGTGAACATCGGGCCGTCGCTCTCCCTGACGGAGGTCACGGTGGAGTTCGAGGGCGACCCCGAGACCCTGGACTCGCTCGTCGACCGGTTCGCGCAGAAGGCGATCCGGGCCGGGGGATGACCGGACAGGTCGCCACCGCGCCGCGGCGAGAGCGGGACCGATCGCCCGAGAGCGCGCCGGTCGGTCGGCCGGAAGGGCCGATCGCTGGCCGCGTCGGGGACGAGCCGTGACCGGGGACGCCATCGAGGGCCAGATACTCCTCGTCGCGGGCGCGAAAGCCAGCGTGGCCGCCGAGCGCCTGCCGGCGCTCGTCGAGCAGGTGGCGGCCGAACTGTCGCTCGCGGAGTACCGCGAGCGATTCGAGTGCGTCCACGAGGACGACGACCGCGCGGTGTTTCTCGCCGACCCCGACCACTGGGAGCGTCTCGGCGAGGACCTCGACCTCGTCGACAGGGAGCGCGACGCCGTCAGGCGCGCCCACGAGGAGCAGGTCCGGCGGATAGCGCGCCGGGAGGACCGGGAGTCGGAGTTCGAGAGCGCCCTGGAGATCCGCGACCCGGTCGTCGTCGGGAAGTGATCGGACAGGTTCGGTACAGGTGTAGTAAACGATGGCAAACCCTTAGTGTGCGCCTCGGATAGGGGCGCGTGATGAACGGATCGCCGGTAGCCGTCGCCTGCCTGCACGCCGGGACGCTCTCCGCGGAACAGGCGGCGGCGTACGATTGGTGTCGCGACGCGGCCGCCCGCGCGGACCGGGTCTCGCTCGGCGACCTGCGCCGCGGCGACGCCGACCTCGCCGGGTACGACGCGCTCTGGTGGCACGCCGACGGCGAGATCGCGGACGAGCGGAGCGTCGAGGAGGTCGCCCCAACGGTCAGGTCGTTCGTGGCCGACGGCGGCGGCCTCTTTCTCAGTCTCCGGGCGCTCTCCGCGATAGCGACGCTCGGCTTCGACGACGTCGCGCCTGACGCGGCCGGCCGCGAGGAGATCACCCGCGACGACGGCTTCCTCTGGGCGGCGCGCCACGCCGACCACCCCGCGGTGACCGACGAGCGCCTCCGTATCACGACGCTCCCCACTGGCATCACCCACTCGTACGCCCGGTACGAGGAGGTCGTCCCGTCGCAAGGGGACCTCCTCGCGTCGATGACCCGCGGCCCCGACGACTCCCCCTACGAGATGACGACGTTCGCGTGGCGCCACGGCGAGGGAACGGTCGTCGGCGCCGGCGCGGGACTCGCGTTCGACGCCAGCGACGCCTACGTCGCCGAGCGGACGCAGGTGGCGGGCGGCCTGCTCGAATCGGTCGCGACCGAGGCGTGGTCGGCGACCGGCCGACCGAAAAGCGCCGACGAACTGTCGTCGGTCCGCGCCTCGCTCGACGGGATCGACCGGCACCGACCGCAGTACCACCTGAGCCCGCCGGCGAACTGGCTCAACGACCCGAACGGGGTCATCCAGCACGACGGCCGCTACCACGTCTTCTACCAGTACAACCCCGTCGGCCCGTTCCACCACGCGATCCACTGGGGCCACGCCGTCAGCGACGACCTGATCCACTGGGAGGACGAACCCGTCGCGCTCACACCGTCGCCCGACGGCCCGGACCGCGACGGCTGCTGGTCGGGCTGCGCCGTGGTCGACACCGACGGAACGCCGACGGCGCTGTACACCGGCGGCCGCGGCGAGTGGCAGTTACCCTGTCTCGCGCGGGCCGGCAACGGCGACCTCCGCACGTGGGTCAAGGACCCCGATAACCCGGTCGTCGAGGAGCCGCCGACGGACCCGGCGATCCTGAGCACGGAGCACTGGGCGGCCGAGTTCCGCGACCACTGCGTCTGGCGCGACGGCGACACCTGGTACCAGCTCGTCGGCGCGGGCCTGCAGGACGGCGGCGGCGCGGCGCTGCTGTACGAGGGCGAGACCCTCGACGAGTGGGAGTACGTCGGCCCCATCCTGTCGTCGTCGGACGCCGCCGACGGGACGGTCTGGGAGTGCCCCGAACTGCTCGACTTCGGCGACCGACAGCTGCTCCACGTCTCGAACTACGAGGACGTGGTGTACTTCGTCGGCCAGTACGAGGACGGCGAGTTCGCCCCCGAGCGCGAGGGCCTGCTCGACTACGGCGACTACTACGCGCCGCAGTCGACCCGCGCTGACGACGGCCGGGTCCTCACCTGGGGCTGGGTGCAGGAGGCCCGCGACCCGGCCGCGCAGTGGGACGCCGGGTGGTCCGGCGCGATGTCGCTCCCGCGCGTCCTCGACGTGGACGACGAGGGCCGCCTCGTCCAGCGCCCGCCCGCCGAACTCCGCGACCTCCGCGAGGAGCGCCTCCGGAGCGGGTCGGTCGCGGTCGAACCGGGCGAGCGCGAACCGCTCGGCATCGACGGCGACGCCCTGGAGATCGACCTCGCCGTCGACCTCGGCGACGCGGCGGCGTTCGACCTCACCGTCCTCGGCTCGCCGGACGGCGAGGAAGAGACGACGATACGCGTCACCGACGCCGGCGAGGTGGCCGTCGACCGCTCGTCGTCCAGCCTCCACCCCGGCGCGGACGCGTCGACGCAGACGATGCCGCTCGACGGGGGCGGGCCGGTCGACCTCCGCGTCTTCGTCGACGGCTCCGTGATCGAGGTGTTCGCGAACGACCGGCGCTGCCTGACGAGCCGCGGCTACCCGGTGCGCCCCGACAGCGAGGCGGTGTCGATCGCCGCCGAGGGCGGCACCGCGACCGTCGAGTCGCTCGACGTGTGGCGGGTCGGGTCGGCGTGGCCGGGGGCCGACGAGCGCGAGGAGCGGTCCGTTCGGCGGTAGTTCGTCAGTCCTCGGTCCGCTTCTCGACGCTCAGCGCGAGGGCCGCCGGGTCGGACGCGTCGAGCGAGTACGCGAGGGTGAACGTCGGCCCGCCGGACATCCCCTCGGAGAGGACGAGCCCCGTTGTCGCCTCGTACGTCGACGCCGGGTAGCAGGCGTCGGCCCCGTCGTAGTAGATCCGGTGGCGGCGCGCGTACGTCTCCCCCGGGCCGACGGTGACGTCGAAGCCGAGGTTCTCCACGACGACGCCGACGTAGTCGTCGCCCTTGGCCCGCGGGAACCGCCAGCAGCCGTCGCGACGCTCGTCCGGGAGCGACCCGCCGCGGACGGAGACGTGGTCGGGAGCGGTCGGGAAGAAGATCACGCGGCCATCGCTCTCGCCGTCGCCGTAGAGCGGCCCGAGGTACTCCATCGGGAGCCCGCCCTCGCCGGTCGGCGTCACCGGCACGGGCCGGTCGCTCCGGTTCGTCAGTTCGAGTTCCGCGACCGGCGGCGAATCGGCCGATGCCTGCGAGACGACAGAGGCGCTCGCGCCGATCGCGGACGGGGCCGGCTCCGCCGTCGTTTCGGCGGCGGTCGTCGCGGTACTCGTCTGTTCGGTCGCGGGGCCGGTCGTTTCCGTCCCGCCGTCGGTGCCGGTACAACCTGCGAGAAGGGCGGCGGCCGCGGCGCTCGTCCGGAGGAAGCGTCGTCGGTCGCGGGGGGACATGGCCGAGCGTGCGGCGGCCCGCGGTAAGTGTTTTCTCGTTAGAACGGTCAGGGGAACGGCGCGAACCGGTCTTACCGTCCGCTCGGATTCCGCCGACCGTACCGCCCGGTCGCGACCCGTTCGTCGCCGAACCGGCGGAGCGGCGGCAGGTCCTCGGCCTCGGTCGGCACGTGGCCGTGGTCGAGCGTCCCGCGGATCCACGTCCGGTCGCCGTCGACGCCGAGGCGCGCGGTGGGCGCGAGCGTCCCGCCGAACTTCCCTAACTGCTCCTCCTCCGGGAGGTGCCCCACGTCGTCCAGCGAGAGGTCGCCGAGGTCGTAGTAGTTGAAGAAGCTCTGGACGAGCACCTCGTCGCGGTGGGGAAACGCCATCCAGGAGTACGTCTGGAACGCCGCGTTCGCGGGGTTCGTCAGGACGAGGCCGGTGTCGTTCAGGGGTCGGTAGTCGCCGCGCAGTGAGTCGGCGACGAAACCGTAGAGACCGTCGAACCCGTCGATCCCGGGCGCGAACGTGTGGTCGTGGCTGGAGAAGAAGAGGTAGTACCGCCCGTCGCGGACGACGACGTGCGGGCGCTCGAGTTCCTGATTGACGCAGACGGCGTCGAGCAGCGGCGGCCGGAGCTCCCAGTCGGTCGGGTCGCCGGTCGGCGACGTCGCGATCCCGATGCTGCCGTTGAACTCCTGGAGCGCCGGGTCGCCGTCGCAGGCGTCGCTCCCCTCGGGAACCGGCGTGTTCGCCTCGAAGAGGAGATGCGTCCGGCCGGTCGCCGGGTCCTCGAAGAACCACGGGTCGCGGAACGTGTAGATCATTCCCCGGGACTGGTCCTCGCGCTCGTAGCGGTTGCCGTCGGGTTCGAGGATCACCTCGTGTTCCCAGTCACCCTCGATGCGGAGGCCGTCGCCGGTCTTGACGCGGCCGCCGGCGGCCACGGCGATGCGCTGCTCGTAGGTGAGGGCCTCGGCGTCAGCGTGGCCGGCGGCGGTGTAGTAGACGTACACCGCGCCGTCGTCGTCAAGCAGCGCGGAGCCGGCCCACTGGCGCTGGCCGAACGCGGCGTCGGCGTCGAACACGGGACCCCCGTCCCGCCACTGCTTCCCGTCTCGGGAGTAGAAGTACCGGATCGTCGCCAGGTCGTGGCGCTTGCCCGGCAGTACGTCGGCCGGCGCGGTCAGCGAGAGGATGACGCGGTAGCCGTCGACGGTTGCGATGCTCCCGTCGCGGTCGCGGAGGATCCACGTGTCCCAGACGTGCACGTCGTCGGAGAGCGGGTCCGTCTCGGGCGGGTAGACGACCGGCGCGACGACGTCGTCGGAGCGCGCGACCTCGCGGGCCTGCCCCCGGGTCCACGCTGCGGTGCGGCCGCCGCCGTCCGGCGCGGCGTCGTAGAGAGACATGGCTAGAACAAGCGCCCGGTCCGTGGATAAATCCCGCTATTCGGAGAACCCCGCCACGGACCCGCGCCGAGCGTCCCCGGCGTCCGCCTCGTCGAGCGACCGCGAGAGGTGCTCGACCTCGTCCCGGAGCTCCGCGATGCGCGCTTCGAGGCGCCGGAACTCCTCGCTTGCTTCGAGTTCGGCCGCCGTCTTCTCGACGGCGAGGACGTTCCGGCGGACGAGCTTCGCCGAGAGCTCGCGCTGGAGGTCGTCGTGGGTGCGCCGGGCGTAGAACTCCTCGACCATCCTCAGCAGGTCCGCCCGCGTCACGGGCTTGCAGAGGTAGTCGTCGACCGGCACGTCGACGATGTCGAAGTCGGGGTCGACGGCGGTCACCATCGCCACGTAGGCGTTGTAGTTCCGCCCGCGGATGCGGCTGAGCACCTCGTCGCCGGGGGTGTTCGGCAGCTTCCGGTCGAGCAGGACCACGTCCACCTCCGGGCCCATCATCGCCAGGGCCTCGTCCCCGCCGTACGCCGTCCGGACGTCGTACTCGTCCGACAGGTAGGACGCGTAGAGCTCCGCGAGGTTCACCTCGTCTTCGACGACGAGGACTGTGGCCCTTTCAGTCATCGATCCGATATTGTCGATACTGTGGTAAGAAAACTTCGGCCGAGTGGCGACGACGAACTCGGGGACGGCGGAAGGAAACTCCATGATCGATCCGAACTGTTTCCGCGCTGCGGTTGGCCCGCGAGGTGCTCACCGCCGGACCGGCGGTCCGACGAGCCTGCGCTCGCGCAGACACCGCTCAGTCATCGGACTATCCCAGTGAAACCGCTGCACTTCGGGGCCTACCGGCCCACTCAGTGCCGGTCAGTCGTCGCTTTCACGACCGATGACTGCAGGTCGCCCACGAGGGGCTCCCCGATCAGTCATCGGACGGAGCCGCCGCTCCGCCGCCACTCACGCCGGTGCCGGGGCCGATCTCGATGCCGAGTGCTTCGAGTTTCTCGTCGGGGACGACGCCGTCCTCCCAGTCGCGGACGTCGTAGTACTCCGCTTTCATCTCGTCGAGTTCGCAGTACTCGCCCTCGCTCGCGCCCTGCCCGCGGACGCCGTCTTCGAGGAAGCGGTCGGGCAGGGTGTCGTCGTCGCCGTCGAAGCCGACGAGGTTGTTGTAGTACCGCTCCAGGTTGTAGATCCGCTCGCCCGCTTCGAGCAGATCGTCTTCGGAGTAATCGAGACCGGTCATCCCGTTGTACTGGAGCACGTACTCCTCGATGCCCTCCGCGAAGGCGTTGAACTTGCAGATGTCGAACGAGTCGGAGATGGCGTGCATGTCCTGGAACGTGGCGGTGAGCTCCCCCTTGCCCTCCCACTCGTAGGGGTCGACCTTCTCGGGGATGCCGAGGATCTCCGCGGCCGGCGTGTACCCGCGCAGGTGGCAGGCCCCGCGGTTCGAGGTGGCGTAGCCGATGCCCATCCCCTTCATGCAGCGGGGGTCGTACGCGGCGATCGCCTGCCCCTTCACGTCGAGGCGGCAGTCGTGCGCGTCGATCTCCTCGGCCATGCGCCGCTGGCCCTCCGCGAGCAGGTCCGCGAGGTCGCCCTCGCGGTGGGCGACGCGCTCGATCATCTCGATCATCGTCTCCTCGTCGCCCCACTCCAGGCCCTCGCCGAGGTCGTCGAGGTAGCCCTTCTCGGTGGCCTCCATCGCCATCGCCATGATGTTGCCCATCTCGATGGTGTCGACGCCGTAGTCGTTACACCGGTCGATCATCACGGCGACCTTGTCGCGGTCGTCGCTCATCGAGTTGGGCCCGAGCGCCCACGCGGACTCGTACTCGTAGGACTCCATCCGGACGTTCATCTCCTCGCCCTTGTGGTGGACGTCGACCTCGACCTCCTTCTTGCACGCGACCGGACAGGAGTGACAGGTCGGCTCGTCGACGAGGATGTTCTCCCGGACGTTCTCGCCCGAGACGTTCTCCGAGTCGATGTTCGGCTCGCTCGGCGACTCCTCGGCCTCGGAGGCGGTCGAGGTGTACCGGCCGTTCTGGGTCGGCAGCCCGTCCATCTCCTCGGTGACGTTCATCAGCACGTTCGTCCCGAACTGCGAGAGGCCGCCCTCGTTCGGCGCGGTGACGTCGGACTCCTGGATGGCCTGCATCGCCTGCTTGTGGCCCTCCATGAACGTCTCCTTGTCCTCCGGCTTCGGCATGTCGGTGCCGGACTTGACGACGACCGCCTTGAGGTTCTTCGAGCCCATGACCGCGCCGGTGCCGCCGCGGCCCGAGGCGCGGTCGTCCTCGTTGATGATGCAGCCGAACCGCACTTGGTTCTCGCCGCCCTGCCCGATCGCCATGGCCGAGAGGTTCTTGCCGTACGCGCCGTCGACCTCGCCCTCCAGTTCGTCCAGCGTGTCGTGGACGCCCTGGCCCCACACGTGCGAGGCGTCACGCAGTTCGACCTCGCCGTCCTCGACGACGGCGTAGACGGGGTCGTCGGCCTGGCCCTCGAACAGGAGGCCGTCGAAGCCCGCCCACTTGAGGCGCGCGCCCGACCATCCGCCGTGGTGCGAGTCCGTCACCGTTCCCGTCAGCGGCGACTTCGTGCAGACGGCGATGCGGCCGCTCATCGTCGTCTGCGTCCCCGTCAGCGGGCCGTTCATGAACGCCAGCAGGTTGTCCGGACCTAACGGATCGACGTCCGGCCCCTGCTCGAAGACGTACTTCACGCCCAGTCCGCGCGCCCCGATGTACTTCTTCGCGTCCTCCTCGTCGATGCCTTCGTACCGCACGTCTCCCTCGGACAGGTCGACCCTCGCGACCCTGTCCTGAAACCCTCCGATGTCGGTCATTGTTAATTACGTTCGTTACATATGCTCTCCAATGTGTTAGCCGTTAGCATAGCGGCGTAACCGTCGGCGGTTACGTTCGCGCACTTATGGGCCGGTCGGGTTCCGGGACCCCG
Source organism: Halostella limicola (assembly GCF_003675875.1). Classification (NCBI taxonomy): domain Archaea; kingdom Methanobacteriati; phylum Methanobacteriota; class Halobacteria; order Halobacteriales; family Natronoarchaeaceae; genus Halostella; species Halostella limicola. The sequence goes on along the minus strand of NZ_RCDI01000001.1, from coordinate 972,188 downwards.
CCGTCGCACCGCGCCGAACCGGTCAGTTTTTTCGGCGACCGGTTCCGGGATCGAACGTGCACCGACGCTGGCTCCCCGCGCTCGCCGTCGCGGTCGCCCTCCTCGTCGCGTCGGCGGTCCCGCCCGGCCCCGCGGGCGGCGCGGCCGGCCCGCTCCCGCTCGACAAACTCCTCCACGGCGCGGGCTACGCCGCGCTGGCCGGAACGCTGGTCGTCGGGCTGACCGCGCACCGGCGGTCCACCAAGTGGGCCGCCGGGCTCTCGGTCTGCGGCGCGACGTCGTACGGACTCGCGATAGAACTGCTACAGGCGGGCATCCCCTACCGAGCGTTCTCCCTGGCCGACGCCGGCGCGAACGCGCTGGGCGCGGTCCTCGGCGCCGCCGTCGTCGTCGGATATCGTCGGAGGATGGGGCGATAGGCGGGACTCGCCAGACAGCTGTGACTTCGCTGCCGGTATCACGCCTCGGAGTCGCTCTCCGGGGCGGGGTCGCTCCAGACGAACTCGTCCGCGGCCCCCGCCGCGGACGCGTCCGCATCGTCGCCCTCCTCCGCGACGAAGACGTCGTTCGTCTCGAAGACGTCTGCTGATTCGCGTGCCGCCACGTCGTCAGTCCCGTTCCCCTCGACGCTCGCTCGGTCCCCGGCCGAACGAGTTGTAGTCTCCGGGATGCCGGTTCGCGGCGCGTCCCGGTCGCGGCCGCCGCTTCCCCCGGAAGCGGCTTCCGCGCGGTCCGGCGCCAGCGGATCGGCGTCGTCGGTCGTGCCGCCGGCAGGTCTCTCGGTCGGGTCCTCGGCCGCCGCCGGACCGTCGGGAGCGTAGACGTACGCCACGTTCCCGTCGATCACCACGTATCGCTCCGTCCGGCGGTCGGAGACGACGCGGCGGTCGGCGTCGATGGCGACGTCGACCAGGTCCGCGAGCGAGGCGATCGCGACGCGCCGGTCGGCGACGTCGTCCGGTACCTCGCCGTGAGAGACCCACTCGGCGAACCGGTCCCGCTCCAGTCGGCGCTCGACCGCTCGCGGGTCGACGCCGCGCCGCCGGACGACGCCAGCGTGACCGGCACCGAGCAGGAAGCCGAGCGCCAGCGGGGCCGACCAGAGGGACCACGACGCGACAGTGACGCCGAACAGCGCCGTCGTCCGGTCCTCGTCGGCCCGGGTGACGACCTCGCGGTCGTGGTACGTGTCGCTCGTACCGAGGCCGTCGCCGAGCGAGTAGGAGCGGTCGCCGACGCTGAGTCCCGCGCTGCTTCGCAGTTCCCCGCTGCGGCTCCCCGTCTCGTAGGCGGCGCGGTGGACCACGACGGCGCTGACGGTCGTCCGCGACCCCGTCTCCCCGCGTATCGCCTCGATCCGGTCGCGCACGTCGGCCACGTTCACCGTCGCCGACACCGTCGCGGGGTCGTCGCCCGCGACGCCCTCGGCGTGCCCGATAGGAACCGGCTCCTCCCAGTACGTCTCGCCGCCGCGCTTCGCGCGGTAGGTCAGCACGAGGTCCTGGGTGACGTTCGCCGACCGACCGTCGGAGACGCTCGTCTCGGCGGTGACGGTGAGGTTCGGCGCGGCCGCGGTCAGGTACGCCGGGCTGTCGCGGACGACCTCCCCGCGCTCGTACAGTTCGCTCTCGCCGGTGACCGTCGCCGAGTCCGACCCGTCCGCGGTGACCCTGACGGTGTCGGTCGCCATCCGGCTTGTCTCCGTCGGCGGCGAGGCGACGCCGACCGCCGTGACGCCCGCCGCGACGAGGCCGAGCACCGCCAGCGCGAGCACGACGCTCCTGCCGTGAGTGGCGACCAGCCGCTCGTACCGGAGCCGTCCGGCTGCGATCCAGCTCATAGCGTGATGTCGCAGTCCGTGGTGGACGCGCCGTCGTCGATGGTCGAGTGCCTGTCCGTCGCGACGGCGCGAACGCCGTCCCCCGTGGCGTTGGCGTGGAAGTACACGTCGTCGCCGTCGTAGGCGCTTTCGTTGTCCGTCTCCAGCCCGACCGTCCGCGAAATCCCGGTCCCGAGCGAGAAGCTGGTCTGGTTCCCCTCGCGGCCGTTCCCCAGCGTCAGGTTACCGTACTTCTCGGAGTCCTCGCGGAGCGCCACGGTGACCGTCACCGACCGGTCGAACCGGTTGGTGACGTTGACGAGCTTGCAGGTCTCCCCCGTCTTCAGCGCGGAGTGGTTGCTCAAGCCGAGGATCGCGTTCCCGTCGTCGGCGACGGCGATTCCCGATCCTCGTCCCACCGATCCGGTGTCGAACGACGCCGACGGCGGCATCGCCGTCAGCAGGAGCAGGCTCGTCACCGCGACGACGACCACCGACAGCCAGGGTCGCCCCGAACGCCGACGGGAGCGGGTGCGTCGGCGCATCTCACTTCCCCCGAAGCGGTCCGCGCCAGCGGCCCGACCGCAGCGGTTCTCGCCCGTCTATCGTCAGCAGGTACAGCGCGGCGACCGGCAGGTGCCCGACGCCGACCGTCAGTACCGCGGCGACCAGTGGGTGAACCGCGTGCGCCGCGCGGACGATCCCCGCCGGGAGGACCCTCGGGTACTGGTACACCCGAACGGTCGCGGCGTCCGCGCCGGAGCCGTCCCTCGCGAGCGTCAGCGTGACCTCGCCGGTCGTCGCCCCGCTTTCGTCGGCGTTCGCGGACCCCTTCTCGCCGGTCGTTTCTCCGCCGTCGGTCGTCGCCTCCCCGCCGTCCGCGGGCTTCGCTTCCCCGTCGCCCGCCGACGACCTGTCTACGATCCGGACGCCGGACGCCGCTATCGCCCGGTACGAGTACGGCGACGATGCCATCGATAACGTCACGTTCGCGCTGTCGTTCTCGAAGATTACCGTCTCCGGCGTCGCTCCGTCGGCGGAATCGCTGACCGGGAAACGCACCGTGCCGCCGGTCAGCAGGACGCCGACGACGCCGACGATGACGCTCGCGGCGATCAGCCCGCGGAACAGCGTCCGCGCGCTGAGCACGTCCCGCGACCGGGACGAGGACGAACCGACGAGGGCGGCGACCAACAGGGCGCCGGCCCCCGCGAGGACCGTCGCGTGCTTCGACGCGAACCGCACCGCGTCCCCGACGTGGGGCACCGTCACCGGCCCGCCGCCGAGCGTCAGGACGGTCCCCTCGACGTCCGACTGCCGAACGGGCGGATGACCGGCGGCCTGGTCCGTGATCGGGTTGTTGTCCCCCTTCGTGACGTACCCCGACTCCGTCTCCGCGACGACGCGGTGCGTGACGTACTCCTCGCGGTGGTCGGACCAGAAAGTGACGACGTCTCCCGGGCCGGCGTCGTCCGCTGGGACGACGACGAACCCGTCACCGGTCGATATCGTCGGCTCCATGCTGTCGGAGTAGACGTAGGCCGCCCCGAGCGGCGTCGCCGCTGAGAGCGCCACGAACCCGACCAGCACGACCGCGCCGACGTAACGGTACATCAGTCTGAAACGAGGTGGGACGTGGTTACGTCGCCGTGATCGTCAGGTCGCCGGAGAGCGATTCAGCGCTCGTCGTCCCCGTCGAATTGACTTCCATCACGACGTAGGCCGTCTCCGTGCTACCCAGATCGAACGACCCGGAGCCACTGTCGGAGGCAGTCGCGAGCTTCGAGCCCGTGCTGTTGTACGCCGTGAACGTCACGCTCGAGTCAGTAGCCGGCGACCCGGAGAAAGCGTACGAGAGCGTGTAGGTGTGAGTGGCATCGTCGTTGTTGGTAACGTTGAACGCGTAGGTGGTAGTCGCGCTCGAGTGGTCACCGATCGTGTAGTTAGCGTTCCCGTTGATGCCGTCGGCGTTGCTGCTCACGTTCGAGAAGTCGATCGAGAGCTGGTTGTTCGAGTCGTACTGAACGACGCCGCTGTTCGTTCCGCCGCCCGGCGCGAGGCCGGTGGCGGCCGCGTCGTCGCCGACAACTTGGACCGTGGCCGCACGGTCGACGCTACCGCTGGTGAACGCGGCCGAACCCATTGCGACCGACGCGATCAATACTGTGCCGATTACCAAGACAGCTTTGCGCTGCATATATCTGGAGAACTGATATGTAGGGTTATACCTTCCCGCCATTATATTAGGGACGTCTGAAATATTCCCTAACATATTTGGCTCCCTGGTACATTTCGGTGGCAAGCATCGATGAATATCTCTCTATGACATCAGATATCCGAGTACTCTGCGTAGACGATAACGAGCGGATCACGTCGCTCGTCGCCGACCACTTCGAACACACCCAGCCGGACATCGAGGTGGTCGCCGAGGCGGCGCCCGCCGACGCCCTCGACAGACTGGACGCCGGCGAGCGCGTCGACTGCGTCGTGAGCGACTACCGGATGCCGGCGATGGACGGGCTGGAGTTCCTCGACGCCGTCCGCGAGCGCCGGGCCGACGTCCCGTTCGTCCTCTTCACCGGCGAGGGGAGCGAGAGCGTCGCGGCGGCGGCCATCCGCGCGGGCGCGACGGACTACATCAGGAAATCGACCGGCACCGGCCAGTACGAACTGCTCGCCAACCGCATCAGGAACGCGGTCGACGGGCGGCGGCGGCAGCGCTCCTACGAGGTGCTGTTCGACGCCGTCGACGACCCGGTGTTCGTCGTCGACGACGAGGGCGACGTGGTCGACGCTAACCCCGCCGCCTGCACCCTGTGGGGCTGTTCGGCGGAGTCGGACGACGATCTGACGCTCGACGCGCTGGCGGCGACGGTGCCCGACGACGGCGGGACGCCCGTGGCGGAGTGGCTCCGGTCGCGGGAGACGCTCCCCGACGACGTCGTCGACTGGCGCTGCGAGCGGGCGGACGGCGATCCGGTCTGGATAGAGGTGAACCTCAGGCGCATCCACCTCGGCGGCCGACCGCGGGTGTACGTCACCGCACGCGACGTGACGGGGCGCCGCCGCCGCGAGCGGGCGCGGGACGCCCTCCTGAGCACGACCCGGGAGCTGATGACGATGACGGCGAAGGAGTCCGTCCTCTCGACCGCCGTCGAAACGGCGAGCGACCTGCTCGGCGCGACGGTCAATCGGGCGTACCTCCTGGAGGAAACCGGGGGTGCGAGCCGACCCGCCGCGGCGACCGACGACGCGAGGGCGGCGCTGAGCGACGCCGCCCTGACCGTCGACGTCGCCGTCGAGGACCTCATCTTCCCGCGGTCGTCCGACCGGCGGTACGACCTCAGCGAGGGCGACGACGCGCCCGAGGGCCTGTCGGCCGACCTCCGCGTGCCGCTCGGCGAGCACGGCGTCCTCTACGCCGGCGCGACGGACGGGGAGGGGTTCGACCGGTACGACCGCGACCTCGCGCAGATACTCGCCGCCCACGTCGGCGGCGCGCTCGACCGGGCCGACCGGGACCGGCTGCTCCGGGACCGCGAGCGCCAGCTCGCCGACCAGCGCGACGAGCTGGAGGCGCTGAACAACATGAACGAGGTGATCCGGGACGTCAACCAAGCGCTCGTCCACGTCTCGACGCGGGAGGAGATCGAGCGGCTCGTCTGCGAGCAGTTCGGCGCCGCCGACCAGTACCAGTTCGCGTGGCTCGGCCGCTACGACCTCGAAGACGGGACCGTCGCGCCGCGGTTCCGGGCGGGCGTGGGCGACGGCTACGTGACCGACTCGCCGATAGCCGTCGCCGAGGACCCCGTCCTCGTCGAGACCGTCGAGGAACGCGACGTGACGGTGGTGCCCGACGTCGCCAGGAGCGACCTCCCGGCCGAGCGGATCGACATGGCGCGGGCGCGGGGCTACCGCTCGGTCGCCGCCGTGCCCGTCACGTACCAGAACATCCTCTACGACGTGCTCGTCGTCTACGCGGGGTCCCGCGAGGCGTTCGGGCCGAGGGAGCGGGACATGCTCGCGGAGCTCGGCGAGACGATCGGTTACGCGATCAACACCGCGCAGCGCCGCTCCGCGCGGATCGACATGGGCGCGGTTGAACTGACGTTCACCCTGCGGGACTCGTCGTCGCTGCTCGTCGCCCTCTCGGAGGCGGTCGGCTGCGGGGTCGAACTCGTCGGGCGCTCCCTCCGGTCGGACGGCCGGCTCCACCTGTTCGTCCGCGCGGACGACGCCGAGGAGGGAGCCGTCGCCGCGTGGGCGGCGGGCGTGTCGACGGTGGACCGCGTCCGCGACCTCGGCGACGGCGACGACCGGGTGTACGAGGTGGCGATCCGGGAGTCCCCGCTGGTCGAGTACGTCGCCGACCACGGCGCGACGCTGTCGACCGCGCGGGCCGAGGACGGGCGGGGACGGGTCGTCGTCGAGGTGCGCGAGAGCGCCGACGTCCGCCGGCTCGTCGAGCGGTTCGAGAGCGGGTTCGACGGCGCGCAACTCGTCTCCCGGAGCGACGTGACGGACCGCGGGGACGGGGACGGCGACCCGTGGTCGGCCCTGACCGCGCGCCTGACTGACAGGCAGCGCGAGGTGCTGCAGGTCGCGTACCACAGCGGCTTCTTCGAGTGGCCCCGGTCGCAGAACGGCGAGGAGGTCGCGGACGTGCTCGGCATCACCCAGCCCACCTTCCACCAGCACCTGCGGGTCGGCCAGCGGGAACTGCTCGCCGGCGTCTTCGAACGCCGGCGGCCGTGAACGAAGTCGCTTTACCGTTCGGACCGCTACGGACCGCCAATGAGCAAGCCGAGCCCCGAAGTGTACGAGCAGGGCAAGGGGATGGACGCCCACAACAAGGTGATGCGGGACATCCGCTCCGAGAAGGACGCGTCCTACGACCCCCACGAGCCCACGCGGGTGTGGATCGACGAGGACAACACGCCCGACGGGGTCTACCAGAGCCTCACCATCATCCTCAACACCGGCGGGTGTCGCTGGGCGCGGGCCGGCGGCTGCACGATGTGCGGTTACGTCGCGGAGTCCGTCGAGGGCGGGAGCGTCGCCCACGACGCGCTGATGGACCAGATCGACGCCTGTCTGGAGCACGAGGCCGAGAACGCGGACGAGAAGTCCGGCCTCATCAAGATCTACACGAGCGGCTCCTTCCTCGACGAGCGCGAGGTCGGCGCGGAGTCCCGGCAGGCGATCGCCGAGGCGTTCGCCGACCGCGACCGCATCGTCGTCGAGAGCCTGCCCGACTTCGTCGACCGCGAGAAGCTCGCCGACTTCACCGAGGTGGGCCTCGAAACCGACGTGGCGGTCGGCCTCGAAACCGGCACCGACCGCGTGCGCCACGACTGCGTCAACAAGTACTTCGACTTCGACGAGTTCGTCGCGGCCAGCGAGGAGGCCGACGCCGCCGGGGCCGGCATCAAGGCGTACCTGCTGATGAAACCGCCCTTCCTCAGCGAGGCCGAGGCCGTCGAGGACATGAAGCGGTCGGTCCGCAAGTGCGCCGAGTACGCCCACACCGTCTCGATGAACCCGTGTAACGTCCAGCGCTACACGATGGTCGACGAGCTGTTCTTCCGGGACGGCTACCGCCCGCCGTGGCTCTGGAGCGTCGCCGAGGTGCTCGAAGACACGGCCGACGCCGACGCCATCGTCGTCTCGGACCCGGTGGGCCACGGGAGCGACCGCGGCCCGCACAACTGCGGCGAGTGCGACGACCGCGTCCAGAAGGCGATCAAGGACTTCGACCTGCGCCAGGACCCCACCGTGTTCGAGCAGGTCTCCTGCGAGTGCGAGCGCACCTGGGAGGCGGTCATCGAGCGCGAGAAGAGCTACAGCATGCCGCTGACCCGGTAGTCTAACCGATCGGCGGCCCTCCAGTCCCGCGATTTCTACGATCCGCGATCGCCGCGACCGACGACCCAGCGAGCGTCGGCGCTAGGTGTCCGACTCGACCTCCGTCTCGCCGGCGCGGGTCCCCCGTCGGGCCCGCGGCACGCGGATGGTGACGACGCTCCCGCGGGGCTCGTTGTCGGCGAAGGTGAGCGCGCCGCCGGACTGCTCGACGACCCAGTTGACCAGCCAGAGGCCCAGCCCGCTGGCGTGGCGCAGTTGCGTTATCTCGCGGTCCTCGAAGAGGAGCTCCCGCTCCATCTGCGGGATCCCCGGGCCCTCGTCCCGGACCTCGACCGCGACCGCGTCGTCCTCGTGCCGGACCTCGACCCGGACCGTCGGGTCCGTCCGGTCGTTGTGGAGGACGGCGTTCTCGACGACGTGGTAGATCGCCGTTTCGAGGAGGCTGTCGGCGCTGGCGAGCGCGCGGTCGGGGACCGAGCACTCGACGGTCGCGAACGGGTACTCCTCGCGGACGCGCTCGGCGACGGCGGCGGCCTCGGACGCGACGTCCGTCGGCCCCGCCGCGCGCTCGCCGTCGCCGAGCGTCCGCTCGACCGCCCGGGTCTTCTCGGCGAGTTCGATGAGCTCCGTCGCGCGGTCCTCGATGGCGTCCACCGCGGGGCTCAGGTCGGGCGAAACGTCCCGGGAGAGCGTCTCCGCGTACCCCCTGATGATGTTCATCCCGTTGCGCAGGTCGTGGCGGAGGACGCGGTTCAGCACTTCCACGCGCTTGCGTCGCTGCTTGCGCTCCGTGATGTCGGTGTAGACGACGTAGCGTTCGGGGTGGCGCTCGCCGAGGCGGACCGGGACCACCGTCGCGAGGAACTCGCGGATCCCGTCGGTCGTCCGGCGCTCGACCTCGCGCTCGAGCGTCTCGCCGGCGGCCGCGCGCCTGCTGAGGGCCCTCGCCTCGGACCGCTCCTCCGGCGGGACGAGGTAGTCGTAGACGGACTCGCCGACGACGGCGTCCGCGTCGTACCCGAACACGCGCTCGAACGCCGGGTTCACGTCGGTGAACACCGGGTCGCCGTCCTCGCCGTCGCGGACGCTCACCACGGGGTCGGGGACGTTCTCGAACAGCGCGGCGAAGCGGTCGCGCTCCTCCCGGAGGTCGGACTCGAAGCGGACCCGTTCGAGCGCGTTCGCCACGTGGGACATGAGCAGCTCCGCCAGCTCCGCGTCGCTCTCGTCGAACGCACCGACGGTCGTCGACACCGCCTGGAACACGCCGACGTCGCCGATGGGAACGGAGAGCACTCCCCGGTAGTCGTCGGAGACCGGGTCAGCGATATCGCTCTCCCTTGCGTCGTCGATGCGGTGCGTCTCGCCGCTGCGGTGCGTCGCGGTGACGAGGTTGTCGCCGAGTTCCCGTCGCGTCTCGACCTCGTCCGGGAGCGGCCCCGACGAGAGGGCGACGATGACGGACTCGTCGCCCTCGATCCGCTGCGCCGCACAGATGTCGAAGTTGAGCACCTGCTGGGCGGCCTCGACCGCCTGGTCGTATATCTCCGCCTCGGTCTCGCAGGCGTCGAGGTCCGAGGCGACCTCGTGGAGGTTGCGCACCTTCCGCTTCTGTCGGCGCAGGGCGTCCTCCATCTCCTTGCGCTCGCTGACGTCCCGCACGGTCCCGACGGTCCCCTCGAACCCGGCGTCGGCGGGGAGCAGGGACATGTTCACCTCGCAGGGGATCCGGTCGCCGTCCCTCGTCGTCAGGGAGATATCGTAGGTCTGTACCGGATCGCTCCCGTCGTCGAGGAGGTCGGCGACGAGGCGGCGGCCGGCCTCGACGTCCTCGTCGTCCAGCAGCACGGAGACGTGCTCGCCGAGCAGCTCCTCGCGGTCGTACCCGGTGATGGTGAGCATCGTGTCGTTGACGGCGGTGTAGCGCCCGTCCGCGTCCAGCGCGTAGACGCCGTCGCCGACCGCCTCGACGATGGTGTCCCGGCGTTCGAGCTCCCGACGGCGCTCGGCGCTGTCGAGCGCCGCCGCCGTCGTCGTCGCGACGACGTTCGCGAGGTGGACGTCAGTGTCGTCGAACCCGCTGGTCTCGCGCGAGCCGAGCACGAGCACGCCGTGGTCGCCGAGCGGGAAGTACGAGACGCTCCCGATACCGTCGGGAAAGGCGTCGCCGTAGACCGTCTCGTCCACCGGCACCGCGTCGTACACGGCGTGCTCGTCCGCGGCGAACGCCTCCCACATGATGCCGTCACCGGGGCCCACCGACGGGAGGTCGCCGAGCAGTTCGACCGCGGCGTCGGTCGCGGCGGCGGATTCGAGGCGGCCGGTCTCCGCGTCGTACAGCCGCACGCCCGCGAGCGGCTGGCCGAGCAGGTCGAAGGCGGCGTCGACGACCGTCTCGGCGACGCCGTCTTTCGTCTCCGCCCGCATCATCTCCCGCGTCGTCTCCTGTAGCGACTCCAGCGCCTCGGTGCGTCGCACCTGCTCCGAGACGTCCCGGACGAACGAGAGGACGCCGACCACCTCGCCCGCGTCGGAGACCAGCGGGGCGCTGTTCCACTCACAGACGACCGTCTCGCCGTCCTTCCGGACGTTCTCGTTGACGATCCGCCGCCCGCCCTCGCCCGCGACCAGGTCCTCCCACACCGCGTCGACCGCCTCGCGCTCGGCGGCCGGGAGGATGAGTTCCGTCGGAGCGCGACCGAGCGCTTCCGCGCGTTCGTACCCGAACAGCTCCTCCGCCGCGGGGTTCCACGCGGCGACGCGGAAGTCGAGGTCCCACTCGACGATGGGGAGCGGCGACTGCTCGACGAGCATGGAGAGGCCGGCGGCGGTGCTGGCGGCGCGCTCCGCCGAGGGCTCGTCGGACCGCTCTTCCCCGCCGTCGAGCAGCGCCGTTACGCGCTCGACGAGCGTGGCGACGCCGTCCGCCTTCGGCACGTAGCCGTCGGCGCCGGCGGCGACCGCGCGCCCGGCGAGCGATTCGTCTCCGGCGTCGGTGTAGGCGACGAACGCGCCCGCCGCGGCGTCGATTAGCGACAGGCCATCGCCGTCCGGGAGGGCCGTCTCGGCGACGACGCAGTCGAACGACGCCTCATCGAGTGCCGCGCGCGCCGCAGACAGGTCGCCGACCGACTCGACGCTCGCGCCCGCGTCGGAGAGCGCGTCGCGGACGCGCGACCTGACGGCGCTCGCCGGGTCGACGTGGAGGACAGTTTTCCTTTTCGACATGTATATTTCCGTTACTGTTCCGTCTCATCCGAGCAACGCGGCGGACGAACTTGAATGTTCCACCGACAGTATTTAAAATGATACAGTTAGTCGGCGCGCTCGAACCCGCGGAGGATCCCCTGGCCGTCGGTCGGCCCGACGTCGGGAAGCGTCGCGCGCTCGGGATGAGGCATCAGCACGGCGACCGTTTCGTCCTCGCCGAGGACGCCCGCCACGTCGTGCTTCGAGCCGTTGGGGTTCGCCTCGGCGGTGCGCTCGCCGTCCTCGTCGCAGTACCGGAAGAGGACGCGCTCCTCGTCCTCCAGTTCGGCGAGGCGGTCGTCGTCGACCTCGTAGCGGCCCTCGCCGTGGGCGATGGGGACCTCGATCACCTCGCCCTCCTCGTACGCCGCCGTCCACGGCGTGTCCGCGCGCTCGACCCGGAGGTGGACGCGCTCGCACTGGAAGCGCGCGCTCTCGTTCGTGGTGAACGCCCCCTCCGTGAGACCGGACTCGCAGCCGATCTGCGCGCCGTTGCAGACGCCGAGCACGGGGACGCCGTCCGCGGCGGCCTCGCGCACCTCCTCCATGATCGGGGAGCGGGCGGCCATCGCGCCGGCGCGCAGGTAGTCGCCGTAGGAGAAGCCGCCGGGGAGCAATACGCCTGTCGTCTCCGCCGGGAGGCCGTCCTCGTGCCAGACGATCTCGGCGTCGATGTCGAGGTGTGAGAGCGCGCGTTCGGCGTCGCGGTCGCAGTTCGAACCGCCGAAGCGGACGATTGCGACGGTCACAGCGACCACCTCGTGTGGGAGCAGAGCGTCGTAATCGTTGTGGCAACGGTCATCGGTATCTATCGCTCGTCGACGCTCACGTCGTAGTCGTGGATGGTCGGGTTCGCGAGTAGGCGCTCGGCCATCTCGTCGACGCGGTCGGCCGCCGCCTCGGGCGATTCGGCGTCCAGATCGATCTCGAAGCGGTCCGCGGAGCGCAGGTCCTCCAGTTCGAAACCGAGGCGTTCGAGCGAGCGCTGGGTCGTCTCTGCCTCGGGGTCTAACACGCCGCGCTTGAGTCGCACCGTGACGGTGGCGGTGTAGGCGGTCATCACCTGAACAGGCGCGTTCGTGTTCAAAAACTCTTGTGACTCGTCTTCGGTATACACGTTCGTGCCTACCCAACGTTCGCGCCGAAAAGAAGGCTTTTCCCGACGCGTGGCTGAGAGGTTGCCGATGACGCCGCTCCAATCGAACAGGAGGTGGAGGCGATGACGACCGACCTGACCGAGATCACGGTGATCGGAGGAGACGACACCGGACTCATCGCGCGAGTGACGTCGCTCCTGTTCGAGCGCGGAATCAACATCGAGGACCTGGACCAGGCCGTCCGCGACGGCCTGTTCCGCATGACGATGTCGGTGGACACCTCCGACATGGTCTGTACCGACGCGACGCTCCGCCGCGACCTCCACGACCTCGGCGACGACCTCGGGGTCGACGTGCAGGTCCGGTTCCCGAGCGACCGCGACACCCAGCAGATCGCCGTCCTCGTCACGAAGGAGTCCCACTGCCTTGAGGCGCTGTTCGAGGCGTGGGCCAACGACGACCTCGGCGCGGACATCAGCGTCGTGATCGGCAACCACGACGACCTGCAGCCGCTGGCCGAGCAGTACGGCGTCCCGTTCCACGATATCGGCGACGAGAAGGGACAGCCCGACGAGGACGAACTGCTCGACCTGCTTGCGGAGTACGACACCGACCTCATCGTCCTCGCGCGGTATATGCGCATCCTCAGCCCGAACGTCGTGTTCCGCTACGAGGACCGCATCATCAACATCCACCCGAGCCTCCTGCCGGCCTTCCCCGGCGCGAAGGCCTACCGGCAGGCGCTCGAGGAGGGCGTCCGCATCGCGGGCGTCACCGCTCACTACGTGACGACGGACCTCGACCAGGGCCCGATCATCACCCAACGCGCGTTCGACGTGCCCGACGACGCCACGGTGGAGGACCTCCGGAACCGGGGCCAGCCCCTCGAAGCCGACGCCCTGCTCGAAGCGGTCAAGCTCCACCTCGGCAACGACGTCAGCGTCCACCGCGGCCGCACGACGCTGCGGGACGACGCCGACGACTACCAGCTCGGCCTCACCCGCGAGGCGACCGAGGCCAACCCCGACCGGCCGCTCGACGGCATCGGGAAGGCGGTTGCCGACGGGGAGTCGGTCGAGGAATCGGCTGACGACTGATCGGTCGAGGGGCTCATCCCGAGACCGCGGTCGCAGCCAACGAGGCCGACGATTGACTGGCACGGCGGGGGCGGAGACCCCGACGCGCCCGTCGACCGACCGCCCGCTTTTTCGCCGGTTCAGTACCTACAGCGACCGGCACGCCCGGGGAAGAATTAACCCGCCGGCCGGTGCACCGGGCGTATGGGTGACGACACGTTCTCCCCGGGGTTAGACGGCATCGCGGTGGCGGAGACGCGGCTCAGCGACATCGACGGCGAGACCGGCGAGCTCGTCATCGGCGGCTACCCGGTCGAGGAGCTCGCGACGAACGCGACGTTCGAGGAGAGCTTCTACCTGCTGTTGCACGACCGACTGCCGACCGCCGACGAGCTGGACGAGTTCCGCGCCGACCTCGCGGGGCGGCGGGAGATCGGCGACGAGGTGCGGGCGGTCCTCCGGCGGGCCGCCGCCGACGGGAAGCCCGCGATGGACGCCCTCCGGATGGGCGCGGCGGCGGCGACCCTCGGCACCGACGACGGTGACCCGGAAGCGGACGCCAGACGGGTCGTCGCCGCGTTCCCGACCATCGTGGCGATGTACTGGCGGTACCGGCAGGACGAGGAGCCGGTCGCGCCCGACCCGGACCTCGGCCACGCGGGGAACTACCTCCGCATGTTGACCGGCGAGGAGCCCTCGGCTGCCGCCGAGCGCGGGTTGGAGACGTACCTGAACGCCGTCATCGACCACGGCCTCAACGCCTCGACGTTCACCGCGCGGGTCGTGGTGTCGACGGAGTCGGACGTGGTCTCCGCGGCGACCGCCGCGGTCGGCGCGCTCAAGGGGCCGCTCCACGGCGGCGCGCCCGGGCCGGTGTTCGACATGCTCCGGGACGTCCACGAGTCGGGCGACCCCGAGGGGTACGTTCGCGAGAAACTCGATGCCGGCGAGCGCCTGATGGGCTTCGGCCACCGGGTCTACCGGGTCCGCGACCCCCGCGCGGCGGTGCTGTCGACCGCCGCGGAACGGTTCTACGAGGAGCGCGGGGACGCCGACTTCTTCGAGACCGTCCGGGAGTTCGAGGACGTGGCCGTCGACGCGCTCGCGGAGCACAAACCCGACCGCAGGCTGGAGACGAACGTGGAGTTCTACACCGCCGCCCTGCTCCACGGCGTCGGCGTTCCGCGGGACCTGTTCACGGCGACGTTCGGCGTGGCGCGCGCCGGCGGGTGGACGGCGCACTGCCTCGAGCAGCTCGACGACAACCGGCTCGTTCGGCCCGCCTCGCGCTACGACGGCGCGACCGGGCGGACGTGGACGCCGGTCGAGAACAGGTGAGAGAGGGCCGTCAGGCGCGCCACTCGTCGAGGCAGTCGTCGCCGCAGAAGTGCCGGTGCTCGACGGTGCCGTCCTCGACCGACGTACGGACGCGGTGGTCCGAGTCCGCCACGACGGGGTCGCCGCACTGTTCGCACTCCGGCGCGTCCTCCTCGCTCACGTCCTCGCCGAGATCCGACGTCGGGTCGACCATTTGCACGGACCGAGGCGAGCGGCGGCCTTAAATCGACCTCTTCCCGCAGGTGTCCGGGAACCGGCCCGGCCGTCAGAGCCGCCAGACCTCGCCGATCGCGGAGTCGAGCGGCGGCGCGTCGAACAGCTCGCGGCCGACGTAGGCGTTCGCGCCGGCGGCGTAGAGGTCCCGGGCGATCTGGACCACGTCGTCGTCGAGGGGTTCGGGCGCGGCGTCGCACAGCGACTTCCAGTCCGCGACGTCCTCGCGTTTGGCCGCCTCCTTCGCCGCCTGCACCGCCTCGACCCACTCGGGCTGGGTGCGCTTGTGGTACTGCCGGAGCACCTCCTTCGAGATCTGGGTGTCCTCGTAGCTGAAGCGGTTCTCGTCGAACGTCCCGACCACGTCGGCGACGCGGATCTCGCCCCGGTAGTACAGGCACTCGATCTTGCCGTCCTCGTGGCGCAGGTCGGCCTCGGCGGCGCGCTCGGTGACGAGGCGGTTCACCTCGCGGGCGACGGCTTCGAGGTCGTCGATCGACGCCGCGCCGGCGATGTCGTCGGCCTCCTCGCGGGAGAGGTAGCGGTCGCCCTTCTCGTACTTCGTGGAGAACTCGGTGATCGGCTCGTCGAGGTCGACGGCCTCGTCGGGCCACTCCGCGAAGTCGAGGCCGTGGTCCGACGGGTCGGTCCGGCGGCGGAGGCTGGACCCGACCGGCACGCGGTTGCGGAAGACGATCTCCAGGGGGATCAGGTAGTTCTCGCCCGCCTCGTCGTGGTAGGCGTCGTAGTCGTACTCCCGTCCCTCGTGGGGGAGGTCGGGGACCTGCGTCAGGTCGATCGCCATCTCGCGGGGCGGTTCGTCCGCGTCGTCGAGCGGGACGGGGTCGCCGCCGTCCCGCGGCACGACGCCGCGGTAGTGGGTCGGGACGCCTTCGGACTCCAGTAGCTCGAAGTTGTACGCCCCCATCGAGCAGAGGCTCGCGCCCTTGTCGGGGATCTCGTCGGGCATCTTCCCCCAGTCGAACACGGAGTAGTCGTCCGTGAACACGAACGAGCCCGCGCCGAGGTCGCTCTCGGTCGCCGCCTCGTCGATGCGGAACTCCTTGACGCTCGTCACGCGAGCCACCCCCGGCGGATCCCGAGGCTCCGGAGCAGTTCTACCGAGGCGCGAGTCACGCGCCGACCACCACGGTCATACGTGCAACTGGCGGGGGCGCGGATTAAGAAGGTTTCAGTTACGCCGCCGAGAGCCGCCGCTCGATCGCCGTCCGTTTCGGGTCGAAGTGGCCGATCTACCTCTCGAGTAGAAAAAATTAAGTCCCGATGATGTGCGTTAAACTATAGAAATGTATACCTACATATCAGTTCGCCGCGACGGCTCGTCCGGCGATGGTCGCCTGTGGTAGATCTGATCGGCGTGGCGTCGGCGCTCGCCTCGTTCCTGACGCTCCCGCTCACGCTGGGGGCCGTCGTCGCGATCCCGTTCGGCGGATACTGGCTCCTGCAGTCGTACCCCCGGCCGATGGCGGCCGCGGTCGGCGCGGTCGGCGGACTGGCGATCGCGCTCCCGGTCGCGCACCCGGCCGCGCTGGCCGGCGGGGCCGCCGTCGGCGCCGTCGCGGGCGTCGCCGCCGCCGGGCTGCACCGGCGCGGGGCGGACGTGGTGACCGGCGCCGCCGCCGGGCTAGTGCTCGGCCGCCTCGCCGGCACCGCCCCGTCCGCCTACGCCGTCATGGCCGCGCTGGCGGTCGCGGTCGCCGCCGTCGTGTGGAAGTTCCGGCGTCCGGGGCTGGTCGTGTCGACGGCCGTCGTCGGGAGCGTCCTGCCGGTGTACGCCTACGCCGCGGTGCTTTCCGCCACGTTCGACCCGACGCTCGCCGCCGTGCCGATCTTTTCGGTGGGTCTGATGGGGGTGTTCGCGCAACCGCTCGTGGTCGAGTACAGCGACACGGTCGCGCCGATGATCCCCCAGCGACTGCGGTCGCTGTTCGGGTTCACGGAGTCCGCGGCGGTCGACGACGCCGTCTGCCCCGACTGCGAGCGCGACGTCGACCCGTCCGCCGACGCCTGTCCGCACTGCTCGGCGTCGCTGGTGGGGATCGCCGGCCCGGCCGAGCCGGCGTCCGCGCCCGGCGAACGGGCGACCGCCGCTGGCGCTCCGGCGGGCGCCACTCCAGACCCCGCGACCGCGCCCGGCGAGTCGGCCGCCGCATCGAGCGAGGCGGCGGCCCGCCGCGGGTCGGTGCCGGACGGCGCCGTCGCGGTCGACATCGCCTGCCAGCACTGCGGCGAGCGCCCGATCGAGGAGCTGGCGAAGGGGTACCGCGTCACCGGGTTCCTGCTCGCGTACCGGATCACGACGGTGCAGTCGGTCGGGTGTCACGGCTGTAACCGCCGGAAACTGTGGGGAATGGCGGGGAAGAACCTCCTCACCGGCTGGTGGAGCATCACCGCCATCGTCATCACGCCGTTCGCGACGCTGTACGACGTCGGGCGGTCGCTGGTCAACCGTGGCCCGACGAGCGCGCTGGCCGAGTCGCTGAACGACTCCGGCATGGACTACGAGTTCCTGCGCGACGCGGACGCGTTCGACCCCTCCCGCCACACCGAGGCGGAGTTCCACCTGCGCGCGCTGATCCGCCTCGGCTGTGCGACGATGCTCACCGACGGGCAGGCGACGAAGGCGGAGGCGACGGCGATGCGCGACGCCGCCGTCGAACTCTACCCCGACTACCCGACCGACGAGATAGAGCGGCGGATCCGCGACGGCGCCGAGTCCGTGACCAACGCGGTCCAGGTCGCGCGCGGCCTGAGCGACATGCTCACCCCGGCGGGCAAGGAGCAGGCGCTCCAGTTCGCCGCCGTCGTCGCCGCCGCGGACGACGACGTGGATCCGGAGGAGATGGAGCTGCTGGGGCGGATCGCCGACGCGATGGGGATGTCCGACGCCGACGTGGAGCGCGCGCTCACCGGCGACGCGCTGTGACCGGCGCCGTCTGGCGCGGACCGCCGAGGCGGGATCGCCTATCCCCAGCGTTATAGCGCTGGCCCGCGCTCTACGAGACAATGGCCGACAGGTTCGAGACCAGCGAGGGGGTGCCGGACGACTACGAGTTCCGGCACCGCCCCGAGACCGACCAGTCGTTCGAGAACGCGCTGGCGAAAGCCCGCGACGGCGACCGCCTGACCGTCGCCGACGGCGTCGAGTTGCTGACCACCGGCACCGACGTCGACGGGATCGACCCCGACCGGAAGGAGCGCGTGCTCGAAGCGGCGGACCGCCGGCGAGCGGCGGTCGTGGGCGAGGAGGTGACGTTCGTCGCGAACCTGAACAACAACGTGACGACGGCGTGCAACACCGGCTGCCTGTTCTGCAACTTCAAGGACACCGCCGAGAACTTCGAGGCCGACAGCGACGAGGCCCACCCGGGCTTCACGAAGACGCCGGCGGAGTCCCGTGAAATCATCCGCGACGCCGTCGAGATGGGGATCTACGAGGTCACCTCCGTCTCCGGCCTCCATCCGGCGTTCGTGCTGGACGAGGAGCACCAAGAGATCCTGGCGGCGAGCGACCGCGGCGACCTGAACTACAAGCCGCCGGAGCGGTACGACACGGACCCCGGTACCTACTGCGAGCAGATGGACGCGATGGCCGTCGACGGCGTCCACCTCCACTCGATGACGCCCGAAGAGGCGTATCACGCCCGCCGCGGCACCGACTGGTCCTACGAGGAGGTGTACAGTCGCCTGAAAGACGCCGGGCTCGACAGCGTCCCCGGCACGGCCGCCGAGATCCTCGTCGACGAGGTGCGCGACGTCATCTGTCCCGGCAAGATCGGCACCGACGAATGGTTGGAAGCGATGGAGGCGGCCGCGAACGTCGGTCTCGACACGACCGCGACGATCATGTACGGCCACGTCGAGAACGAGATGCACCGCGTCATGCACCTCAAACGGGTGCGCGACCTGCAGGACCGCACCGACAACGTCACCGAGTTCGTGCCGCTGTCGTTCATCCACGAGACCACGCCGCTGTACGAGTACGGCATGGTCGACGGCGGCGCGAGCGACGCCGAGGACGAACTGATGATCGCCGTCTCGCGGCTGTTCCTCGACAACGTCGACCACGTTCAGTCTTCGTGGGTGAAGTTCGGCGACGCGAAGGGCCTGAAACTGCTCAACTGCGGCGCGGACGACTTCATGGGCACCATCCTCTCCGAGGAGATCACGAAACGCGCCGGCGGCGACTACGGCGAGTACCGCTCGTTCGACGAGTACGTCGACATGATCACCGCCATCGGGCGCACCCCCGTCGAGCGCTCGACCGACTACCGGCAGCGCCGCGTCATCGACCCCGATGACCGCCCGCACGGGCCGGAGTTAGGGCCGAAGGCCGACGGAACGCCGATGCTGGAGAGGGAAACGCGCGTTGCGGACGACTAGAACAGTTGGTAGATTTTGTTAGACGTTCTGCGGCACTTGACTGTGTCAGTAACCGTTCCTTCGTCGAAACATTCTAACGTCACGTGAACACGTAGCGGAACTGTACTGCATCAAAAAATCTCCTGCCGAAGAACGCCCGTTTACGTTGCTTAGAGATTGGCAGCGTCGCTACCTGCTGCGACGAGGTTTCCAGCACTACCGAGGACGCCGACTGCAACTTGGACGACGCTGTCGTTAAGGACGTTTTCGACGTTGACAACCTGTACGTCCGAAACGTCAATGTCTAAGTTGTTAGCGATATTCTCAACGTTGACGTTGACGTCTCCGCCGATGACGGTGACGTCGACCTCGCTTACGTTGACGTTCTGCAAGGCGTTGATATTGCTTATATTCACCAGACCACTGCTGATCTGGACGTTCAGGTTCCTGATGTTCTCCTGGGCAGCAGCACTACCCATCGATCCGAGTCCCGCTGCTGCTACACCAGTGGCTGCCGCTCCTTTCACGAACGTCCGCCGGTCTAGGTTCCGCTCGTCTGCTGAGTTGTTGTCTGTCATTGCGATTTCTCCGTCAGCCACTCTAACCCCGACTCACAAAGTCGAGGACTATCGTTTCGATTATTACCTATGGAACGGTTAGCAGCCCAATAATCCAATCATTCCTCCACATCAGCTAAAGATATAAACTAGCCACTTAATACAGCATGCGTAACTCCGAAACCCTACCTATCACACTTAAAGTTTAGTCGGAACTGGTACTACACAGCGTATGAACAAGCTCGCGCAGACAGGCGAAAACGCGTGGGAACTCCCGCGACACGCCCGAATCGTCGTGTACGGCGAGCGAGAGCGGGGATTACTCACTATTTACGACTGCGCGGCGGCGCAGAAACCGCCGACTGCGCAACTGCTAGGCCGTCTTAATCGGGTAAGCGCCGATTGCGAGCGCGAGGCGACGCCGACTGGCGAGCGCGTGACGCTCCGAGAACCGGCCGTGCTGGAGAGAACGGGCGAGGACTGCTGGAACGTCAAGCGCGAGAGTGAAGCGGACAGCTGAACCGAACCTGTCGTCGGCAGCGGCTCGTCAGCGGGGCTGGCTGCCAGCGATCGTCGGTGCTACCGCCGATGGCGACGCGCGGTGAAGTGGTGGGAAGGCCCCGCAGACCGTAGACGGAGTCGTCTGGGCTTCCGAAGCTTCCTCTATAGCATCGAACTACCGAAAAATAGGCGCGAGAGCCGCTGTAGGCACCCCCGACGGTTTGAGGATGGCGGTTGTCAAGCGGGTATGGCGGATGCACAAGGCGATCAATGCGATTATCGGCTCGAGATCGGGCTGATCGACGACGATTTCTCCAGCGATCCCTGCAGTCGTCCAACCTGGGAGGATCACGACCGCTGCGTCTGGCACGCCAAGGTCGACGGGAAGACGAAGGAGACGATCGAGGAGGTTCAGGAGGGGTCGGCGGTGGATGTCGACGGGGCGTATCTCCGAGAAGCAGCGCTCGGCGGGGTCGACTGGTTCGCCAACTCGTCTATCATCGGCGCCGACCTGACCGGCGCCGACCTGCGCGGGGCCGACTTCTCCGGGGCGGACATGATGCTCACGAACCTGACGAACGTGAGCGCGATAAACACGGACTTCTCGGAGGCCAATCTCGAGGGGGCCATCTTCACCAACGCCGACCTCCGCCGGGCGACGCTCCAGAAGGCGCTCCTCAACGATGCGGTCCTCACCGACGTCCACATCGGGGGATCGACGGATCTCGGGGCGGTTTCCCCCTACGATCAAGAATCCGTCGAGCCGAAATTGAGCGACGTCCATCGGTTAGAGGCCGCGGCCTGGGCGTATCGACAGCTCGAACAGCTGTATCAGGACAACGCGCTCCCGAGGTTGGCCCAGCGGAGCTACAACCAGGAGAAAGACGCCCGCCGTCGGCTGGCGTGGCACCAGGGCGACTACGCGGAGGCGATCAAGTGGTCGGCCTCGAAGTGGGCGATGAAGTACGGGAGCAGCCCGTACCGGATCTTAGTGGTGTCGCTCATCGTGATCACCGCGTCCGCGCTGCTGTACCCCCTCACCGGCGGCATTCGAGAAGTCGGGAACGGCGGGTCGATAACGTACTCGATCGAGAATCCGCAGGAGGCGCCCGCCTGGTGGATCGCCAGGGTCATGTTCAAGAGCTTCTACTTCAGCGTGGTGACGTTCGCCACGCTCGGCTACGGCGACATCCAGCCTATCGGCTTCCTGGCGCGCATGCTGGCCGGCGTCGAGACTATCCTCGGGACGCTCCTGGCTGCGCTTCTGGTGTTCGTGCTCGCCCGGATCGTGACGTGGTGAACGGACCGCGACGGTGGGTCGGCCGACGACCTATCGCTCGCGGACCGTCATCGGCACGTCGCCTTTCGGCTGGAGCGTGACCGGCGCCGACAGGTCGAGGTCGTCGTAGCGGCGCTCGAACGTGAAGTCGGCACACAGCGTGGCGAGCACGAGCTGGGCCTCGGTCATCGCGAACTGCTGGCCGATGCAGCGGCGCTTGCCGCCGCCGAACGGGAAGTACGCGAACTCCGGTCGGTCCCGGTCGTCCAGCCAGCGCTCCGGCCGGAACTCGTCGGGGGCGTCCCAGAAGCGCTCGTCGCGGTGGAGCACGGAGGTCGGGAGGACGACGAGCGCGCCTTCCGGCACGCGGTACCCGCCGAACGTGACGTCCTCGACCGGCTCGCGCCGGATCTCGTGGGCGGTCGGGTAGAGGCGCATCGCCTCCCTGACGACGGCCTCGACGTACTCGAACGCGAAGACGTCGGCTATCTCGGGGCGGCCGTCGACGACGTCGTCGACCTCTTCGCGGAGACGGGCGGCGGCGGAGGGGTTTCGCGTCAGCAGGTCCAGGGTGAAGGTGAGGGTGACCGCCGTCGTCTCGTGGCCGGCGAAGAGGAAGGTGAATATCTCGTCGCGGATCTGCTCGTCGTCCATCTCGGCGTCGGCGTCCAGCAGCATCGACAGGAGGTCGTCGCGGTCGGCGTCGCTCGCGCGGCGCTCCGCGACGATGTCGTAGATCACCGACTCGATGTGCTCGCGGGCGCGCTCGGCGCGCCGGAGCATCGGGACGGGGAGCCAGTCCGGAGCGAGGAAAGTGACGGGCTGGTTGCGCGGTTGGAGCGGTTCGCGGAGCGTCTCCGCGGCGTCGAAGACGCCGCGTTCCGCCAGATCGAGATCGGAGCCGAACATCGCCTCGACCAGGATCTCCATGGTCAGACGCATCATCTCCGGCTTCATCGCGCGGACGTCGCCGTCGCGCCACGCGGTCGTCCGGGCGGCCGACCGGTCGACCATGATGTCGGCGTAGCGCTTGATGTGGTCCATGTAGAACGCCGGCTGGATGGCCTCGCGCTGGCGCTCCCAGAGATCGCCCTCGCTGGTGACCAGTCCATCCCCGAGGCTCTCCCGGAGCTGCTCGTTGCTCCCCTCGTGCTTCGGGAAGCGGTCGCCCTCGGTCACGAGCACACGCTCGACGTCGTCAGGATGGGTGAGCATGTACGCGTCCGTGCCCATGATCTCGTAGTTGACGACCCGGCCGTAGTCGGCGCACCGCTCCTTGAACTCGATGGGGCCGCGGATCCACTGGTGGGTGTTGCCGAGCAGGGGGAGCCCTCGCGGACCGGGCGGGTCGCGGACCGCGGCCGGTCGGTCGCCCCGCGTCGGGCGGGACTCCCGCGGTCGTTCGGCGGCCGTGTTCTCTGGGGGCATGCGGGTGAACCTACGGCCGGTCGCTCGGTAAGGGTGGTGCGCGGGATGCGAGGCGGGTTTAAGTACCGCCGAACCAGTTCCCCGTAGATATTTGACACCGAGCGGGGAACCTCCGGGTATGCGCTACGTCACGGTTCGGATCACGCCGACCGAGGGGACGGCGTTCCACCCGCTCGGGCAGGCGCTCGCCGACGAACCGTCGGTCACGCGGGAGGCGATCCACCGCAACGAACTGCTGGACGACGGCACGGCGGTCCTCCTGGCGGAGGCCCGCGGCGACCGCGACCGCTACGAGGAGATACTGGAGCAGGCCCGCTCCGTCGTCGACTTCGCGGTCACCGGCGCGGACGGGTGGTGGTACTCCTACACCCAGTACGAGCCGACGGACCTCACTCGCCGGATGCTGGAACAGCGCCGCGAGTCGGAGCTGATGATGGAGATGCCGTACGACGTCGCGGAGGACGGCTCGCTGGAGATCACGTTCGTCGGCGACGAGGGGGCCTTCGCCGGCGCGATACCGATGGACAGCGACGCCTACGAGATCGAGGTGCTGGAGACCGGGGACCACGCGCCGCAGGTCGACGACCTGTTCGGCACCCTCACTGCCCGGCAGCGCGAGATACTCGACGCCGCGGTGCGGCTCGGCTACTACGAGAACCCCCGCGAGGCGACCCACGAGGACGTCGCCGACGCCGTCGACGCCTCCCCGAGCACCGTCGGCGAGCACCTGCGGAAGGTGGAGTCGAGCGTGTTCTCGCAGTTCGTCCGGACGGGGGCGACGGACGACCGCCGGCCGACGCCGTAGGGGACCGACGGCCGTCGCGACGGGTCAGACGAGGAGGCCGACGAGGACCGCGGTCAGGACCAGGTTCGCGAACGACAGGATCAGCATCCCCTTCCAGCCGACGCCGATCAGCTGGTCGATCCGCAGGCGCGGCATCGCCGAACGGGCCCACTGCGTGAACAGGAAGACGGCCCACATCTTCGCGAGGAACCAGACGATCCCCGGCAGCACCGGGCCGGCCGGGCCGCCGAGAAACAGCGTCGCGATCAGCGCGCCGCCGAGGAAGATGTGGAGGAACTCCCCGAGGTACAGCAGGACGAAGTACACCGATGAGTACTCCGTCTGGAACCCGGCGACGATCTCCGTCGGCGCCTCCGGCGTGTCGAAGGGGTTGCGCCCCACCTCCGCGAGGTTCGCCGTGACGAACAGCGCGAACGCGAACGGGTTGACGAACCCGTACCACGACGGTATCGACAGGCCGGCGACGGAGACGAGCGTCCCCTGCTGGGCCGCGACGATCTCGCTCGTTCGCATCGTCCCCGCGAGCAGGACGACCGACGCGGCGGTGACGACCAGCGGGATCTCGTAGGCGATGTTCTGCGCGACCGCCCGCAGGCCGCCGAGCAGGGAGAACTTGTTGTTCGACGCGTACCCCGCCATCGTCATCCCGAGCGTCGCCAGCGACGCGACGGCGAACGCGAAGACGATCCCGGTCGCCGGGTCCGCGACCTGGATCCCGCTGCCCATCGGGATCACGGCGAAGCCGAACAGCGCGGAGAACGTCACGAGCAGCGGCGCGAGGTCGTATGCGGGTCGGTCGACGCGCTCCGGGACGATCAGCTCCTTCGACAGCAGGCGCACGACGTCGGCGACGATGATCAGGAGGCCGAGCGGCCCCATCCGGTTCGGTCCCTTCTTGTCCCAGAATCCCGCCATCACCCTGCGCTTGGCCCACGGGCCGGCGACGGCGGCGTTCGTCAGCAGGACGACGGCGACGACGGCCGCGGCGAGGATCCCGCCGACGAGCGATCCGACCGGTCCCGGATCGGCGCCGAACCCGAGCGCCCGGGCGAAGGTTTCCGAGAGCGTGAGCGACTGTAGCTGCATCGTCCGAGGGTTCGCGCGCCCGGACGGTAGCTCCGTTGCGGCGTATGCGCGGTTAATTTAAGTTCGGGCGCTCAGTCGGCGGCCAGCGACGTGCCGGCGAGGACCGACCGGTAGCGCTCGCCGGCGGGGCCGTCGGCGGCGAGCGCCGCCCGGATCCGGTCGGAGAGCCACTCGCCCGGCGCGGGGTCGCCGTCGAAGCCGGCGGTCCGGAGGTCGGCGGGGAGGTACCGCTCGTAGACGGGCAGGCGCTCGCGGAGCGGGACGCCGGCGTGGTCGGCGACGGCCTCCAGTTCGCGCAGCGCCGGCCACTCGTAGTCGGGGTTGATATGGTCGTCGGTGACGGGCGAGACGCCGCCGAGGTCGTCGATGCCGCAGTCGACCACCTCGCGGGCGGGCGCGAGGTTCGGCGGCACCTGGATGGACACCTCCTCCGGCAGGCAGTGCCGCGCCATCGCCACGGCGCGCCGGAGCGTCTCGACGCCCGGCGTGTCGCCGCGCCACCGCTCGTTCTGGGCGACCGGCTGGACGATTATCTCCTGAACGTGGCCGTAGCGCTCGTGCAGCTCCCGGATGGCGAGCAGGCTCTCGGCGCGGTCGGTCCAGTCCTCGCCGACGCCGAGGAGGATGCCCGTCGTGAACGGGACGCCGAGTTCGCCCGCGTTGCGGATGGTGTTCAGCCGCTGCCCGGGGTTTTTCGCCCGCGGGCCGCCGTGGGCCTGCACCTCGGCGGTCGTCTCGAGCATCACGCCCATGCTCGCGTTCACCTTGGCGACGGTCGCCATCTCGTCGTAGGTCTGGTCGCCGGGGTTGGCGTGCGGGAGCAGGCCCTCCTCAAGCGCTATCTCGCAGACCTCGCGGAGGTACTCGTGGATGGAGTCGTGGCCCCACTCGTCGAGCTGCGCGTGGATCGCCTCGTACCGGTCGTCGGGGTCGTCGCCGAACGTGAAAAGCGCCTCCGTGCAGCCGGCGTCGGCCCCCTGCCGCAGCGTCTCGCGGACCTCGTCGGCGCTCATCAGCGTCGCCTCCCCCGGCGGGTCGAAGTAGGTGCAGTACGTGCAGGTGTACCGGCAGGCGGTCGTCAGCGGGACGAACACGTTCCGACAGAAGGAGAGCTCGTCCGCGGGCGAGACGTCGGCCGGGGACACGGACAGCAGCTCCTCGACGGCGGCGTCGGCTATCGAGATATCGATGTCGTAGTCGTCGGCCCCGGGTATCATCGTTCCCCAGTGCTCCCCCCAGCATCAAAAGAGTACCACCCGCGGCAGATCCGGACGGTCCCTCACCGCGTCACGGTCACCCGTCCGCCGCCGGCGTCGAGTTCGAACCCCGCGTCGACCAGCCAGTCGCGCGCGGGGCCGTCGCCGTGGAGGAGCACCTCCGCGAGGTCGTCGCGCTCGTCCACGTCGGTCGCGAGGCGGTGGGAGTCCACGACCGCCACGCTCGCACCCGCCTCGCGGGCGATCTCGCGGTGGTCGCGGTAGGAGACGCCGTGGTAGTCCACGCGGAAGCCCTCGTGGCGGACGACCAGCGCGTTCGTCCCGCCGCCGCGACCCGGTGCGATCACCACGTCGCCGTCCGCGCCGTAGAGCCGTTCCAGGGCCGCCGCGGAGGCGATGCCGAGGTCGGCCATCGCGACGGCGACCGGGCAGTCGGCGTCCGCGAGGACGGCGTTGACCGCGGTCGAGAGCGACCGGTCGTCGACGGTCACCGGTGCGTCGACCGCGACGGGCGCCGTCGCGAGCACCGTCGGCTCGCCGCCGGCGGCCCGCACCGTCGCCAGCACGTCGTCGAGCAGCGCGCGGGCGAACGCCGACCGCTCGTCGGGCGTTAGCGTGTCGCTCAACCGTGTCTTCGGGGAGTCGGCCGCGAACGGGACGACGGTGCGCATGGCTCGGTGTTTCGCGAGAGAGGAGAAAAAACGGTCGTCAGGCCAGCTTGTCGTAGTCGTCCTGCTGGCGCTGGTAGAGGACGTACCCGCCGCCGCCGAGCACGAGCAGGGCGACGAGGGCGACGCCCCCGTAGAGGAGCAGCTCCTGGGTCTGGGCGTTCGACTGGGACTGCTCGGCCGCGTTCTGCGCGGACTCGGCGTTCTCGATGGCCTTCTCGAACTCGCCGGCCTCGTAGAAGCCGACGGCGTTGTCGAGGTCGTCCTCGGCGTCGGAGACGTCCGCGCCGTTGCTGCGGGCGTCGTCGATGTCGGCCTCGGCGGCCTCGATGGCGTTGCGGGCCTCGCGGGTGTCCTCGGTGTAGTGGTGGGTCTCCCAGCTGTCGATGCTGGTGGTCCCGCCGCCGTCGCGGACCTCGGTGAACTCCGTCAGGAGGAACGTCTCCGCGGGAGCGTACGTGAGGTTCGCGATCTCCGGGACGGTGCCCGTGACGGTCACTTCGATCCGGGCGACGTCGTTGTCCGCGCTGACCGGGTGCTCGAACGAACTGCCGCCGTAGCTCTGGGTCTGATCGACCTGGTCGCCGGCGTTGTCGAACGCCGTCACCGACCAGGAGGCGTTCGTCAGGTTCGTGTCGCCCCGCAGCGTGTACTGCCGGGGTGTGTCGCCGTCGTAGAGGTCGGTGAGCGTGTACGTCACCGTCACCTCTTCGCCCACCTGGGCCTCGTCGGGGGCGTCGTCCGTCTGCACCGTGGCGAGCGCGGAGGCGGCGGGGACCGCTGCGAGCAGGACCGTCAGAGCGACGAGTAGCGTCGCGAGCTTAGAATAGCGGTTCGAGTTCATCTTCGTCATCTTCGACTAGGCTCTCTAAGTTGTCTTCGCTTTCCTCTCGGATCTCCTCGATGTTGTCCTGTGCCTCGATGGCGACCTGCTGGAGTTCCTTGATGCGCGGAACGTCGTTCACGCCGGAGAGCAGGATGACGCTGGCGACGTAGTTGGAACTGGGAACTGGGTAGTCGCCGCCCCGGACCTCCATCGAACCGGTCTGTTCTTCGAGCCACTTCCGCCCGCGCTCTATCCCTTTGCGGTTGAGGTGCTGGGGCGGACCGGACATCACGAGGAGGGCGCGCTCGGTGCCCTCGATCTCGCAGGGGAGGGTGAGCCGGCCGAGCGCGGCCTTGCGGACCAGGCTGGTGATTCGGTTGGTCGTGTGCGCGGTATCGATCCCCTCGTCTTCGCCCCCGGTGAATCGGGAGAGGAGACCGCCGCCGTCGTTGTCGTTCTCGACCTCCTCGCGGGCGTAGCCGACGGTGGAGACGCCGCCGCCCGAGAGGGTGTTGATGATCTCGCTGGAGTCGACGACGCTCTCGGCGACCTCGTCGCCCTGCCCGACCTCGCCGGCGCCGAAGAGGATGCCGAAGCGCTTGACGATCTCGTCGTTGATCTCCGCGTACCCGCCCTCGACGGACTCGCCGGACTGTCGCCAGGCGTCGTTGTCGAAGACGAGGAGATTGTCGACCTCGCGGACGAACGTCTGGAACGACCGCGCGGCGTTGAGGGTGTAGATGCCACCCTCGTCGCTGCCGGGGAGGACCCCGAGACCGTAGACGGGTTCCGTGTAGATCCGCTTCAGATGCTTCGCGAGCACGGGGGCCCCGCCGCTGCCGGTCCCGCCGCCCATCCCCGCGATGATGAGAAACGCGTCCACCTCGTGGACGGGGATGCTGTCTATCGCGCCCTGTACTTCGTCGATATCCTCTTCGGCCACCTCGGCGCCGAGCTCGTTGTCGGCACCGACGCCGTGACCCTTGACGCGGGACTGACCGATGAGCACGCGGTTCTCCTGCGGCACGCGCTCGAGGCCCATCAGGTCGGCCTTCGCCGTGTTGACCGCGACGGCCGAGCGGACGATTCCGCTCCCCGTCCGGTCGTCGTACTCCAGGAATTTATCGACGATTTTTCCACCGGCCTGTCCGAATCCGATCATCGCTAGTTTCATGCTTTGTGTCCGGGGCTCCGTTGCAGTGAACCAGAGCGATGACGATTATAAGTTTTGTGATGGTGTAACTTCGTAGCACGCCCAGAGATCCTCTCTAAATCGCAAGGCAGCGCCGATCCGTAGGGAGACATTACCGTATCTGATAATATTTTCACGCGTTACTACTAAAGCATTTTAAGTTTCGTACGACCGCCTTACCGGCCGATATCGAGGTACTCGGACAGCGTCGTCAGGTCGTCCGGCGACCGGCCGAAGGCGTCGATGTCGTTGTCGGCTGTCGTGTTGTCGAACTTCAGCGACCGGTACTGGTCAGCGCCCATGGGGAACCCGGGGATCGACCCGGCGACCTTGAGGCCGACCCCCGCGAGCGCCATCGGGACGGGGAGGATCGTCACGGACTGCCCCTCGGCGCGGCGGGCCAGTTTGGCGACCTGCGCGAGCGTGAGCACCTCCGGACCGCCGATCTCGTAGGTCTCGCCGACGTGGTCGTCGTCCTCCACGCAGTCCGCGAGCATCGGGACGAGGTCGCCGACCCAGATCGGCTGGAACCGGGTCTTGCCACCGCCGGGCAGCGGCGCGAGATACGGCGGCGTGAGCTTCTTGGTGAAGGAGACGAACTCGCCGCCCTCGCCGAACACGACCGACGGCCGGACGAGCGTCCAGTCCAGGTCGGAGTCGCGGACGACCTCCTCGGCGCGCCCCTTGGTGCGGATGTAGGCCGTCGACCCGCCGGGGTCGGCCCCGAGCGCGCTCATCTGAACGACGCGGGGGACGTCGTGTTCCTCGGCCGCTCGCACGACGTTTTCGGTCCCGCCGAGGTGGACGTCCTCGTGGGTCGCGCCGCCGCGGGGCTTGAAAAGCGGGGACAGCGCGACGAGGTTGACGACGGCGTCCTGCCCGTCGAACGACGCCTCCACGGAGTCGTAGACGGTGACGTCGCCCCTCGCCCGCTCGACCGACGACGGGAGGGTCGCCTCGTCCGGGTCCCGGGCGAGCGCGGTCACGTCGTGTCCGCGCTCGTCCAGTTCCCGGCAGAGTTTCTCGCCGATGAACCCCGTGCCGCCGGTGACAAGAATCCTCATGACGGTGGCTAGTTACGGAACGGTCCTAAAAGTACCGGGGAGGGCCGCACGCGCCCGAAGCCGGACGACTGATATGTGAGCGCCGGGAACCCCCGGCCATGCTCGTAACGCTGGAGGGGTTAGACGGGAGCGGCAAGACCACGGTGTGGGAAGCCCTCCACGACGCGTACCCGGACGCGACGTTCACGCGCGAACCGACCGAGACGTGGTACGGCGACGCCGTCGATCGGTCCGTCGAGGACGACGACGCGGACCCGCTCGCCGAACTGTTCCTCTACACCGCCGACCACGCCGCCCACCTCGCCGACACCGTCCGCCCCGCGCTCGCGGCGGGCGATCTCGTCGTCTCCGACCGCTACTCCGACTCGCGGTACGCCTACCAGGGGGCCACGCTGGAGGGCGAGATAAAGCGGCCGATGGAGTACGTCCGCGGCGTCCACAAGCCGTTCACCGTCGAACCGGACCTGACGATCTACCTCGATCTCGACCCCCAGACCGCCGCGGAGCGAAGCGGCGGGACGAACAAGTTCGAGCGCACCGAGTACCTCTCGCGGGTGCGTGAGAACTACGAGACGCTGATCGAACTCGAACCCCAGCGCTTCGTCCGGATCGACGCGACGCGCTCGCCCGAGCACGTCGTAGACGCCGCGGAGTCGGCCGTCGCCGACGCGCTCGACGCTCGGCGGTGAGGGACGCGCCGGGACCCCCGGCGTCCGCCCGCGGCCCGGCTCTGGACCCCTACCGGCGGTCCCGCTGCGTGTCGGGCAGGTCGACCTCCTCCGGTGAGGGGAGCCAGAACAGGTCGATCGAGTAGCCGAGCGTCAGCGGGAGGAGGACGACGACGAACAGCACGGTGCTTCTGTCCCCGAGGTCGCCGCCGAGGCCGAGCACGCCCGAGAGGACCAGCGTCGAGACGATAAGGACCAGCGGCGTCGCGACGAGGGCGAAGACCGCCGCCCCCCACTGCGTCTTCATCCGGACCCGGAAGTACCGCGCCGCCACGGTGGCGACGAGCGTGTGGACCGCGACGATGACGAGGAAGCCGACGAGCGAGGCGACCGACACCATACCCTCACGTGGGGGGCGAACCGCCTTTGGCGTATCGGAACGGCTTTGGCGCGGGCCGTCGAGTCGCCGCCCATGCACCGAGTGATCGGCGAACGGGACCTCGACGAGACGCCGTTCTCGGCGGAGACGGCGCGGGCCCTGTACCGCGACATGGTGCGCGCGCGGCGCTTCGACGAGCGGGCGCTCGCCCTCCAGCGGCGCGGGTGGATGAGCGGCTACCCGCCGTACGAGGGCCAGGAGGCCTCGCAGGTCGGGGCCGCTCGCGTCCTGCGGGAGCGCGACTGGCTCTTCCCGACGTATCGGTCCAACGGGATGCAGATCGCCCGCGGGGTGCCGATGAGCGACGTGCTGCTGTTCCGGCGCGGCCACGCGGAGTACCACTCCGACCACGACGTCCCCGTCTTCCCGCAGGCGGTGCCGATCGCCACCCAGATTCCTCACGCCGTGGGCGCGGGGATGGCGGCCGACTACCGCGGCGACGACTGCGCCGTCCTCTGTTACCTCGGCGACGGCGCGACCAGCGAGGGCGACTTCCACGAGGGCATGAACTTCGCCGGCGTGTTCGAGACGCCGACGGTCTTCCTCTGTGAGAACAACAACTGGGCGATCAGCCTCCCGCGGCGGAAACAGACCGCGAGCGACACCATCGCCCAGAAGGCGGAGGCGTACGGCTTCGACGGCGTGCAGGTCGACGGCAACGACCCCCTCGCGGTGTACCAGACCGTCGGCGCGGCGCTCGAACGCGTCCGCGACGGCGACCCCGTGCTCGTCGAGAGCATGACGTACCGGCGGGGCGCGCACACGACGAGCGACGATCCGAGCCGGTACCGCGACGTCGAGGAGGACCTGCCCGAGTGGCGCACCCGGGACCCGATCGAGCGCTACGAGGAGTACCTCCGCGAGCAGGGAGCCATCGACGAAGCGTTCGTCGCCGAGGTGGAAGACGACGCGGAGGCGGAGCTAGACCGGGCGATCGAGACCGCGGAGGCGGTCGAAGACGCCGACCCCGCCGACGTGTTCGACCACGTGTACGCGGACCTCCCGGACGGGCTCCGGGCGCAGAAGGAAGCGACCCTGCGGCGACACGGCGCGGGGGCGGACGCAGAAGGGGCGGGGGATTAGCCCATCGAGATGTAGGTCTTCGTGTCGGCGACGCCGTCCAACCCCTGAATCTCGGACGACGCCGTGTGGAGGACCTCGTACACCTCCTCGGCGTCGACCTCCGTGATGATGTCGTAGTCGCCGGCGACGATGTGGGCCTCGTGGATCCGGCCCAACTCGCGGATGGCGGCGAGGAGGTCCTCGGACTTCCCGGCGGCGGTCTTCACCATGATGAACGCGTGAACCATGTCGGTGTGTGGTACTCTTTGTCACGACAAAAACCTTTGGTCGGCGTCGGGGCCGGGGCAAACTTATTGAAGGGGCCTCGCGTACCTCCCAGTATGCGGTTCGTTATCATTGGAGCCGGACGGGTCGGTCTGCGAACAGGTCGCGTGTTGCGCGAGGAGGGCCACGAGGTGACGCTCATCGAGCGGGACGCGACGAAGGCGAAACGCGCCCGCAACGAGGACCACGAGGTGATCGAGGGCGACGGGTCCCGCGAGGCGATCCTCGAACAGGCGGACATCGAGTCGGCGGACGCGCTCGGCGCGCTCACCGGCGACCTCAACGTCAACTTCGCGGCCTGCATGATCGGCAAGCACTACGGCTGCCGGACGGTGCTTCGCATCGACGAGGACTACCGCGAGGAGATCTACCGCAAGTACGCCGAGGAGGTCGACGAGATCGTCTACCCCGAGCGCCTCGGCGCGATCGGCGCGAAGAACGCACTGCTCGGCGGCGACATCCGCGCCATCGCGGACATCGCCCAGAACCTCCAGGTGGTCGAACTCACCGTCACCGAGCAGGCGCCGACACGGGGGTACACGATCAGCGAACTCCAGCTCCCGGCCGACGCGACGGTCCTCGCGTTCGGCAAGGAAGACGAACCGCTCCAGATCCCGAGCCCCGACGAGTCACTGGAGGCGGGCGACCGCCTCGTCGTCCTCGCGGACTTCGACGTGCTGAGCGACGTCCGCCAGATCCTCGTCGGCGAGTCGGGCCGCGCCGCTGCCGGAGGTGTCTGAGATGGTCACAGCGTACATCATGGTCAAAGCGAACACGGGCGAGGCGGACCGTCTGCAAGACGACATCGAGAGCATCGAGGGTGTCCAATCGGCCCACATCGTCGCCGGGGACGTGGACCTGATCGCCAAGGTTAGCGTCGACTCCCCCGCCGAGGTGAAGGGGATCGCCGCGACGGAGATCCAGGCGACGGAGGGGGTCGAGGACACCCAGACCTACATCGCGATGGACTGAGGCCTTCTTTTCCCGCTACAGCGGCGTTCCGCCGCGTCCGCCGGTCGAGTCGTCGTCCTCGGCGGCGCGCTCGCCGCGCTGGCGGGCGGCCTGCCGGAGCTGTGCTACCGGGTCGCCGTAGTCGTAGCCGGGGATTATCCCCTGGACGTAGGTCCCCTCGACGAAGTCGATCAGGGCCTTCGCGTCGTCGACGCCCTGTTCGGCGTCCCACGCGGTGAAGGTCAGTTCGACGCGGACCTCGTCGCCGTCGCGTCCGACGTCGACCGGCTCGGTCGTCGTGGTCTGGGCGACGTCGAACGCGTCCTCCAGGCGGAGTTCCAGCGTCTCGTACCAGCCGTCCTCGACGACGTCGGCGACGTCCTCGCTCTCGACGGCGGCCGAGAGCGTCGGCATCGAGACGGAGACGACGAACTCGCCGTCGCGCGGCCCCTCGGCGGGATCGACGTCGACGACCGCGTCGAACGGGGTCGTCGTGCAGGCGAAGTCGTCCTCGCGCGGTTCGAACGCGCCGTGGGCCGCGAGCGCGTCGCGCGCCGCGTCGGTGTCCTCGTCAGTCATCGCCCGCGAGTACGCGCTCGCGCCGGAAGTTCCTACTGCTTCGCTAGCGCCGCCGCGTAGTGACTCGACTCCTCGTCGCCGTAGCGCACCTCCTCGACGGTCCACCCGGTGCCGGCCGCCGCCTCGCGCAGTCTGTCGGGCGAGAACAGCCGGAACAGCAGAACGGCGCCCGTCTCGTCCCCGTACTCGAACCACATCGCGCGGTGTGCGAGGCCGGGCGTCGGGTCGTCGCGAAAGCCCAGCAGTTCCCGTGCAGCCGGTCGATCGGGGTCGTAGCAGTCGACGACGGCGGTGGCGTCCGGCGTCGTCACGTGCGCCAGGTCCCCGAGGAACTCGCGGAGCCCCCGCATCGACCCCGCAAGCCCCAGTTGCGTGCCGTACGCGAGCGCCGACCGAAACCGGTCGCGGTCGAACGACTCGCAGAGAGCGAACATATCGCCGCGCCGGGCGTCCTCGACGCCGCGGCGCTCCATCGTCTCGACGAGATGGTCGCTCACCTCGATCGCCACCGTCTCGAACCGCTCCTGGAAGAACAGCGCGTCGCGGCCCGCCCCCGCGCCCATATCCAGCAGCGGGCCGTCGAGCCGGTCGGCTACCCACGCGTGGTCCGCGCGGTCCGGGTCGAACGCTCCGAAGTAGAACTCCTCGATCGGGTGCCCTCGCCGCTCCTCGCCGTCGCACTGAACCAGCGGTTCCGTCCGGTCGCCGCGCTCGTGGTCGCGGACCGCACGGCCGAATGGGTCGGACATACAGGTTGCGTAACACACCGCATTCGTCATAAGTCTGTGACGACTCTGCGTACCAATCGCACGGATCCCGAACGCGCGGCGTCGACCGCCTCGGACACACGGTTACGTGGCGAGCGAGACGCTAACGCGGCGGCTACGGCGGTAGTCGGCGCCGAGAGAAGTGCGAGGGATGCGATTCGAACGCATGAACCCCTACGGGAGCGGGTCTTAAGCCCGCCGCCTTTGGCCTAGCTCAGCCACCCTCGCGCAGTCGTACTCTTCCCGTCTGCAGTGAAGTTGTTTACGGTCCGGGCGTGCGATCCGCGCTCCGGCGCGGCGTTTGAGTCTAACGTATGTGCAAGAATGTTCACCGATGGATCGTATTTCGGAAGTAATTACCACCTAATCGACGTAATCCTAATCTAAAATCGTTATACTTTTAGATGGTTGCATCATACGAGAAGGCATCCCTGGGTGGGGTTTAACACATGACAGAACGAGATATTACGGGACTTAGCCGACGACGGTACCTCGAAGCCCTCGGTGCCGCAGGGGTAATCGGTCTCGCCGGTTGTTCCGGCGACGGCGGCGCCGGCGGTGGCGGCGGTGGCGGCAACGGCAATCAGCTGACGATGGCGCAGGTAAAATCGCCTATCGAGTTCGACCCGATCGTCCTCAACGACGTCCCCTCCGATCAGGTCACGAGCCAAGTGGTACAGGGGCTGTACACGTACAATCAGGAGGGGACGGACATCAAACCGGAGATCGCGGCCGGCGAGCCGCAGCAGAACGACGACGGGACGCAGTGGACGGTCGAGATCGACGAAAACGCGACGTTCCAGAACGGCGACTCGGTCACCGCCGAGGACGTGAAGTACTCCTTCGAAGCGCCCGTCAAGGAGGAGACGGAGAACGCGGCCGAGCTGAACATGATCGAGAACGTCGAGGTCGTCGATGAGCGGACGGCCCGGTTCAACCTCAAGTACCCGTTCGGCCCGTTCAAGCAGGTGCTCACGTGGTACGTCGTGCCGAAGAGCGTCCGCGAGGAGGACCCGGAGGCGTTCAACCAGAACCCGGTCGGGTCCGGCCCGTTCGAGTTCGACGACTGGCAGGAGGGCGACTTCGCGCGGATCACGCGCTGGGGCGACTTCTGGGGCGACCCGCAACCGAACCTCGAACAGGTGGAGTTCGTCCCCGTCGAGGAGCCGACGACGCGCGTGACGAGCATCACCACCGGCGAGAACGACGTCATCGAGGAGATACCGCCGAAGCTCTGGGATCAGGTCGAAGGCGAGGACAACGTCTCCATCGAGGAGACGAACGCGATGGGGTACTTCTACCTCGCGTTCAACTGTAAGGAGGGGCCCACGACGGATCCCGAGGTCCGCGAGGCGATCGACTACACCTTCTCGATGGACCAGG
Organism: Halostella limicola; assembly: GCF_003675875.1. Classification (NCBI taxonomy): domain Archaea; kingdom Methanobacteriati; phylum Methanobacteriota; class Halobacteria; order Halobacteriales; family Natronoarchaeaceae; genus Halostella; species Halostella limicola. The sequence goes on along the minus strand of NZ_RCDI01000001.1, from coordinate 936,391 downwards.
CGGTGGAGAACTTCGTTGAGCCGACCGGAGTGCGTCAGTACAGTCCCCTCCCCCAGCGCGTCGCGGAGAACTGGAACATGCCGCTGGAGGAGTGGCAGAACATCCCGAACGACAAGGACATCGACCAGGCCAAGGAGCTACTCGACGGGAACGACAACGTCCCCGACGACTGGACCGCGCGCATCATCGTCCCGCCGGACGACAAGCGCGAACAGCTCGGCATCACGGTCGCCAACGGCATCGAGGAGGCCGGCTATAGCGCCAACGTCCAGCGGCTGGACTGGGGGGCGTTCCTCGACCAGTACGTGAGCGGCGACCCCGACGACTACAACATGTACACGCTCGGGTGGTCGGCGGCGATCGACCCCGACGACTACACGTACTACTTCTTCGCCGAGGAGTCCCACGGCGTCACGGACGGGACGTACTACAACGAGATCAGCGACCAGATCGTCGAGGCCCGACGTACCACCGACCGGGAGACGCGCCAGCAGCTGTATCAGGAGGCGATAACCACGATGCTGCAGGACCGGGCGCACCTCCCGTCGTACAACCTGAAGAACAGCTTCGGCGTCAGGGAGTACGTCAACGACTTCGCAGCGCATCCGATCAACAGTTTCAGTCTGGTCAGTGACTGGAACAACGTCTCCATCGATCAGTGACGCCGACCCCCTTCCGTTTCGGGCACGAGCGGAGGTGACTCTCCCGTGGGAATGCTAAGCTACACGATCCGGCGACTACTGCAGGCCATCCCGGTGATGCTCGGCATCGTCACCATCACCTTCCTGCTGACCAACGCGATCCCGGGTGACCCAGTGAGTATCATGCTCGGCCCGTCGCCGAGCGCGGAGCAGGCCGCTGCGGTCCGGGCGAAGTACGGACTCGACAGGCCGCTGTACATCAGATACCTCAACTACGTCGCGGACGTGCTCCAGGGCGACCTCGGTCGGAGCCTCTACTACAACGTCCCGGTCACCGAGAAGATCGCGGAGCGGATACCGGTGACGCTGCTGTTGCTCGTATCGAGTTTCACGTTCGCGCTCGCGACGGCGATCCCGCTCGGCGTCATCTCGGCGAAGCGGCGCAACCAGCCGACCGACCACGTCTCGCGGGTCGTTGCCCTGATCGGCGTCAGCACGCCGTCGTTCTGGATCGGCCTGCTGCTGATCATCGTCTTCTCGTTCCACCTGAACCTGCTCCCGGCGACGAACCTGGTCATGCCGTGGGCCGACCCGGCGAGCGTCGCGGGGGCGAGCAGTCAGTGGGACGTGCTGGTGACCGCGGGCGAGCACCTGCTCATGCCGACGATCACGCTGGGGACGCTGCAGATGGCGGCGGTGACGCGCATCGAGCGATCGGCCATGCTTGAGGTGCTGAACGAGGAGTACGTCAAACTCGCCCGCGCCTACGGCGTCGGCGAGACGACGATCCTGCGGAAGCACGCGTTCCGCAACGCACAGCTTCCGGTTATCACGGTCGTCGGCCTCCAGTTGACGTCCGCGCTCGGCGGTGCGGTGCTGACGGAGACGGTGTTCAGTATCAACGGGATGGGGCGACTGATCATCACGGCGATCAACAACCAGGACTACGAACTCGTGATGGGCACGACCCTGTTCTTCGGGTTCACCTTCGTGATCGGCGTGATCCTGACTGACCTGTCCTACGCCTACATCGACCCGAGAGTTACCTACGGAGAACGAGAGTAACATGGCAACGAGTGACACGCAATCGGACGAAATGCTCTCCTCGGGGCGCGGCGAGGGCGGCGTCGAGGAAGAAGAGATCGAGTCGCGCGTCGGCATCAGCTACACGCTCTTCCAGATCCGGCGCGACCCGACGGCGCTCGCGGGGCTGGCGATCATCTCGCTGATGACCGTCATCGCGGTGTTCGCGTACGTCGACGCCGTCGTCTTCAACTACCTCGCGGAGTACTCGTTTTTCGCCAATCTCGGGGTCGAACAGTACTGGTTCGCGAGGACCTACTGGATGCATCCGGAGAACGACCCGTCGAACGTGCAGGCCTTGCTCCCGCCGGCGTGGATGGAGAACACGTTCGGGACGGGGACGTGGGAGCACCCGCTCGGCACCGACCACCGCGGCCGGGACATCCTCGTGCGCCTGTTCTACGGCACCCGGATCGCGATCCAGGTCGGGTTCATCTCGACCGTGATCGGCATGGTCGGCGGGACGCTCGTCGGGGCCGTCGCGGGCTACTACGGCGGGTGGATCGACGACGCGCTGATGCGCGGCGTCGAGACGCTGTACGCCATCCCGTTTCTCGTCCTCGTCATCGCGTTCATGGCCGCGTTCGGCCGCGACCTGACGTACGCGATGGTCGGCGTCGGGATCACGACGATCCCGGTGTTCTCGCGGCTCATCCGGTCGCGCGTCGTCAGCGTCCGCGAGGAGGACTACATCGAGGCGGCCCGCGCCGCGGGCGTCCGCGACCGGAACATCATCCTCCGGCACGTCATCCCGAACAGCTTCGCACCGGTGCTCGTCCAGGCGACCCTGCAGATCGGCGTGAGCATCCTCATCGTCGCTGGGCTCTCGTTCCTGGGCTACGGCGTCCAACCGCCCAAACCGTCGTGGGGGCAGATGCTCTCGAACTCGCGGGGGTACATGCTGCCGAACCCCTGGTTCAGCGTGTGGCCGGGGATCGCGATCCTGATCACCGTCGTCGGGTTCAACCTGCTCGGCGACGGCCTGCGAGACGCGCTCGACCCGAGGGTGAACAACTGATGAGCGCCGACGAACCACTGCTGGAGGTGCGCGACCTGAAGACGCAGTTCTTCACGGCGGAGGGGACCGTCCGCGCCGTCGACGGCGTCTCCTTCACCGTCGAGGAGGGCGAGATCGTCGGCATCGTCGGCGAGTCCGGCGCCGGCAAAAGCGTCGCGGCGAGTTCGATCCTCCGCCTCGTCGAGGAGCCCGGCGAGATCGTCGGCGGCGAGGTCAGGTTCAAAGGCGAGACGCTCGTCGGCTTCGAGGAGGGTCCGGAGGGCGAGCTCCGGGAGCGCGACGAGATGCTCTCGAACCAGGAGATGCGTCGGCGGATCCGGGGCCGGGAGATAGCGATCATCTTCCAGGACCCGATGGAGAGCCTGAACCCGGTGTTCACCGTCGGCGGCCAGCTGCGCGAGTTCATCGAGATCAACCGCGAACTCGGCGAGAAGGAGGCGAAGCGGGAAGCGATCGACATGCTCCGGGAGGTGGGCATTCCCGAACCGAAGGCCCGGTACGACGAGTACCCGCACCAGTTCTCCGGCGGGATGCGCCAGCGCGTGCTCATCGCGATGGCGCTCGCCTGCGAGCCGAGCCTCATCATCGCGGACGAGCCGACGACCGCGCTCGACGTCACCGTCGAGGGGCAGATCCTCGACCTCGTCGAGGACCTGCAGGCGAAGTACGGGACGAGCTTCATCTGGGTCACTCACGACATGGGCGTGGTCGCGGAGATCTGCGACCGCGTCAACGTGATGTACCTCGGGGAGGTGATAGAGCAGGCCGACGTCGACGACCTGTTCTACGACACGAAACACCCCTACACGAACGCGCTGCTGGACTCGATCCCGCGGCCGGACGAGACGGTCGAGGAGCTGAACCCGATCGAGGGGGTGATGCCGGAGGCGATCAACCCGCCGAGCGGGTGTCGGTTCCACCCGCGCTGTCCCGACGCGCGCGAGGTGTGCGTCGAGGTCCACCCCGACAACCGCGTCGTCGCCGGCGAGGAGGGAACCCCGCACCGCGCCGCCTGTCTCAAGCACGAGGAGACGTTCAGGGCGGGGTACTGGGGGAGCGAACCGCTCGGCGACCGTGAGCCGGCGGAGCGCGACCCCGAACTGACGACCGACGGGGGTGGCGGCGATGAGTGACGCGCTGGACCCCGACGGTCGGGGGGCGCCGGACCTCGGGACGACGATGCCCGAGGGGGAGGAAGAGGTCGACTTCGGCGAGACGCTCCTGCGGGTCGACGGCCTCACCAAGTACTTCACCAGCGAGAGCGGGTTCCTGGAGGGGCTCACCGTCGACACCGACGGCGGCTTCCCGCTCAGGTACGACCGCGACCAGGTGCGGGCCGTCGAGGACGTGACCTTCGAGATCGAGAAGGGCGAGACGCTGGGGCTGGTCGGCGAGTCCGGCTGCGGCAAGTCCACGCTCGCGCGGACCATCCTCCGCCTGCTGAAGCCGACCGACGGCGACGTGTACTTCAAGGGCCGCAACCTCGCGGAGATGGGCGGCGATGACCTGCGCTCGCAGCGCCGGCACATGCAGATGATCTTCCAGGACCCGCAGTCCTCGCTGGACCCGCGGATGAAGGTCGGCCGCATCGTCGAGGAGCCGATGAAGGCCCACGACCTGTACGGCGACGAGGGGGAGCGCGAGGCCCGCGCCAAGGAGCTCCTGGAGAAGGTCGGCCTCGACCCCCAGCACTACAACCGCTACCCGCACGCCTTCTCGGGCGGACAGCGCCAGCGCGTGAACCTCGCCCGGGCGCTGTCGGTCAACCCGGACCTGATCGTCTGCGACGAGCCGGTCTCCGCGCTCGACGTGTCGATCCAGGCCCAGGTGCTGAACACGATGAACGAACTGCAGGACGAGTTCGGGCTGACGTACCTGTTCATCGCTCACGACCTCTCGGTCATCAGGCACATCAGCGACCGCGTCGCCGTGATGTACCTCGGCCAGCTCGTCGAGCTCGCGGAGAAGCGGGAGCTGTTCGAGAACCCGCAGCACCCGTACACCCGGGCGCTGCTCTCGTCGATCCCCGTGCCGGACCCGCGAGAGCGGGGGACGCGCGGCGTTCTTGAGGGCGACGTGCCCAGTCCCATCGAGCCGCCGAGCGGCTGCCGGTTCCGGACGCGCTGTCCCGAACTGATCTCGCCGCCGGACTACGACCTCTCGTCCGCGGAGTGGGACAACGTCCGGGCGTTCGTGCGGGCGGTCGACCGGCGGACGTTCGAGGCGACGAGCGCCACCGAGATCCGCGAGCGGTTCTTCGCCGACGCCGATCCGCGCGGCCAGGCGGGCGACGTCGTCGACGAAGCGATCGGCCTCGTCGGGGAGGGAGAGTGGGAGGAGGCCGCCGACATGCTCCGGGAGTGGTTCGCCGAGGAGAGCATCTGCGCCCGCGAGCAGCCCGCCTACGAGGTCCCGCCGGAGCACGGCGACGGCAGGCACTTCGCCGCGTGTCACCTCCACCAGGAGGACCTGGACGGAGTCCACTGACCGCGCGGTCGCGGCGCCGCTCGTGCTCCGGCGGGGACGCCACCGCGATCCGCGGTCCCTGACCTACTCGATCCGTATCGTCGTCGCGTCGGACGGCCGGTCCCCGTCGAGCGCGAGAAACGCCGCGATCTCGTACGTGCCCGGATCCGCCGGAACCCAGCGCGTCCGGTCGTCGACGCGCTTGAACCGACCGTCCCAGGTCCGGGTGATCTCCTTTCGCTCGCGCGGCGAGAACGAGATCGACCCGCCGTCGGTGCTGCGCTTCCGCGGTTCGTCGCTGGCCTCCAGTTCGCCGTCGACCGTCCATCCCCAGAGGCGCTTGCCCGGCGTATCGACCGTCACCGGGACCGGTAGTCGGTTCTTGAACGCGATCGCCATCTCCACCGAGTCGCCGGCCTCGTAGCGGTCGGCGTCGGTCCGCACTTCGACGGCGACCGCGCGGCGGGCCAGCCACTGGGGGACGAACGACCCCAGCAACCGGCGCAGGTGGTCGCGGGTGTCGTCGAGCCCGTGGCGGTCCCCCCGCTCGCTCGCCGGCATGTCACCAGTCGACGGAGAGCGTGCCGTCGCCGTGCGGATCGGGCGCGATCTCCTCGTCGGTCCGGCGGTCGACCACGTGGATGCAGCCGTCGCCTTTCTTCGCCGGGCAGACCTCCGCGGCCCGGACGTTCTCGTCCAGGTCGCCCTCGTCGAAGAAGTACGACTTCGGCTTCGCCATCCCGCTCGCGAGGTCCATCTCCCAGTTGTCGGCGACCTCGGCACACTTGCCCGCGCCGAAGCACTTGTTCGCCTCGAAGATGATCTTGTACGGCTTCTCCTCGACGGGCGGCGCGTCGCTCTCGCCGACGTCGCTCGCCGCGAGAACCTCGTCCGGATCGCTCATTACCGTGATACTGGGGGCGAACGGTCTTTCGGCTTACGGTTCCCCGCCCCAACGTTCACCACGGTCCCGGTCGAACGCCCGCACGTGACCGCCGGAACGCTCCACGACACGTACGTCGCCGCGCTCCAGCACGACCTCGCGGACCTCCCGGACGGGGCGACGCTGGTGGGGGTCGTCCGCCGGCCGACGCGCTGGTTCTCGCCCGCGGTGGACGAGAACCGACCGGCGCTCGCCCCGCCAGCGTCGCTGCTCGACGAGTTCGGCGACCGGCGGGACGAACTGGAAGCCGAGGGAACGTCGGAGACCGAGGCTCACGACGCCGCCTGGGACGACGTCGAGTTCGCAGCCCGGTACCGTGCCCACCTCGACTCGTCGCCGGACGCACGCGACGCGGTCGACGACCTGCTGGCGCGCCTCCGCGACGGCGAGGACCTGGCGCTCGTCTGCTACGAGAACACCGACGAGAAGCGCTGTCACCGAACGATCCTCCGCGACCACCTCGAAGAGCGCCGCGACGGGTGACCGCCAGCGCCCGATCCGTGCGCCGTTCGATAGCAACTCCAGCGTTCTGAGCCGCGTGAAGTAATAACTCTTAATAGGAATTCGAGGGTGGATTATTACATGACCGTCGTCAGCGTCTCGATGCCGGAGGAACTGCTGGAGCGGCTTGACCGCTTCGCCGAGGAACACGGCTACACGGGCCGGAGCGAAGTGATCCGAGAGGCGAGCCGGAACCTGCTCGGCGAGTTCGAGGACCGGCGCCTCGAGGACCGCGAACTGATGGGCGTCGTCACCGTCCTGTTCGACTACGAGACCACCAGCGTCGAGGAGAAGATGATGCACCTCCGCCACGAGCACGAGGACGTCGTCGCCTCGAACTTCCACAGTCACGTCGGCGGCCACCACTGCATGGAGCTGTTCGTACTGGAGGGGACCCTGGAGGAGATCTCCGCGTTCGTCGGCCGGATCCGGGCGACGAAGGACACGCTCAACATCGACTACTCGGTCATCCCGATGGACGACTTCGCGGCCATCGCGGACGGCGAGTAACGCGGCCGTTTCTCAGTTCGGGGTCGCGCCGCGAGCGAACCGCTCGTTCGACGGTCTTACTCGTCGTCGTGAACCGTCACGGACTCCAGCACCACGTCCTTCTTGGGCTGGTCGTTCGGGCCGGTCTCGACGTTGCCGATCTCCTCGACGACGTCCATGCCGTCGACGACCTCGCCGAAGACGGCGTGGCGGTCGTCGAGGTGGGGCTGGGGACCCAGGGTGATGAAGAACTGCGAACCGTTGGTGTCCGGGCCGGAGTTGGCCATCGAGAGGATGCCGGCGTCGTCGTGGCGCAGGTCGTCGTGGAACTCGTCCTCGAACTCGTAGCCGGGGCCGCCGCGGCCGGTACCGGTCGGGTCGCCGCCCTGGATCATGAAGTCCTCGATGACGCGGTGGAACGGGACGTCGTTGTACAGCGCGTCGCCGCGCGTCTCGCCGGTCTCCGGGTCCTCCCAGGTGACGGTGTCGGGCGCGGGCTCGGCGTCGGCCGCGGGGTCGTGCTCCGCCAGGTTGACGAAGTTCTCGACGGTGCGCGGGGCGCGGTCCTCGAACAGTCGTACTTCGACGTCGCCTTCGCTGGTGTGCAGTGTCGCGGTCAGGTCACTCATACAGTTGAGTGGGGCGGCCCGCCTGAAAACCCTACTGGAGACGCCGCGACGAGCGAGTCGAACCCTCGGGGGGGAACGCGTTCGGGAACATCGACAGGGATAACTATCACCATTGGTGGACGTTACGCCATGACAGGTACGGAGGGATCGACGTGACGGCTGTGGATCGACTGCGACAGGTGAGCGAGGTCGCGAACAAGTACTTCGTCGTCTGGGTACTGCTGTTCGCGGGCGTGGCGCTGTACGCGCCGGAGCCGTTCCTGCCGGTGCTCGACTACGTCGCCCCGCTGCTGGGGATCATCATGCTCGGGATGGGGCTGACGCTCCAGCCCGCGGACTTCCGGCGGCTGGTCGAGCGCCCGCGGGACGTGGCGATCGGCGCGGTTGCGCAGTGGCTGATCATGCCCGCCGCGGCGTACGGGCTGGTGCAGGTGCTCTCGCTCCCGCCGGAGATCGGTATCGGTCTCATCCTCGTCGGCGCCGCGCCCGGCGGGACGGCGTCGAACGTGATGACGTTCCTCGGCAAGGGCGACGTGGCGCTCTCGGTGGCGATCACGACGGTGACGACGCTCGCCGCGCCGGTCGTGATGCCTGCGTGGACGCTGGCGCTCATCGGCGAGAGCCTGGAAGTGACGTTCCTGGAGATGTTCACCACTATCGTCCAGATCGTCCTGATCCCGGTGCTGCTCGGCTTCGCGATCCGGTACTACCTCGACCGGCGAGCGCCGAGGGCCGCCGAGGTCGGCGTCGACGTGTTCCCCGCGGTGAGCGTGGTCGCCATCGTCGCCATCGTCGCCGGCGTCGTCGGGGCGAACGTCGACAACATCCTGACGGCCGGCGCGGCCGTCCTCGCGGCCGTCGTCGCGCACAACGCGGTCGGCCTCGCCGGGGGGTACGGCGTCGGCACCGCGGCGGGGATGGCCGAGGACCGCGTTCGGGCCTGCACGTTCGAGGTGGGCCTCCAGAACAGCGGACTCGCGGTGGCGCTCGCGACCGCCTTCTTCAGCGCCGAGGCGGCGCTCATCCCGGCGCTTTTCAGCGTCTGGCACAACGTCACCGGCCCCGCGCTGGCGAGTCTCTTCTCGTGGCGGGACGAGCGGGCTGCGGTCGGGCCGGACGCCGCGACGGCGGACGACTGAACCGCTCTTCCGCCCGGTCGCGGAGGCAGCGACTTCCGAGGCTTCTTTCGTTCATCCGGGTTTACCAAGAACTATCCCGGGGATCGTCGTGGGGACGACCATGTCACTCGTTAGTACACCTGACGGTCGGTTCGAGGACCTGCCCGACTTCCCGTACGAGCCGGAGTACGTCGACGTCGGCGGGCCGGAGATGGCGTACGTCGACGTCGAGGGCGACGGCGACGAGACGTTCCTCTGCCTGCACGGGGAGCCGTCGTGGTCGTTCCTCTACCGGAAGATGATCCCGCGGCTCTCCGACCGCGGGCGGGTCGTCGCGCCGGACATGATCGGGTTCGGGCGCTCCGACAAGTACGACGACCCCGAGGAGTACACGTACGGGATGCTGTACGAGACGACCGAGCGGTTCGTCGAGGAGCTTGACCTGGAGGACGTCACGCTGGTCTGTCAGGACTGGGGCGGCCTGCTCGGCCTCCCGGTCGCCGCCAACAACCCCGAGCGGTTCGCGCGGCTGGTACCGATGAACACCGGGATGCCCGACGGGACGACGACGATGCCCGACGTCTGGCACGAGTTCAAGGAGATGACCGCGAACGCGCCGGAACTCGACGTGGCCAAGATAATCGCCGACGGCTGCACGTCCGACCTCGACGAGGACGTGCTCCACGCCTACCGGGCGCCGTTCCCCGACGAGGACCACAGAGCCGGGGCGCGGATCCTGCCGAGTCGCGTGCCGATAGAGGCCGACATGCCGGGCGCGGACGTGATCGGCGACGCCCGGGCGACGTTCGCCGACTGGGAGAAGCCCGTGTTCGTCCTCTTCTCCGACTCGGACCCGATCACGCGGTCGGCCCGCGGGGACCTCATGTCCGTCTTCCCGACCGCGGACGAGCAGCCCGACACGTGGATCGAGGGCGGCGGTCACTTCCTGCAGGAGGACCGCGGCGAGGCGGTCGCCGACGAGATCGTCGACTTCGTCGACCGAACCTGAGGCCCTCGGCGTTTTCCGCCCCGAGGTTTCGGGGATCCCCACGTACAAGGCGTCGCGGGCCGAGTGTCCGACCATGCACAGTGCCGAGCGCGTGACGCTCGCGCGCCTCCCCTCCGGCGTCGAGGTGGCGACGACCGTCCACACCTACGGCGACCGGAACGGCCCAACCGTGTACCTGCAAGCGGCCCAGCACGGCCGGGAAGTGAACGGGACCGAAGTCCTCCGGCGCGTTCACGACCGGCTCGTCGGCGCCGACCTGTCCGGCCGCGTCGTCGCCGTCCCGGTGGCGAACCCGCTCACCTTCGACCGCGTTTCGTACACGACCCCGGAGGAACTCGACAGCGTCCATTCGAACATGAACCGGGTGTGGCCCGGCGCCCCCGACGGGACGCTCCACGAGCGCATGGCCGCGGCGCTCTGGGAGTACGCCGGCGACGCCGATGCCGCCGTCGACCTCCACACCGGCAGTCCCGACATGCAGACCCACGTCGTCTTCATGGACGGCGACGGGGACGCCCGCGCGCTGGCCGAGACGTTCGACGCCGACCTCCTGCTGGCCGAACCCGCGGGCGAGGACGCCGGCGACGAGTGGAACCGGCGGAACTTCGCCGGCAAGTTTCGCGTCGCCGCCGCCGAGGCGGGGATTCCGACGGTCACGCCCGAACTTGCGCACAACAAACAGATCGTCGAGCCCGCGGTCGAGACCGGCGTCGAGGGCGTGCTGAACGTCCTCCATCACCTCGATATCCTCCCCGGTGCTCCCGAACCGACTGGCGACCGGACCGTCGCGCGCAACCACCTCGGCCGGGTCGACGCGGCCGACTCGGGGCTCTTTCGGCCGCATCCCGACCGCCGCATCGGCGAGCGCGTGACCGCCGGGACGCCGCTCGGCACGCTGTACGACCCGGGGACGTACGCGGTGCTGCAGGAGGCCACCGCCGACTACGACGGGATCCTCTACGCGCTCACCCGCGAGGCGACGGTCGTCGGCGGCGACAAGCTGGCGAACGTCGCGATCCCGAAGTGACCGCGACGCGGGGCCTCGCGACCGGCCGCCGTCGACGGTTTCGGCCGAACAGGTCATATCCCTTGACTTCTAACCGACCGTATGAACGGTCCCCCGTCGCTGGAGGAGGCCGCGCTCGACGCTCTCCCGTCGCAGGTCGCCGTCCTCGAGTCGGACGGCACGATCGCCTACACGAACCGCGCCTGGGACGAGTTCGCCGCCGAGAACGACGCCGCGACCGTCGACTTCGTCGGGGAGAACTACCTGGCGGTCTGTGACGCCGACGCGGACGTCTGCGAGGCGAGCGACGGCATCAGGGCGGTGCTCGCGGGCGACCGGGAGTCGTTCGAGTACGAGTACCCCTGTCACACGCCGGACGAGCCGCGCTGGTTCACGATGCGGGCGGTCCGGTTCGTCCGCGGCGACGCGGCGCACGCGCTGGTCATGCACGTCGACATCACGGAGCGAAAGATCGCCGAGATGGAAGTCAACGACCGCAACGACCGCCTGAAGACGGTCGCGAGCGTCCTCTCGCACGACCTCAGGAACCCGCTGACGGTCGCGATGGGCGAACTCGACCTGCTCGAACGCGAGACCGACGCCGACCCCGCCCGCACCGGCGCCGTTCGGCACGCGCTCGACCGGATCGGCTCCATCGTGGAGGACTCGCTCGTGTTCCTCCGCCGGGACGAGGCGGACCCGCGACCGGTCGACCTCCGTCACGCGACGGAGGAAGCGTGGGCGTCGGTCGACGCCGGCGAGGCGACGCTCGCGGTGGCGGAGACGCCGGCGATCCGCGCGGACCCGACGCTGCTCGGCCACGTGCTGGAGAACCTGCTCGGCAACGCCGTGAAGCACGGCGGCGACGCCGCCGCGGTGCGCGTCGGCCCGATAGACGGTGAATCCGGCGACGCCGCGGGGTTCTTCGTCGCCGACGACGGCCCGGGCGTGCCCGATGCGGACAGGGATCGGGTCTTCGAGTACGGCTACACGACCGGCGGCACCGGCCTCGGCCTCGCGATCGTCGAGCGTACCGCCGAGATGCACGGCTGGTCGGTGGACGTCGCTGAGGGCGAGGCGGGCGGGGCCCGCTTCGAGATCACGGGCGTCGAAACGGTCGGCTGAGGCTCAGAAGGCTCGCAGGTCGTCGAGCACCGCCTCGGCGCTCCCGTCGTCGATCGCCTCGCGGGCCAGTTCGAGCCCCTCGTCCAGCGAGTCGGCGTCGTCACGGGCGTAGATGCGGAAGGCGGCGTTGACCGCGACGGCGTCGGCGAAGTTGTCGTCGCGCCCGCCGGCGACGACCGACTCGGTGATCGCAGCGGAGTCGGCGGCCACGTCGTCGACTTCGAGGTCAGCCTCCTCGAACTCCATGCCGTACTCGGGCGTCTCTATCTCGTAGTCGTCGAAGTCGCCGTCTCGCCATTCGGCCACTTTCGTGTACCCCGGCCGGATGTCGTCGTACCCCTCCATGCCCTGGAACATGATGACGCGGTCGGGGCTCTCCGTCTCCATCTCGGCGAACGTGTCGGTCACCTTCTTCGCGAACGCGAGGTGGTAGAAGCTCCCGAGGTGGACGTCGGCGTTCGCGGGGTTCGCGAGCGTCTCGATGGTGTTGACGAACGTGCGAACGCCCATCATGTCGCGGCGGTCCTCCAGGTCGTCGACGCCTGGGTTGAACTCGGGCTGGTAGTAGAAGCCGAAGCCAGTCTCGTCGACCATGTCGGCGCTCTCGGCGGGGGCGAGTTCGGTGCGGACGCCGAGTTCGTCGAGGACGTGCTTGTAGGCGTCCTGCTTCTGGGTCGGCACGCGGTCCCCGGAGTGGGCGACGACGGGCGTCCCCGCGCCGGCGGCGACGACCCCGGCCGCGACGCCGAGGATCGCCGTGTCGCCCTTGCCGTCGTAGTTCGCGCCGCAGTCGACGGGGTCGGCGTCGGGTTCGGCGCGCCGGACGGACTCCTCGACCATCACGTCGGTGTAGGCCGCCAGCTCCTCGCCGTTGTTGCGCTTCCAGCGGTTCGCCAGCCAGAACGCGCCGAGCGTCGTCGGGTCGGGCTCGTCGCCGAGGATCCGGGTGAACGCCTCGCGGGCCTGCTCGCGGGTCATGTCCTCCGCGGACTTGGGCCCGGAGCCGACTACCTCGGTCATCAGCCGCTTCAGGGGCCAGTCGCCGTACTGCGGGGTCGCTTCGGCCATGCGCGTGGGTTGGGACGCTCGCCGCAAAAGCGTCCCGTTTCCGGCGGCCGTCAGAGGCGCTTCGCGTACCGGTACAGCGACGTGTCCCCGGCCGGATGGGGCCAGCTGCCGACCGCCGCGTACCCCGCGTCCTCGTACAGCGCCCGCGCCGCCGTCAGGTCCTCGTGCGTTTCGAGGACGGCCCGCTCGAACCCCTCCGCCGCCGCCCGCGCTTCGAGGCGGTCGAGCAATCGCCGCGCGTGGCCGTTCCGCCGGTGGTCGGGATCGACGCGCATCCGGCGGATCTCGACGGTCTCGTCGTCCGTCCCGCGGTAGCCGCCGGTCGCGACCACCTCGCCGTCGACGGTGCCGACGAGGAACGCGGCGTCGGCGGGCTCCAGGTAGTGCTCCGCGATCGCCCGCAGGTCGTCGTCCGCGGGCGCGTCCTCGACGCACGGGATCGGCGACGCGCGGAGCGCCCGCTCGTGGACGGCCCAGACGGCCTCGGCGTCGGCCGGTTCGTACTCCCTGACGCGGAGGGTGGACATCGTTCGCCGCTCAGATCTCGCGCTCGACGCGCGGCCAGTCGGGTTCGACGCCGACGAGCTCCGCGCTCTCCGTCCACAGGGCCCGCCGGAGGCGCTCGTCGTGAGCGTCCGCGGATGGCTCCGCCGGCTCCGTCCCGTCGAAGTACTGGCCGGTCACGCCGGCGACGTCCTCCGAGCAGGTCAGGTAAGTGAGTGCCTCCGCGCCGTCCTCGACGGTGCTGCCGACGGGGAGTATCGAGAGCAGACGCATCGCGGCGCGGACGTAGAACGCGCTGTCCCGGTAGAGGCTGCTGGAGGGGATGAACCCCGGATGGAACGCCGTCGCGGTGACCTCCGTCCCGTGGAGCCGGTCGGCGAGCTCGTAGACGAACAGGACGTTCATCAGCTTCGTGCGGGCGTAGCCGTCGAACCCCTCGTAGTCGCCCCGCAGGTCGAGGTCGTCGGGGTCGAGCGACGCCCCCTCGTGGACCCCCGAGGACGTGACGACGACGCGGGCGGGCTCGCCGTCGAGCAGCAGCGGGAGCAGTTCGTGCGTCAGCAGGTAGGGCGCGAGGTGGTTGACCGCGACCGTGACCGGGATCCCGTCCGCGGTCCTGCTCCGGCTGCTCCGGGCCAGGCCGGCGTTGTTCACCAGCGCGTCGAGGTCGTCGACGCGGTCTCGCACCGTCGCGGCGAGGTCCCGCACCGCCGCCTGCTCGGCGAGGTCGTAGCGGAGGAACTCGGCGTCGACTCCCTTCCGCCGGAGGCGCTCGGTCGTCGCCTCCCCCCGCTCCGCGTCGCGACCGACGAGCAGGAGGGTCGCGCCGAGTTCGCCGAGTTTTCGCGCCGCCGCGCGGCCGATACCCCGCGTCCCGCCCGTCAGCAGTATCGTCCTCTCGGAGCAGTCGGGGAAAACCATGTACTGTGCATTGGTGCCGCGGAACAAAGTATCCACGGACCTGCCGCCGGCGAGAGTCCGGACCCGAAAAAGGTACGGTCGTCCCGTCCCGAGAACGACCAATGAGCCTCCAGGCGGGCGAGTGGCGCGAGCGGATCGACGACTGCGACGCCAAACTCGTGGACGGATTCCAGAGCGGGTTCCCCGTCGAGCGCCGCCCCTTCGAGGCGGTCGGCGACGCGGTCGGCACCGACGAGGCGGACGCGCTCGCGCGGGTCGAACGCCTCGCCGACGAGGGGATCTTCCGCCGGTTCGGCCCCGTCCTGAACCCGCCCGTGATCGGCAGTTCGACGCTCGCGGCCGTGCAGGCCCCCGCAGACCGCTTCGACGAGGTGGCCGAGGTGATAAACGGCTACCGGCAGGTGAACCACAACTACCGGCGCGACCACGAGTGGAACATGTGGTTCGTCGTCACCGCGGGGTCGCTCGAACGCCGCGACGAGATCCTCGCCGAGATCGAGGACCGCACCGGCTGCGAGGTGCTGAACCTCCCGATGCTCACCGACTACTACATCGATCTCGAGTTCCCCGTGGTGAACTCCGACCGGTTCGCCAGGGAGAGCGGCGAGGAGCCGCGCTCCTCGGGACCCGCGAGCGGAGCGACTCCGCGAGCGCTGCGGGAAACCGACGTCGACGCAACCCGCATCAGCGAGAACGCGGCGGGCGACCTCTCGGCGTTCGAGGCCGACCTCCTGCTGGAGATCCAGGACGGCTTCCCGCTGACCGCGACGCCGTACGCCGACGTGGCCGACGCCGTGGGCGCCGACGTCGACGACGTCCTCGACGCCATCGAGCGCCTGCGCGCAGACGGCTGCATCAAGCGGATCGGCTGCGTCGTCAACCACGTCGTCACCGGGTTCGACAGCAACTGCATGGTGGTGTGGGACGTGCCCGACGAGGACCTCGACGACCGCGGCACCGCCGTCGGCGGCCTGCCGTACGTCACGCTCTGTTACCACCGGCCGCGCCGCGAGGAGCAGGGGTGGCCCTACAGCGTGTTCACGATGATCCACGGCCGCGACCCCGACGCAGTCGACGAGAAGATAGACGAACTCGCGACCGAACACCTCCCCTACGACCACGAACGCCTCTACTCGACGGAGACGCTGAAACAGACCGGGGCGCGCTACGAGGACCTGGTGTAGGCGGCGCGGCCGCCGACCGCTTGCGCCGGCCGACGCGCGGAAGCCGCGGCGGGCAGAAACCGCCTGTCAGCCCGGCTATCTCTCCGCGGAGCCGGAACACATCTTTAATGAACGCCGTGTGGTCGCTGTGAACGGTGAACAGGTAGTGAGCCAGATTCATCTCTCACCGGCGGCGGCGAACCGACCGATCGAACGGCGGCGGGCCGGGCGGAGTCCCGACCGCGAGCGAGCGGGGACGGACCGATGAGGGCGCTCACCTGGCACGGGACGGAGGACGTGCGCGTCGACGAGGTCCCCGACCCCGAGATCGTGAACCCGCACGACGCGATCATCGAGATCACCGCCACCGCCATCTGCGGCTCCGACCTCCACCTGTACGACGGGTACGTGCCGACGATGCGGGAGGGCGACGTGCTGGGCCACGAGCCGATGGGGGAGGTGGTCGAGACGGGCAGCGCCGTCGAGACGCTGGAGGCGGGCGACCGCGTGGTCGTCCCGTTCACGATCAGCTGCGGGTCGTGCTGGTTCTGCGAGGAGGAGCTGTACTCCCTCTGTGACAACTCGAACCCGAACGCGGAGGTCGCCCGGAAGATGATGGGGCAGTCGCCGGCCGGGCTGTTCGGCTACTCGCACATGATGGGCGGCTACGCCGGGGGACAGGCGGAGTACCTGCGGGTGCCCTACGCCGACGTGGGACCGATCAAGGTCGACTCCGACCTGCCGGACGAGCAGGTGCTGTTCCTCTCGGACATCTTCCCGACGGGGTACATGGCCGCCGAGAACGCCGAGATCGAGGAAGACGACACGGTCGCGGTCTGGGGGTGCGGCCCCGTCGGGCAGTTCGCGATCCAGAGCGCCTGGATGCTCGGTGCGGGGCGCGTGATCGCCATCGACCGCGTCCAGGAACGCCTCCAGATGGCGCGGGAGCATGGGGAGGCGGAGACGATCGACTTCGAGGAGGCGGACGTCTACGACCGACTGATGGCGATGACGGGCGGCCGCGGGCCGGACCGGTGCATCGACGCGGTCGGGACGGAGGCCCACGGCACGGGCGTGATGGGGAAGATGGACAAGGCGAAACAGCAGGCGAAACTGGAGGCCGACCGGCCGGAAGTGCTCCGGCAGGCGATCAAGTGCTGCCGGAAGGGCGGGACGCTGTCGGTTCCCGGCGTCTACCTCGGCCACGCCGACAACGTCCCCGTCGGCCCGCTGATGAACAAGGCGCTGACGGTGAAGACGGGACAGACCCACGTCCAGCGCTACCTCGACCCGCTGCTCGAGAAGATCGAGGACGGCGAGATCGACCCCTCCTTCGTCATCACCCATCAGGAGCCGCTGGAGAAGGGGCCCGAGATGTACGAGACCTTCCGCGACAAGGAGGACGGCTGCATCAAGGTGGTGCTGACGCCCTGAGCGCGAGCGTCGTCGCGGACGAGCCGCTGTGATGGACGAGAAACGGCGGAAAAGGACCCACGGCAGATCTCGGCCGGACCGCCCGCGGCGGGCGGTGGCCTACACCTCGAACTCGATGGCGGCGCCCTGACCGAAGCCGACGCAGAGCGTCGCGAGGCCGCGGCCGCCGCCGCGCTCCTGCAGTTCGTGGATCAGCGTCACCGGCAGGCGCGCGCCGCTTGCGCCCAGCGGGTGCCCGATGGCGATGGCGCCGCCGTTGACGTTGAACTTGTCGTCCGGGACGCCAAGCTGGCGCTGGCTGTAGACGGTCTGGCTGGCGAACGCCTCGTTCAGCTCGACGAGGTCGTAGTCGTCGATGTCGCGGCCGGTCCGTTCGAGCAGCCCCTCAGTCGCGGGGACGGGGCCGACGCCCATGATCCGGGGGTCGACGCCGACGACGTTGTTCGAGCCGACCTCGGCCATGATCTCCAGGTCGTGCTCCTCGGCGAACGCCTTGCTCGTGACGAGCGTCGCGGCCGCGCCGTCGCTGATCTGCGAGGCGTTGCCGGGCGTGACCGAGCCGTCGCTTTTGAACACGGTCGGGAGCTCGGCGAGCTTCTCCTTCGTGGTGCCGGGGCGCAGACCCTCGTCCTCGGTGACGGTGCTGTCCTCGGTCTCGATCGGGACGATCTGGTCGTCGAAGCGGCCCTCGTCGGTCGCCTCGCAGGCGCGCTGCTGGCTCCGGGCCGCGTACTCGTCCTGCTCCTCGCGGGAGACGTCGAAGCGGTCGGCGACCTCCTCAGCGGTCATCCCCATCTGGAGCTCGCCGACGTTGTACTCCTCGGCCATCCGCGGGTGGATGTACCCGTGGCTCTCGCCCATCTCGACGCGGGACATCGACTCGACGCCGCCCGCGATGATGGCGTCGCGCTGGCCGGCGCGGATGGCGTCGGACGCGGAGATGATCGACTGCATCGAGGACGCGCACCAGCGGTTGATCGTCGTGCCGGGGACGTCCTCGCCCAGGTCCGACAGGAGCGCGATGACCCGCGCCAGGTTGTTGTCCTGCTCCTCGCGCTGCTGCGCGCAGCCCCACATCAGGTCGTCGATGTCCTCGCCGGAGAGGCCGGTCTCGGCGAGGATCTCGTTGATGAGCGGGATCGACAGGTCCTCGCTGCGGACGTCAGCGAAGACGCCGTCCTCCTTGCCCTGCGGCGTCCGGTACGCCTTCACGATGACGGGGGTGGTGTCTGTTGCCATGCCCGTACAGTCGACCTTCATGAACTTAAATCACGTTAGAACGGCGAGCCCCCGGGCGAGGAGTTTACGGCGCATCGAACGCGTCGACCGTTTATTTCCGGGCGACCGAAACCCACAAGCCATTTAGCCGCTACGGGTCTGGAGACGACCATGACCACCGGCAGGTCCCCGGTTCCCGACGCCCTCTCCGGCCGCCGCGGGACGGCGCTTGCGGTCGTCGCGGTCACGTCGTTCGGCTTCCTCGCGCGGCTCTACGACCTCGGGTCGCGGGTGGCCCACCAGGACGAGGCCCGCGTTGCCTACTGGACGCTCCGGTACCTCGAAACCGGCCTCCACGAGTACCGCCCCATCGTCCACGGGCCGTTCCTCCCCCTGGTCAACAGCAAGGTGTTCGCACTGCTCGGGCCGAACGACTTCACGATGCGGCTGGTCGTCGCCGCGATCGGCGCCTGTCTCCCACTGTCGGCGTGGCTGTTCCGCGACCGCCTGCGCGACAGCGAGGTCGTCGCGCTAGCCGTCGTGCTCGCGTGCAACCCGATCCTGCTGTACTACTCGCGGTTCTACCGGACGGACGTCCTGCTCGCGGCGTTCACGTTCTTCGCGCTCGGGCTGTTCGTCCGCTGGTACGACACGCGGAAGGACCGGTACCTGTTCGCCGCGACGGCGTCGTACGCGCTCTCGTTCACGACGAAGGAGAACGCGCTGGTGTACGCGCTCTGTTTCCTCGGGGCCGCCGCCCTGCTGCTCGACCACCGGCTGTTCCTCGCCCGCGTCCGCGGTCAGAACCCCTACGCTGAACTGCGCCGCTACGCCAGCGGCGCGCTCACCTTCGACCCCGTGCGGAGCCTCTCGCGGGACGCGCGAGCCAGCCTGCTCACCGACCTCCCGGACGCCGTCCGTGCCCGGAAGCGGGCGATCCTCCTCTCGGTCGCCGTCGTACTGGAGTTCTTCGCGATCGTCGTCTTCTTCTACGCGCCGCGGAAGGGCGGCTACCCCGGCTACGGCGACACGGAGGGGATGGGGCTGTACTGGTCGCTGGAGGAACTGGCCGCCGGTCGGCCCGGCATGTTCGTCGCCGTCGTCGAGGAGGCGCTCGTCGGGAGCTGGACGAAGTTCGTCCACCAGTGGGGGTCCGGCCACGGCCACGAGTTCCTCTACTACTGGAACGACTACGTCGACACGATGGAGACCGGCGCGGTCGCCCTCGTCGCGCTCGCCGTCGTCGGCTTCGTCGCCGACCGGTACTCCTCGGAGGGGCCGCGGGACCTCGTCGCGCTGGGCGGCTACATCGGCGCGGTGAGCGTCTTCGGCTATCCGATCATCACCGACATCCCGTCGCCGTGGGCGACCGTCCACGCCGTGGTACCGCTCGCGCTCCCCGCCGCCGTCGGCCTCGCGATGATCGGGCGCTGGGGCGTCGACGCGTACGAGGACGGCGACGTGGTCGGCGTCTCGGCCGCCGTCATCCTCGTCCTGCTGCTGGTCGCGCAGGTCGGCGGCGCCGCGATGGACACCTCCTACCGCGACCCCGCCGGCACCGACAACGAACTGGTCCAGTACGCGCAGTCGTCCTCGGACATGAAGCCGACGCTCGAGACGGTGTACGCCGTCGCCCGCGAGAACGAGGGCGTCGACGTGATGTACTACGGCGACGAGTTCGCCTCGCCGAACGAGTCGAACGCGGACCAGCCGCCGGCGCATCCGGGCGGCTGGTTCGAGCGCCTCCCGCTCGCGTGGTACTTCGAGGCCGAGCAGCACCGCCTGCAGGGGAGCGACGCCGAACTGGTCGTGAACAGCACCACGGACGCGAGCGAGTTCGACGACGACCCGCCGCCGGTGGTCATCTCGGAGCGGAGCGACGCCGCCGCGTACGAGTCGAAGCTGGACGGCTACCGCGCCCACCAGCACGAACGCTACCTGCACGACAGCGCGTTCGTCGTCTTCGTCGACGAGGACTACCTCGACGACTGAGGCGGCCGGCGACGCTCGCACGGCCGACAACGCTCGCACTGCCGGCGACCGAGCCCGAGCGGGGGCCGGCGGTCGTGCAGAGCGACCCCGCCGGCCGCGCTCGCCCGCTTCGACGGCCTTAAGATTCCCCCGCACCAACTCTTCGGGGAATGAACGACGGGGCGCTTGACGTCGTCGAGTTCCTGTTGACGACTCGGGTGTACGACGACGAACGCGATCTGGACGAGAACGACCTGCCGCCGCGGTATCGCAAGGTGTTCTGGACCGGCGGAGACGAGGACGGTCCGGGAGGCATCGAGCGGCCGCTGTCGGTCACGAACAGCAACGCCCGCGCGGCGACCGGCATCGAGCGGCCGTGGGAGGCCATCTCCGACCTGATGTTCACCGAGCGTGACGAGTTCTCGGGCTCCATCTCGCTCGCGCAGCCGGACATGGCGGAGGAGTGGTTCCTCGAACGCGCCGACGAGAACCGGATCGCCCGGAACCCGACGCTGGCCTACGCCTTCGAGGACGAGGCCGACGTCGACTACGAGCGCGCCCGCGACGCGAACCGGCCGATCCAGGCCGACCGGGTGTGGATCGACAGCCTGCTCTCGGAGTACTTCGACGACGAGGAGGAGCAGGAGATGCTCGAACTCGTCGACATCCGCGCGCCCGAGGAGATCGAGATGACCCTCGACGAGCTGGTGCTCACCGAGGACCAGGAGGGCGAGATCAACAAGATCGTCAAAGCGATCGAGCACCGCGAGTACCTCGCGCAGATCGGGCTGCGCGAGATCGGGAAGCTGCTGTTCGTCGGCCCGCCGGGCACCGGCAAGACCTCGACGGCGCGGGCGCTGGCCCACAACCTCGACCTCCCCTTCGTCGAGGTGAAGCTGTCGATGATCACCAGCCAGTACCTCGGCGAGACGGCGAAGAACGTCGAGAAGGTGTTCGAGGTGGCGAAGCGGCTCTCCCCCTGCATCCTCTTCATGGACGAGTTCGACTTCGTCGCGAAGACCCGCGCCTCCGACGAGCACGCGGCCATCAAGCGCGCTGTCAACACCCTGCTCAAGAGCATCGACGACATCAGCCTCATCCAGGACGACGTGCTCCTCATCGGCGCGACGAACCACCCCGACCAGCTCGACGCGGCGGCGTGGCGGCGCTTCGACGAGATCGTCAACTTCCCCAAGCCCGACCGCGGGATGCGGGCGGACATCCTCCGGGTGATCACCCGGGCGATGGACATCGAGGAGTTCGACCCCGACGGGATCGCGGAGCTGACGGAGGGGCTGACCGGCAGCGACCTCCGGATGGTGCTACGCGAGGCGGTGCTGGACGCGCTGACCGAGGAGCGCACGACGCTCACCCAGCAGGACCTCGAAGACGCCGTCACCGACTTCGAGGAGCGCGACACCCTCAAGAACATGGACATGATCGAGGGCGACCACGACGCGCTGGTCGCCGGCGGCGACATCGGCGGCTCGGGCGGCGGCGGACACGACCACTCGCACGACCACTGACCGCCGCGGGCCGGCGCGGGCTGCGGCGAACTTCGTCGACGCGCCGCCTCGCCGGAACCGCGGCCTTTAGCACGCCGGCGCTCGCAGTTCGAACCGAATGGAGGTCACCCTGCTGGGCACCGGCGACACGACGGGGACGCCGACGCCGGGTTGCGACTGCGACACCTGCCGGCGCGCGCGGGAACTCGGCGTCGAACGCACCCGGTTTTCCGTCCACGTCCGCAACGAGCGGACGGGCGAGTCGCTGCTGATCGACGCCAGTCCCGACTTCCGCCACCAGTTTCTGACACAGGAGGTCGACCTGCCGGACGCCGTCGTCGTCACCCACGTGCACTTCGACCACCTAGACGGCCTCGGGAACGCGTACCGCCTGCTCGACGAGGCGCCGGTGTACGCCGCCGACGAGACCGACCCTCAGACCGGCGAGAGCGTCGCGGAGACGGTCTCGCGGCGGTACGACTACCTCGACGCCGTGTCCGTCGAACCGACCGCGCCACTCTCGACGGTCCGGACCTGCGGCCTCGACGTGACGCTCGTCCCGGTCGACCACCCGCCGCTTCTGTGTTACGGCGTCGTCGTCGCCGACCCGGAGACGGGCGCGAAGCTCTCGCTCTCGGGCGACACGAGCTACGCCGTCCCGGAGGCGTCGCGGGAGCGCCTCGCCGACCCGGACCTCCTGTTCGCCGACGCCATCGTCCCGGCGAGCCTCTGCGAGCACCACCCGATCGGCGGCCGCCACGAGGGTCCTGACGGCGTTCCCCGGACGTTCGGGACGAAGCACATGACCCGCGAGGGGGCGCTGGCGCTCGCCGACGACCTCGGCGCGGACCGGACGCGGCTGGTCCACGTCGCCCACTTCTACCCAGCCGACGAGGCGTTCGCGGACCCGCTCGCGGTCGACGGGGAGGTGTTCCGACTGTGACTGGCCTCGGCGACGCCTCGCGGCTGGTGTCGCTGGTCGCCGTCGTCGGGGCCGGCTACCTCGCGGGGGCGCTGCTCGCGGGCGACGAGGTCGACTGGCTCGGCCTCGCCGCCGTCGTCGCCGGAACGGCCGTGGTGCTGGCGCTCCTCCGGCGGTTCCGGGCGGAGTTCGCCGCCGAAGAGGACGGAGAGGAGTAGCCGGCCCGCGGTCGCCGCGCCCGGAACCCCTTTCCGAACCGATAGGATGAAGGCGGGTCGTCGGCGAGAACGGGTATGAGATCGCTCGATACGTCGACCGCGAAGCGGCTCTTCGCCGTCGCGCTCGTCGCGCTGCTCGTCGCGTCCGCCGGCTGCGCCCAGCTCCCCGGGATGGGCGGCGACGGCGGCGACGCCGGATCGGCGGACGTCGACCCGTACACCGAATCCGGCGACGACCTCGACGGGGAGACCGTCGCGTCGGACCACGTGGACGCGATAGACGCCGCGGGGTCGTACACGTTCGACGTGGCCTTCGAGGCCGCGGACGGCGAATCGTCGCTGTCGATAGACGCCCACCTCGAGGCGGACATGGAGAGCGGCGACGCGTACTCCGTTCAGGAGTCGAACATCTTCGGCAACCAGACCACCTACAAGTACACGAGCGGGAACACCTCCTACGAGAAGACCGTCCGCGGCGGCGACGAGGAGAACGCGGAGTACGCCTCCTCCGAGCAGGGGAGTGTCCAGCCCGTGAACACGACGCCCTCGTTCCAGGCCTCCCTCGTCGACGGGGTCGAGTGGAGCCAGGAGGGCACCGAGAAACTCGACGGCGTCGGCGTGACCCGCTACGAGTCGACCGGCGTCGCGAACGTCACCGCCCTCGTCGGTGCGGGCACGGACGCCGAGAACGTCACGAACGTCTCCGCGACGATGCTGGTCGACGCCGACGGTGTCGTCCGCCAGTACGACCTGACCTACACCGTCGAGGAGGGGGACTCTGACACCACCGTCACCTACGAGGTCGAGACGTCGAACGTCGGCTCGACCGAGGTCGAGGAGCCCGATTGGCTGAGCGAGGCCGAGTCGTAACCCGACCCGCAGCGAACGTTCTTCGAACCGTACTTCTCCCGGAATCCGATGCCGATCAGTCCGTGAACCGGTCGAGGCCGGCCTGACGCCGGGCGGCGCCGTCGGGGTCGGCGACCCACGGCGTGCGCGCGGCCCGCTCTCTCTCGCGGTCGAACGCCGGCGGGTCGGCGGCGACGCGGCCGTCGCAGTCGCCGCCGCACTCGCTCCCGGGGTCGACCACGCGCCCTTTCCACGCGCAGTAGGGCAGGCCGTCCCCGCCGTCGACGGCGGTCGCGGCAGCGCGCTCGCAGGCGGGCAGCTCGCGGGGGCGCCAGCCCTTGCCGTAGGCGCGCTCGGCGAGACGGCGGCGGTAGCGCGCCTTCTCGTCGGCGTCTATCGGTCGCACCTCCGTGCGTCCGGGTCGTTCTTCGATGAGTTCGATCCCCGTCTCGTCGGTCGGGAGCGGGGCTGGCTCGCGGATCACCTCGACCCCCTCGTCTGGGTCGAACCGCCAGACGCCGACCTCGTCGGGGATGCGGTTGAGGTGGGCGCGGGTGACGTGGCTCTCGGTGGCGAGCACCACCTCGTCGACCAGCGCGAGGCTCACGTCCTTGCGGAGTTGCGTGTAGAGGTCGCCGGGCGCGCCGAGGTCGGGCTTGTTCTCGATAGCGCGTATCCCCCCGAACCAGTCGGGGTAACGGGCCACCTGTCGGACGTAGTCGCGACCGCCGCGGCGCTCGCGCTCGAAGAAGCCGAGGTCGACGGCGCGGTCGACGGCGCCCCGGGCGCGGTCCGGGTGACAGTCGAAGGCGTCCTTCCAGTACCGGAAGCGGCCGGGGCCGACGTTGCTCTCGACGGCTGGTGCCGGGATACGCTCCGGGGTGATCCGGGTCCGGTCCTCGAACTCGGGGCCGGGGGCGACGGCGACGACGTCGAGCACGCGGTTCGCGGGCGCGGCGACGCCGCCGCCGAGCTGTCGGGCGACGAGCGTCTCGTCGTCCTCCAGATGGGCACACAGGGCCAGTTCGAACCCGTACTCTCGCACGGGAGAAGGGAGGGGCGCGGGCGAAAAAAGGCTCGCGGTCAGTCGACGGCGACGACGCCGGTCATGCCCGACCCCTCGTGCGGGACGCAGAAGTACTCGTACTCGCCGGCCGCGTCGAGCGTCGTCTCGTACGTCTCTCCGGGGTCGACGATGCCGCCCTCGACGTCGTCTCGGGCGGCCGCTTCCGAGCCGAAACCGCCGCTCGCGAAGTAGTCGGCGCCGTCGGGTATCCGCCGCTCGTAGGCCGTGACGGTGTGACCGACGCCGCTCTCGTTCGTCCACGTGACCGTTCCGCCGGACGCGACCGTCGGGGACTCGGGGTCGAACGCGAACGCGTCGGTCGTGCGGACCGTCGCATCGTCGCCGGCTCTCGAACAGCCGGCGACGCCGGCTGCGACGGTCGCCCCGGCGGCCGCGAGGAACGCCCGACGGGACGCCATCAGAGCATCACCAGCAGGTCGGTCGCGTACATCACGACGAGGCCGCCGAGGAAGGCGAGCGCGTTCGTCGGGCTCCCGACGCGGCCCCCGCGGTCGCGGACCATGCCGGCGATCTCCCAGACGACCTGCGCGATGGCGCCGACGCCGACCGCGAGGAAGAACGCGCCGAGCGTCGGCGAGTACGCGAACCCGCCGATCCAGCCGCCGAGGATCACCGGCGCGCCGGCGATCGCGCCGATCGCGACGAAGTGACGGAGCGGGGGTCGGTCGTCGCCGGCGACCGGCGCGACCACCGCCGGCCCCTCGGTGACGTTGTGGATCATGAAGCCGACGACGAGGAACGCGCCGAGCGACGCCCGGCCGAGCGCGAACGCGCTGCCGATCGCGAGCCCCTCCGCGAGGTTGTGGAGGCCGATGCCGACGGCGACCGCGTACGCGACGGCGAGAGCGCTCCGCCCGCCTTCGTCGGTCCGCGCGGTGACCGACTGGACGACGAGCATCGCGCCGAGGACGCCGAGGACGACCAGCAACTGCCCCTCGTAGGCGCCGGGGACGCTTTCGGCGACCTCGAACGCCTCGAAGCCCGCGTCGAAGCCGAGGAAGGCGAGGACGCCGGCGGAGAAGGCGAGCACCGCGTGGAGACGGCGGTCGCTCATGCTCCGCATGAACGGGAACCAGAGCATGCCGAGGGCGACGGGGATCACCCCGACGAACAGGCCGACGACCGCGAGCGTCCCGAGCGTCCCGGCCGTCATCCCCGGCGTCGGCTGGGGCGCGACGACGTCGTGGTGGACCGTCGTCCCGTCGGCGAGCACGATCGCCACCTCCAGGTCCCACCCCGGCTGCCAGTGGTACGGGATGCGGATCTCCGCGCTCTGGCCCGGGGAGAGCGTGCGCACCTCCTCGCCCCCGCTCGTCACCGCGTGCTGCCAGTACGCCTCGTCGACGAGCACCTGCGAGACGGTCACCGAGTCGGGACCGTTGTTCACGACGTGCAACACGACGCTCCCGTCGTCCGGGAGGGTGGCGTGGCTTACCGACACGTCGGGGAGCGGCTCCCCGGACTGGACGCCTCCGAGCGGCGGCGCGACGAGGAACCACGCGACCACGAGCGCGAGCAGCACCAGCGGGACCGCCGCGGCGACCCACCGGGGGAGTCCGAGCGGGACGCCGACGGAGTCGGCGCGGTCGGCGGCGGTCCCGCCGTCCGCAGAGAGGTCGTCGCCCGCCATTCAGACCACCTCGAAGAAGCTCATCCAGCCCAGTTCGGCGAACTCGGACTGGTGGGCGTGGAACATGTACAGCCCCGGCTCGTGGTCGCCGTAGTCCAGGTCGATCACGCCCCGCTGCGCCTGACACTGCATGACCGTGTCGACGGTGCCGTGCGTCGGTTCCAGCGTCGTCCCGTGGTCGTAGTAGTCGAAGAACTGCGAGTGGGTGTGAAAGGAGTTGATGGGGTCGAACTCCGTCGCGTTGATCAGGTACACCCGCTGGCGCCCCTCGCCGTCGATCTGGATGGGGCGTTTCGTCTCGCCCTCCTCCCACTCACCGTTCCCGTCGGTCGACCCGACGCCGTACGCGAACGCACGGGTGTTGGCGGCGTACACCTCGTTCTCGCCGTCGAAGTTCGTGTCGAACCCGTTCATCACCATCACGAGTTCGTCGTAGCGGTCGTTCTCGGGGTACTCGTGGTTGCGCGTCTTCGCCCGATCGACGAGTTCGGCCGCGTACTCGTCGGAGACGGGGTGGTGTCCGGAGACGTACTCCCGCGGGTTCTCGCGGACGCGGTCGGGGTCGGGGTCGACGACGATCGCACCGTACAACCCCCGGTGGAGGTGCTCCTTCAGCGGCAGGGAGTGGCAGTGGTAGAAGTGGACGCCCGCCGGCTGGGCCTCCCACTCGTAGGTGAACGCCTCGTCGGTGTCGAGCACGCCCGGACCGGTCTGCGGCGTGCCGTCCATCCCCGGGTCGACGTTTTTCACGTGCGGGTGGATCGTGTGCGCGTGCCGGCTCCGGTTCCGGAACGTGACGCGGATCAGGTCGCCCTCGACGACGCGAAGCGTGGGGCCCGGGACCTGCCCGTCGAACGACCAGGCCTCGAACTCGACGCCCGGCGCTATCTCGATCGTCGTGTCCACCGCGGTGAGCGTAAAGTGCCGGACGGTCCGCCCGTTTTCCTCGTACACGCCCTCGTTCACCCCGTCCCGCCCCTCGTGGCCGGTGTTGAACGTCCGGAGGTACTCGTGCGGGTCGAAGGACCGGTCGTCGTACTCCCCTTTCGCCCCGAAGTTCCCGTGTCCATCCTCGTCGTGGCCGCCGCCTGCGGCACCCGGCCCGGAGAGACCGAGCGCGGCGCTCCCGGCGACCCCGAGGCCGCCGAGAACCGTTCGCCGGCTCACACCGTCCCCGGCGATCGCCGCGGTCAGCCGGTCCTCTAGCGCCGACGTGAGCCTCGCCGCATCGCCGTAGTCGACGTCAGTCACATCCGCTCGCCTCCGCCGCCGTCGGTTACCGCTCCGGAGCTACTGCTGCCCGTCAGCGTGCGGATCGATACCATACATGAATTAGACGAGTCTAAACTATATATTCACTAGCCCTAACTAGAGATTGCCGGTTTCTCGAAATTCCCGGGAGCAGCGTTCGGTGCGCCGGAACCGAGTTGGCGACTCAGCTCGCGGCGACGGCGGATAGAGAGAAGACGAAACAGCGGGTCGGGTCGTCAGGGGTCAAGAAAAGGGCGGGATCAGCCGTCGAGGCGAACGAGCGCGGCGGTAACGGCGCGGACGACGAGGAACGGGAGCGCCCACGCGGTGCCGAACGCGAGCGCCACGGCGGCGACCAGCGCGAAGGCGTACGCCCCCTCGAAGCTGGTGAGGAACGCGACGGCTCCGGTGACGACGAGCGCGGCGAAGGCGGCGGCGAGCAGGCCGGCGACGGTGCGCTTGGCTGCGCGGACCAGGTCGGCGAGGCTCCCGGTCGGTGCGGGCGTTCGAACGGTGCTGCTGCGGTCGCGACGTGCGGCAGTGGGTTTCGCGGTCATCTCCCTTCTCACTTGGACAGAGGACCGCCACCCTCAAAAGTGTAATCTGAAAAACATTTCTGTAGGCCGCCTTACTGAAATTCGTTTCAGCCGCTCAGGCGGTCGACCGCGCTCCCTCGCCCTCGACGGGCGTGCGCTCGACGCCGACGACGACGAGGTCCGCGTCGACGGTGAGCGAGAGGGTCTCGTCGTCGACGGGGATCTCAAGCCGGATCCGCCACGGGTCGTCGTCGAGGACGACGGTGTGTTCGTCGTCGGTGCACCAGTCGAGCGTCCAGAACGGCACCTGATTCAGGTCGATCCCGTGGTCGCGGTAGTACGACACGATCTCGGCGTGGTCGAGCAGGACCTGCCCGACGGACGTGGTGAGCTGGTGGCGACAGCGCCGGCACTCGTGGCGGACCGCCACGTCGAGGTCGAACTTCGCGGGGTCGCGGACGATGTTCGTCTCGACGGTGCCGGAGCACTCCGGACAGACCCCGTCGGCCATCAGGCAGTGGAGGTGGCGCACGCGCTGGTTGAACGCGGCCATCACCTCGTCGGTGGTGCGGTCGTCGAGGCCGCCCGGCGGGAACGGGTAGTCCGCGTGGATCCGCCCGCAGTCCGCGCAGTCGACGACGATGCGCTCGTCGTCGTAGCTCGCCTGCAGGCCCTCGCCGCAGTCGGCGCAGTCGCCCTCGACGGGGAACGGCTCGATCCGGGGGTGCTCGTTGATCGACCCGGCCTGCACCGCGTGGATGACCGCCCACCCGGCGTGGCGGAAGCCGTAGCCGTCGTCGGTCTTCCGGACGAACTGCCCGCGGAGCTTGTCGAGGTGGTAGTTGAACTGCGCGCTGTCGCGCATGCCGACCGCCTTCCGCAGGTCCGAGAAGCTCACCGGCCGCTCGTCGGCCTTCCAGAGGGCTTCGAGGATGGACAGGCGCGTCTCGTTGCCGATCACGGAGAACGCCTCCGCCGGCGTCATGCAGTCCTCGCAGTGCTGGAGGTCGGGTTCGCCGGCTTCGCTCGCTTCGCTCATACGTGCGCCATCGGTTGCTACCCCCTAAAGCGTTAGCTCAATTACAGTTATGTAGGATGCGTTACATTTGCCGCGTTTTCGACGCGCAGCGACGCAGATCGCACAGAACTGTGTCGGTGGTCAGCGATCCGCCCCGCCCTCCGCCTCGCGGTGCGTGGTAGCGCCCGACGGGGGAGCGAGACGCGCAGAGAACAGTAGGTTTATCAGTCGTTCGGGGCGAAACTGTACCAAGATTACTTTCAGGAGGTTTCATGCCAGGAACACACCAGCAACCGGAGGTGAACATCGGACTCGTCGGCCACGTCGACCACGGCAAAACGACGCTGGTCCAGGCGCTCAGCGGGGAGTGGACGGACCAGCACAGCGAGGAGATGAAGCGGGGGATCTCGATCCGCCTCGGCTACGCGGACGCGACGTTCCGCCGCTGTCCCGAGGGCGACGAGCCCGAAGCGTTCACCGTCGAGGAGACGTGCTCGGAACACGGCGTCGACACGGAGGTGCTTCGCACCGTCTCGTTCGTCGACGCGCCGGGCCACGAGACGCTGATGGCGACGATGCTGTCGGGCGCCGCGATCATGGACGGCGCGGTGCTCGTCGTGAGCGCGAGCGAACCCGTTCCACAGCCGCAGACCGCGGAGCATCTGAGCGCGCTCGACATCATCGGCATCGACAACATCGTCATCGCGCAGAACAAGGTCGACCTGGTCGACGCCGACCAGGCCCGCGAGAACTACGAGCAGATCCAGGAGTTCGTCGAGGGCACCGTCGCCGAGGGGGCGCCAATCGTCCCGATCAGCGCCCAGCAGGAGGTCAACGTCGACCTCCTCATCGACGCCATCGAGCGCGAGATCCCGACGCCCGAGCGCGACCCCGAGCAGGACGCTCGGATGCACGTCGCGCGCAGCTTCGACATCAACCGACCGGGGACGACCTGGAACGATCTCTCGGGCGGCGTTCTCGGCGGTAGCCTCGTGCAGGGCCGTCTCGAGAACGACGAGGAGATCGAGATCCGTCCCGGCCGCGAGGTCGAGGAGGGCGGCCAGTCCGAGTACCGGCCGATCACGACGACGATCCGCTCGCTCCAGGCGGGCGGCGAGTCGGCCGACGAGGTGTTCCCCGGCGGCCTGCTCGGCGTCGGCACCGGGCTCGACCCCAGCCTGACGAAAGGCGACGCGCTGGCCGGCCAGATGGCCGGTCCGCCCGGAACGCTCCCACCGACCTGGGAGTCGTTCACGATGGACGTCGACCTGCTCGACCGCGTCGTGGGCGAGATGGAGGGCGGCGAGGTCGACGACATCAGCACCGGCGAACCGCTGATGATGACCATCGGCACGGCGACCACCGTCGGGTCGGTGACCAGCGCCCGCGGCGACGAGGCGGAGGTCGCGCTCAAGCGGCCCGTCTGCGCCCCCGAGGGCGCGAAGATCGCGATCAACCGCCGCATCGGCGCTCGCTGGCGGCTCATCGGCGTCGGCACGCTCACGGGGTAGATGACGACCGTCGCCCTGGACACGAACGCGCTCATGATGCCCGTCGAACTCGACGTGCGGCTGTTCGACGAACTCGACCGGCTGTTGACCGGTTACGAACCGGTCGCGCCGCAGGCGGTCGCCGAGGAGCTGCGGAAGCTCTCGGACACCGGCGGCGAGGAGGGCATCGCCGCGAGCGTCGGCCACGACCTGGCGACGGACCGCTGTCTCCTCCTCCACACGGAAGAATCGTACGCCGACGACGCCATCGTCGAACTCGCCCGCGAGGGCACCGTCGACTACGTCGTCACGAACGACAAGCCCCTGAAGGACCGCGTGCTCGACGCGGGCGTCCCAGTAATTGGTTTAAGGGGCAAGAACAAACTTGCAGTCACTCAACCATAATCCATGTACAAACGGGTCAGGCTCAAGGACACCGTCGAGGTGCCTCCGAAGGAGCTCGCAGACGTCACGCCACAGCTAGTGAAACGCCTCCTCCAGGACAAGCTGGAGGGCCGGATGGACGAGGACGTTGGCAGCGTCGTCAGCGTCGTCAACGTCCACGACATCGGGGAGGGAACGGTCCTCCCGAACCGACCGGGAGTCTACTACGAGGCGGAGTTCGACGCCGTCACGTACGACCCCCAGATGCAGGAGGTCGTCGACGGCAACGTCGTCGAGGTCGTGGAGTTCGGCGCGTTCGTCGGGATCGGTCCCGTCGACGGCCTGCTCCACGTCTCGCAGATCTCCGATGAGTACCTCGCGTTCGACGCGGAGAACCAGCAGCTCGCCTCGAACGAGTCGAACCGCACGCTCGGCGTCGAGGACGCCGTCCGGGCGCGCATCGTCACCAAGAGCATCGACGAGCGCAACCCCCGGGACAGCAAGATCGGGCTGACCGCGAAGCAGGTCGGCCTCGGCAAGCACGGGTGGCTCGAAGAGGAGCGCCAGAAGCGCCAGGCCGCGACGGGTGAGTGAGCATGGCGGAAGACCGCCTCGTCTGCCGCGAGTGCCACCGCGTCGTCGAACCCAACGTCGAGACCTGCCCCTCGTGCGGGTCGAGCAGCCTCACCGAGGACTGGGCCGGCTACGTGTACATCGCACACCCCGAGACCAGCCAGATCGCCACCGAGATGGAAGTCGACGAGGAGGGCGCGTACGCCCTGAAGGTCCGCTAGCGTGACGACCGACGAGCCGGCGTCGGACGCCGACCCCCTCCTGGCGCTGCCGGAGGACCTCCGCGGTGCGTTCAAAGACCCGTTCGGCCCCGTCGAGACCGACCCGGAGCGCGTCCTCGCGGACGTGACCGGACCGCTGGTCGCCGTCGGGGACATCGTCACCTACCACTTCGAACGCGTCGGCCGCACCCCGGACGTCGCCGTCGTCGACGGCCGCACGAAGCGCGAGGCCGTCGACAGCGAGGTCAGCGAGACGATCGAGAGCGAGGAGGTAGATCGGGCGGCGGTCGACACCGTCACCGTCGAGAACCCCGCCGCCACGCTCACGGCGGACCTGCTCACGGCGCTTCGCGACGCGATCGCCAGCGATCGCCCCACGACCATCGTCGTCGACGGCGAGGAGGACCTCGCCACGCTGCCCGCCGTTGTCGCCGCGCCTGACGGTGCGAGCGTCGTCTACGGCCAGCCCGACGAGGGGATGGTCCACGTGGTCGTCGACGAGGACGCTCGCGCGCAGTTCCGCGAACTGCTGCTGCGAATGGACGGCGACGGCGAGCGCGCGCTGGAACTGCTGGCGTAGCGGTTCGTGTCCATCACCGCGGAGCGGTTGTCAACTGCACGGAACACCCGCGAACGAAGTGAGCGGTTCGCGCGGCCGAACGGAGCGAGGCCCCGAGTTTTTCGGGGCGAGCTTTTCGGGGCGAGAGATTCGCTCGCTCCGCGCGCGACCCCGAGCGCGAAAAAGGTCGTTCGAAATCCTTTTACCCGTTTCGAGGAGAAGTAAGAGGTAACTGATCACACCATGGACGTCGATATCATCGAAGAAGACGAGAACCCGATGTTGCACCGCACCGACGTGACGTTCGAACTCGTCCACGACGAAGCCACGCCCTCTCGGCTCTCCGTCCGCGACAGTCTCGCAGCGAAGCTCAACAAGGACGCCGAGGAGGTCGTCGTCCGCAACCTCGACACGAAGTTCGGGATGCGCAAGACCGTCGGCGAGGCGAAGGTCTACGAGTCCGCCGACCACGCCCGCGACGTCGAGCAGGACCACATGCTCGAGCGCAACAAGATCGTCGCCGACGAAGAGACGGCGGAGGAGGCCTGAGATGGCGCGACACGAGCTCTACGAGGACGACGGCACGACCGAGCGCGAGATGTGCCCCCGCTGCGGCGACACGTTCCTCGCGGACCACGGCGACCGCTACCACTGCGGCCAGTGCGGCTACACCGAGTGGGAGTAAGGCGGATGCCCCGCGGGGACGCGAGACTCGTCGCGGAACCGCGGCCGGTTACCCGGGGTAAACCGTGAGCGGCGACCTCCGCGTCCTCGGCATCGAGGGCACCGCGTGGGCCGCGAGCGCCGCGGTGTACGACGCCGAGACCGATACCACGTTTATCGAGACGGACCCCTACCAGCCCCAGAGCGGCGGCATCGACCCGAGCGAGGCCGCCGAGCACATGTCGAAGGCCATTCCCGAGGTGGTCGAGACCGCGCTCGACCACGCGGACGGCCCCATCGACGCGGTCGCCTTCTCGCGCGGGCCCGGCCTCGGACCGTGCCTGCGTACCGTCGGCACGGCCGCCCGCGCGCTGGCGCAGTCGCTCGACGTGCCGCTGGTGGGCGTCAACCACATGGTCGCCCACCTGGAGATCGGTCGCCACCGGTCGGGGTTCGACTCGCCGGTGTGTCTGAACGCCAGCGGCGCGAACGCCCACGTGCTCGGGTTCCACGACGGCCGGTACCGCGTGCTCGGCGAGACGATGGACACCGGCGTCGGCAACGCCATCGACAAGTTCACCCGCCACCTCGGCTGGTCACACCCCGGCGGGCCGAAGGTCGAGGAGCGCGCGAAGGGCGGCGACCTGATCGACCTGCCGTACGTCGTGAAGGGGATGGACTTCTCCTTCTCGGGGATCATGAGCGCCGCGAAGCAGGCGGTCGACGGTCGGGAATCGCATGGCGATTCCCGAGCACATCAGAACTCGAAGAGTTCTGAGAACGACGGCGAGGCCGTCGAGGACGTCTGTTTCTCCCTGCAGGAGAACGTCTTCGCGATGCTCACCGAGGTCGCCGAGCGCGCGCTGTCGCTCACTGGGAGCGACGAACTCGTCCTCGGCGGCGGCGTCGGGCAGAACGACCGCCTCCGGGAGATGCTCGCCGCGATGTGCGAGCAGCGCGGCGCCGAGTTCTACGCGCCCGAACCGCGCTTTCTCCGCGACAACGCCGGGATGATCGCGGTGCTCGGCGCGACGATGTACGAGGCGGGCGACACGATCGCGGTCGAAGAGTCCCGGGTCCGCCCGGACTTCCGGCCGGACCAGGTCCCCGTGACCTGGCGCGCCGGCGAGAGCGTCCGCCGACAGCCGCCGGAGGGCCGCGAGCGGCAGGGAGCCGAGGCGGTCGTCGAGGTCGGCGACGACCGGGTGACGAAGCGCCGCGTGCCGAAGGCGTACCGCCATCCCGACCTGGACGACCGGCTCCGCCGGGACCGCACCGTGCTCGAAGCGCGCCTCACGAGCGCCACGCGGCGGCAGGGCGTCCCCACGCCGGTCGTTCGGGACGTCGACGTTCGGGAGGGGACGCTCGTCCTCCAGACCGTCGGCGACGCCGACCTGCAGGCGGCGCTCTCCGTGGACCGCGTTCGGGACGTCGGCCGCCACCTCGCGGCGATCCACGAGGCAGGGTTCGTCCACGGCGACCCGACCACCCGCAACGTCCGCGTCGACGGCGAGCGCACGTACCTCATCGACTTCGGCCTGGGCTACTACACCGACGACGCCGAGGACTTCGCGATGGACCTGCACGTCTTCGAGCAGAGCGTCGACGGGACGGCCGACGACCCCGCCCCGCTCCGGGCGGCGTTCGAGGCGGCGTACGCCGAGCGCGGCGACGACGCGGTCCTCGACCAGTTGCGCGCGGTCGAGGGGCGCGGCCGGTACCAGTAGCGGGGGGATCGGCCCCCGATTCGCGCCGCCGCCCCCGCATCCCCGCCGCGGTTCACCAGTACGTTCTTGTTCGCGCCCGTCGTAACGTCTCGTATGGCCGACAAGCCGAAGTCAGGCGAACTTCTCGGCGTACCGTACAACTTCGAGCGCCCCAGCATGAGCCGCCTCCTCTCGGCGTACTGGCAGCCCGACGACGGGATGCTGGTCGAGAAGCCGTTCGGTATCGGGTACACCCTCAACCTCGCCAGCTGGCGCTCCTGGGTCGTCCTCGCCGTCGCCGGCGCCCTGCTGTGGAACGAGCAGAGCAGCGACGAGCGCGACGCCGAGGACGAGCCGGTCGAAGTCATCGTGGACTGAAGACGACCTTTTGCGCTGCGGCGTGACGAGCGGTCCGCCGGAGTCGGACACGCTCGCAGTCCTCGGCAAAAGCTCGATCAAAACCACTCCTCCTTCACTTCGCTGCGCTCCGTTCAGTCGTCGCTCCGCTCGTGCCTGACGGCGCTCGCGGGTGCAGAGCTTGACGATAGCCTGCCCTCCCCGGGTCGCGCGGCGCTCGGCGCGCGGCCTCGCGCCGCGCTCCCGGCCGCCGCGAGTCGGACAGCGTAACTCGGGACCGACGCCTATTTTCCCGCGGGGGCCGCGCTGTCGGGTATGATCCGCTTCGTCACCGGCAACGAGGGGAAGGTCGCGGAGGCCCGCGAGTACCTCGACGATCGCGTCCAGCAGGTCGACTACGACTACACCGAGATACAGGGCGACCTGGCGGAAATCGCGCGGTACGGCGCGCGCGAGACGTTCGATGCGACCGAGGACGACGAGCCGGTGCTGGTCGACGACACCGGGCTGTTCGTCGAGGCGCTCGACGGGTTCCCGGGGGCGTACTCCGCGTTCGTCGAGGACACCCTCGGCATCGAGCGCGTCTGGCGGCTGGCCGAGGCCGAGGAGAACCGCAAGGCCGCGTTCCGGACCGTGCTCGTGTACTACGACGGGGAGACGGCCGAGACGTTCGAGGGGAGCGTCCGCGGGCGGATCGTCGCCCCACGCGGCGAGGGCGGGTTCGGCTACGACCCCGTCTTCGAACACGACGGGAAGACGTTCGCGGAGATGAGCACCGCGGAGAAAAACGCCATCTCGCACCGCGGGCGGGCGCTAGCGAAGTTCGCGGATTGGCTCGCGGGGGAGTGAGACCGTTCGGTTAGCGGGACGGTGAGTCCGACCGACCAGTAGCTTTTTCTCTCAGGTCGAGTACACCCGGCATGGATAAACTCCGGCGCTCCCTCCACGAGGCCCCCATCGTCGAGAAGGAGGGCGGCTACGAGTACCTGGTGCATCCGATCAGCAACTGCGTCCCGATGCTCGAACCCGGGCTCCTCCGGGAGGTCGTCAACGGGATCATCCGGAAGGCGGACCTGGAGGACGTGGACAAGATCGTCACGCCGGCGGCGATGGGCATCCACATCAGCACCGCCGTCTCGCTGACGACGGACATCCCGCTCGTGGTCATCCGCAAGCGCCAGTACGGCCTCGAGGGCGAGGTCGCGCTGTTCCAGGAGACCGGCTACAGCGAGAGCGAGATGTACATCAACGACGTCGACCAGGGCGACCGCGTGCTGCTGCTCGACGACATGCTGTCGACCGGCGGGACGCTCCGGGCGATCACCGAGGCGCTCGACGAGATCGGGGCCGAGGTCGTCGACGTCGTCGCCGTCATGAAGAAGGTCGGCGGGGAGAACGCGCTCGCGGGCAGCGGCCACGAGGCGAAGACGCTCATCAACGTCAGGGTCGAGGACGGCGAGGTCGTCGTGGTCGACGAGAACGGCGACGGCGAGGAGCGGTCCGCGACGGCGCCCGGGGCTTAGGCTCGCGGGTCCCGGTCCGGCCCGGGGTACTCGCCGTCCCGCGTCGCCTCGTAGAGGCTCGCGGCGTCGAAGATTTTCGCGAACGCGTCCGGCGTGCGGACCGAGAGCCCCTGATACGGCTGTAGCGAGAGCCCCGTCTTCGCGGAGCGCAGAGTCTCGTCGAACGAGAGGAGATGCGCCGCTCCCGATCGGTACGCGCTGGCGAGTCCCGGGTGGTCGTCCGGCGGGTGGTCGACGGCGACGCGCTCCGCCTCGATCCGGTCGCGCCAGTCCGCCGCCAGGTCCGAGCCGGCCAGTTCCACGACGACGGCCTCGGCGTCGTCGAGCAGTCGGTCGCTCGCCGCGAGGTCGACCCACGAGTGCCGGCGCACGTGGTCCAGCGCCTCGCGGGCAGCGCCGCCGACGAGGAGGTCCGCGGCGAGCACGTCCGCGTCCGCGACGACGCGGGTCGGGTCGGGGTCAGTCATCGCGGCGCTCCCGGAGCGTCTCTCGGACGGTCTCGACGTCGACGTCCGTCTCGTCCGCGCGGTCGAAGAGGTCGGCCCACGTCTCGGTCATACGCGACGCGAGGGGCCGGCGAGGCAAAAGCGGGTCGAAGCTACCGAAGGTACCGGTACGCGAGCGCGCCGCCGACGAACGCGACGCCGACGTTGACGAGGAGGCCGGCGACGCCCACGGCGGCGGTCAGGAGCAGGTCCTCTGTCTCCGCCGCGGCCCGGCCGAGCTGCCAGGCGACGACGACGAGCAGCACGCCCAGCAGCGCAGTCGGGAACGCCATCACGAGGCCGCCGCCGGCGACGAGCGCGACGGCGACGTAGAGGGCGCCGAGGACGAGGTTCGCGCCGCCGGTGCGCGCGCCGAAGGCGTACTTGCCGGCGAGACCGCCGGAGCCGTGACACATCGGGATGCCGCCGAGCGGCACGGACGCGAGCGTCATCGCGCCCATGCTGAGCGAGAGGTCGTCCGGGGACACGTCGCGGTCGAACAGGTCGTCACAGAGCAGGGCGGTCGCGACGGCAGCGTTGCCGACGGTCATCGCGAGCTGCGCCACGGTCCCCTCGATCGCGGCCGGTGAGAGCGCCGGCGCGCCGCTCTCGAACGACACGAGGGCGGGGAGGGCGATCGACGGGACGCCCGCCTCGGCGACGGCCAGGCCGGCGCCGACCGCCAGCACGGCCAGGGCGCTCGCCCGCCGGCGGCCCGTGACCGCCACCGCGAGCGCGACGCCCGCTCCGACGCCCGCGAGCGGGAGGCTCGCGAGCCCGAGCGAGAGACCGGTCTCCAGCAACAGGAGCGCCACCGCGAACTGGACGCCGCGGATCACCGGCTGCCCGACGACCGCCGCGATCCGGTCGAGCGCGCCGGCGGCGCCGAGCGCGAGGAGCGCGACGCCCGCGAGCAGGCCCGCGGCGGCGAGTTCCCCGGCCGTGAGCGCGCCGGCGATCGCCAGGCCGGCGAGCGCCTTCATCGGCTCGACCGACAGCGGCAGGCCGTACGCGAGCCCCCAGACGACCTGAAAGGCGCCGAAGAGGACGAGGACGTGCGGAAGCGACACCTGCGTGGTCGCGCCCAGCGCGACGACGATGGGGAGGACCGTAACCGAATCCCCTAGCGCACCGGTCACTTCCCCCGCCGAGAACGACACCCGGTCGCGGACGGACCGCTCGGTGGTCGTCGCCATCGGACCAGTACACGGCGCGGAGTCACATTACCGTTTGGAGAAACTGAGATCGGCTCCGCGAACCCGTTCGGGTAACCCGTTACGGTTACTCCCGGTGGTCTCGCTCAGGTGCGCTCCTCGACGGTCCGAGCGACCGCCTCCCGGTCGTCCCCGTCGAGCGGTCGGAACGGACGCCGGGGACGGCCGGCCGGCTGGCCGCGCTCCCGCACGGCGGCCTTGACGGCCGGGATCCCGCGCTCGCCGAGGACGCTGTCGAGTTCGACCAGGTCGCGGTTTATCTCGCGGGCCGCCTCGTCGTCGCCATCGCGGTGCCGGCGGTAGATCTCGCTCGCGCGCTCCGGGGCGGCGTTGGCCACCGCCAGCACGCCGCCCGCCGCGCCCGCGTCGAGCCCCGGAGCGTAGACGCTCCCGTTGCCGACCAGCACGTCGAAGTCGTCCGGTACGCGGTCGAGCGTCCGCTGGAGGCGCGCGAGGTCGCCGCTGGAGTCCTTGATCCCAGCGACGTTGTCGTGGTCGGCGACGGCGCCGACGGTCTCGGGGTCGAGCGCCACGTCGGTGTACGGCGGGACGCTGTAGAGGTACACCGGCAGGGGGCTCTCGTCGGCCACGTCGCGGTAGTACTCCGCGAGGGCGTCCTGCCCGTAGTCGAAGTAGTGCGGGGTGACGACGAGGGCGGCGTCAGCCCCCGCCTCGGCCGCCCGTTCCGTGGCGTCGAGCGTGTCGGCGAGGCTCTCCTTGCCGGTGCCGGCGAGGACCGGGCCGTCCGCCGCCTCGGCGACGGCGGCGATCACCCGCTCGCGCTCGTCGTCGTCGAGCAGCGGCGCTTCGCTCGTCGAGCCGCAGGGGACGAGGAAGTCGATGCCCCGATCCTCGACCCACGCGGTCAGGCTCCGGAGCGCGTCCTCGTCGACGCTCCCCTCTTCGGTAAACGGTGTCACCAGTGGTACGCCGGTTCCGTCCATGGTCCGGCGAACGCGCGCGACCGGCATAGGCGTGGGTGAAGCGGAAAGCGAATCCGCCCGGTCACGCGTGCGTCTGACGGGTGTTTAAGTCGCCGGAGTGAACAGGATTCGGTGGGCGCGTCGCAACGGCCTCAGTTCCATCCTCCCGACCGCGCGCCCGGCACACCGCTCTCTCCCACCCGCAGCTTTTCGCGGGAAGCCGCCGATCTCAGGCCGGGAGCACCGACTGCCGCACGTCCTCGACGGTGTCCGTCTGGACGATGACGGCGATGCGGTCGTTCGCCTCGATCCGCGTCCCCGGCAGGGGGATCGTCAGCGACTCGTGCTCGCGTCCGTGTGCGTAGATCCGCGCGGTCGAGGGGAGGTCCACGTCGTTGACCCGGTCGCCGATGAGCGGCGACCCCTCGCGGAGGGTGAACACGCTGAGCTGGAGCTTCTCGGTGAGGTCGGAGACGACGTTGAAGTCCCCGCCCAGCAGCGCCGTCTTCGCGCCGGCGGCCCCGAGGCGTTCGGGGTAGATGAT
Source organism: Halostella limicola (assembly GCF_003675875.1). Taxonomy (NCBI): domain Archaea; kingdom Methanobacteriati; phylum Methanobacteriota; class Halobacteria; order Halobacteriales; family Natronoarchaeaceae; genus Halostella; species Halostella limicola. Next base: position 896,426 of record NZ_RCDI01000001.1, on the reverse strand, counting down.
CTCGTCGACGTCGTCCGCGTACTTGTCGTAGATCTCCTCGCGGTAGTCCTCGTCGATGCGCATGACGGTCCGGCAGCCGTGGTGTTTGGCCACCATGCAGGCCGCGAAGTTCGCGTTGAGATCGCCCGTCAGGCCGCCGAGCGCGTCGACCGTCTTCAGGCCGGTCTGGTCGAGGACGTCCTCCTCGGAGGCGTCGCCCTCGATCGTCTCGAAGCCCTCGCTTCGCGCGCGGTCCGCTTTCTCGGGATCGTTGTCGACGACGACGACCTCGTGGCCTTCCTCGCGGAGGATGCGGGCGGTCCGGATGCCGACGCGGCCGTACCCGACGATGACGAACTTCATGCGGAGGCATACGAAACGGGGGATGAAAATAGTGTCTCCCGTTACCGGGTCGCGCATTCCCAGAGGCCGGTCCCGTTCTCGCGGGCGCGGTCCTCCGCCGCCGCGTACCGATCTCGGTCCGCGAACGTCGTGTCGTAGAGGCGCGCGTACCCCTCCTCGACGAGGCGCTCGTTGAACCGGCCGCCGTCGTAGTCCACGTACGCGAGCAGGCGGCCGTATCCGCCGCGACGGTCCGATTCGGGGTCTATCACCAGCGTCACCGACTCGCCGCCGAGTTCCGCCCGCGCGAACTCGCCGGCCCGGTGGCCCCAGTCGCGCAGGCACTCCCGGCCCGCCTCCGTGTCGGGGACGCCCTCGAACTCGCCGAGGTCGTTCTCGGCGTGGACCTCCGGCGTGTCGACGCCGAGGAGCCGCACCGTCTCGCGCGTCCCGTTCGGGTACTCGACCTCGACCGTGTCGCCGTCGACGACCCGGACGACGGTGACCTCGGTCCGCTCGGTGGTCCGCGGGCCGTCGTCGGAGACGACGCCGGCACACCCCGCGAGCGCGAGGATCAGCACGACGGCGAGGAGAACTCGGCGCACGGGCGACACCTGCGCCTGCGGTCACTTGATTCTGTAGGCTTCGGCGCGGCAGGTCGACCGGACACGTCCCGGCGGTGGCCGTTCCCCGCGTCCGGGCTCTGCCCGACTCCGCGCGCCACCCTGCATCCGACCCGTTCCGCCGCCGCGACGGTCGGTCGCTCGCCCGGTGACCGTTCATCCGGATTGAACGGTTCGAATTCGGATTAAATCGGAGTGAATCGGGGTTCAAACCGCCGAAATCCGGGGCCACGCTCTCGACGGTTCAAGTGGGTGTACCCCCCCAGTGGCGAGTGCAACATGCGCTTCAGCAAACTCGCGGCGCTCGGGTTCGCGGCGCTGCTGCTGACCACCGGGGTCGCGGCGGCCGCGCCCGGGAACGCCCCCGTCGACGCACAGGCATCCAACGACACCGCGGCAGACGCCGCAGGCAACGACTCCGCGGTGCAGGGGCCGCCCGCAGACGCGGGGAACGCGGACGACCGCGGACCGTCCGTCTCGCTCCCTGATCAGGTCCCCGACCACGTGAGCGAGATCCACGACGCGATCAACGGGTTCCTCGACGGGACCGTCGACAGCCTCGGCGACGCGGTGAGCGACCTGACGCCGAGCGACGAGGACGCCGACGAATCGGACGAAGAGACCGGCAACGCGACCGACGCTACGACCGAGTCCGACGGCGAGAGCGCGCAGTAAGGGACGAAATCCTCGCTTCGGCCCTCCCGCAGCTATCAGGCGATCGATTCGGTCCGCTTTTTTCGCCGTTCACGTCCCGTCGTCCCTTACTGCATCACCCGCCCGGGGGTACAGTTCCGCGATCTCGCCCGCCGAGGGGGCGCTCACGATCGTCACGGCGTCGTCTACGCGCTCGACGTAGTACGCGTCGGCGAAGGGCCCGTCCTCGACGACCCAGTGCCTGCCCTCGCTCGTCGCGCCGTGGTACCTGAGCAGCCGCTCGTACCCCTCGACGAACGTTCGGGCGCTGGCCTCGTCGTCCCACCGTATCCGCCAGACGTACCCGGTGTCGTCGCCGTTCTCGTAGGCGTACAGCAGGTCGTTCCCCCAGCCGTTCGAGTACTCAAGGTCGTAGTCGAGCGAGACGTTGTCCCCCGAGCGCTGGACGAACGCCGAGGGCTCGACCAGCGACCCGTTCCGGTCGTCGTACAGCGTGTACGCGAACATCGTCGCGAGGCCGCGCTCGCCGAGGGTCGCCGATTCGCCGCCGCCGCTCCGGCCCACCCGCCGCCACTCCGCGGCGCTCCGGTCGGGGAGGTCGAGCGGGCGCGGCCCCTCGACGTGGCGACCGTGGATGACCTGCTCCGTGCTCACCGGCGGGGTCTCGTACTGCGCGGTGACGCCGTCCCAGCCCTCGCGCTCACGCACCGATTCGACGTAGGACTGCCCCTCGGCGTACGGGAAGTACTCCAGCAGGTACAGCCCCATGTGGACGTCCGGCGGCGTCGCGTTCGTCGCCGCTCCCGCGTCGTCGTCGCGGGGTCGCAGGCAGTCCCACTCCGCCTCGCAGCGCCGGTCGTACCGGTCGTCGACGAGGTTCGCGTCGCCCTCGACGAGCGAGAGCACGGCCGCGACGGTGTCGTCGGTCGCCGCGAGCGGCGCCCGTATCTCGACGTCGTTCCCGTACCGGAACTGGTAGGCGTGGTACAGCTCCTGAGCCAGCGTTATCTCGTCGACCCGGGGCGTCTCGGCGTCGGAGACGAGCACGATCCGGTCCTCACGGACGTCATAGTAGCCGAGCACCGCCGACTCGGCGTTCCGCTGCGAGAGGTCCGCGGCGTCGGCCCCGTCGCCGACGAGAAACAGCGCCCGGTGTTTCACGTTCTCGAACGTGCGATCGGCGTCTTCCGGGGCGCTCCCGGGCGCGTTTCGCCGGTACTCCGCCCTGGAGACGACCGTGACGTTCACGTCCTCCTCGAACTCGATGTCGCGGACGACCTCGACGCGGGCCATCGACCGGGCGACGACGGCGTCGAGTTCGCTCTCGTTCAGCCCGTCATCGGGGTCGACCGAGAGCGAGGCGTTGTGCCAGTAGCCGTTCTCCCACCCCTGCACGTCCGGCTGCCCGTCCGAGCCGTTCGACACGTCGTCCGGCGGGGCGGCGGACCCCGTCGGGGCCGCGCAGCCGGCGAGGAGGACCAGACCGATCAGGGCGAGGAGGCGAAGCGAACGCATCGACGCGTGGTTAGGTCGCCGCGGAGAAAAATCACCGGGGCGGCGACAGGTCCCCGCGTCACCACTCGCGCTCGGTTCCCGAGCCCTCGTCGGACCCGGACTGGTCGGCTCCGTCGCTCCCGGCCGCGTCCGGCTCGTCGGAGACGGCGTTCCCGTCGGAGTCGATCTCGCGGATCGCGATCTCCGCCGCGTCCGGCAGTCCGCTCGACGACCGCCGCCGGCGCAGGCCGAGCGCCACGAGCGCGGCGCCGGTGATTACCTGCCCCGCTCCGCTCCCGCCGCGACGCCGCGCTCGGACGGCCCAGGCGAACAGCACTCCCCCAGCGATCAGCGGGACGGCCCCGGCCCGTGCGCGTCGCAGAGCGGACTTCAGCAGGGTCTCGTCGGCCGCGTCGAACGTCGCGCGCTGTTCGTCGTCCGGTTCGCCCGTCATTCTCTTGCGTGGCGTAGACATCTCTTTCTGCTCCCGTTCCCGTGCGTCGGTACGCGCTCGATCCGGTTGTACCTAGCCGTCCGCCGGGCGGCTCAGCCCGCGGCCGGCGGTACCCGATCCCTGACCCGCGGCGATCCAACTTTCATAGCCCTCTCCCTCTTACGGAGGGTATGGGCGACGATCGGCTGGACCGTGCGCTCGACACCGTGGTGACGGTCATCAAAGTGGCCTACGAGAAGGACGTCAGGTACCCCGCGGCGGCGATGGCGTACTACGCGTTCGTCTCGTTCGTCCCGGTGCTGTTGCTCGTGTTCGCGGTGGTCGGCGACCAGGTTCTCTCGGAGGTCGAAACCGCGATGCCGCAGTTCCTCACTATCGAGGCCCGCCGGCTGGTCTACGAGGCGACGACCACCGCATCCGGGCAGGCCGGCGGGTCGGTGCTCGCCGCGGGCGTTATCGCGTGGAGCGGGGCGAACGTCGCCACCGACTTCCAGACCGTCGTCGAGCGCGTCGAGGCGTCCGGCGAGAAGTCGCTCCGGGAGCAGCTACGCGACTCCGCCGTCGTCCTCGCGTCGCTCGGACTGGCCATCCTCGCGATACTGCTCACGAGCCTCCTCTTTACCCTGCCGCCCGAGGGCTCGTTCGCCGGGCTGGTCATCCTCTTTATCGCGCTCACGGTCGCCTTCCTCCCGCTGTACTACGTCCCCTCGACCGTGCTCCCCTCTCCCGAGGCGGCGCTCCCCGGCGCGATAACCGCCGCGTTCGGGTGGACGGTCATCCACACCGCCATCCTCTTCTACGCCGCGAACGCCGCCCAGTACGCGATCTACGGCGTTCTGAGCGGCATCATCATCATCCTCACGAGCCTCTACATCGCCGCGTCCATCCTCATGACCGGCGTCATCGTGAACGCGACGGTGGCCGACCGCGCCGACACCCGAGAGGTGTCGGACGTGCGGGAGATGTAGCGACCGGTCGCTCGCTGACGGTGTTCACGCCGCTGGTGGATCCGTATCGCTCGCCGAGCTGCGGAAATGACACTCTTCGAGTACTGTTCGCGAGAAGAGCCTAGGCCGGGATTTGAACCCGGGCTCTCGTCCTTACCAAGGACGCGCTTTACCGCTAAGCTACCCAGGCGCGTCGGGGTTTCGCCTTCGCGTCTTCTGATTGACGGTAACTCTCTTTAGGCGTTTCGATTCGCTACGGTCACCGGTCGGAGGCGGACTGAGTGACGCCGTCGGTGCCGCCGCCCTTCGTGGCGGTGGCGCCGATGCCCAGATCGCCGGGGGAGTCGGGGAGCACCGCGTCGGCCGGCGCGAACGGTCCGTCCTCGTCGACGAGCCCCGCCGCGGTGTCAAGCATCGCGGAGGAGGGGGCGACGCCGACGGCCGTCGTCCCGGTGATGACCGCGAGTTCGAGGACGTTGCGTTCGAGGGTGGCGTCGAGGGCGGCCGCGTCGGCGTCGGGGGCGCGGCGGCTGGTCTGGTCGCGGCCGAACGCCCGGACGGTCTCGACCGCCTTCTCGGCGGCGTCGGTCCGGGCGAGCAGGTAGAAGCCCCGGGAGACGAGCACGTCAGCCGCGAGGACGCCGAGGTTCGGTTCGGTGTGGTCGTCGAGGTCGACCCAGGGCTCGTCGTGGGCGAGGGTCCGGGTGAGGCGGAGCCCGTCGTAGATGAGCTGGACGCCGGCCGCGCGGTCGGCGACGCTGTCCAGGTCGACGCTCTCGTCGGCGGCCCGCGCCGAGAGCAGCGCGAGGGCCCCGGGCGCCATCGAGGCGTCCGCGATGAGGTCGTCGATGACGTCGCGGAGTCGATCGGGTTCGACGTCCCGCACCGCCTCGCGGGCGGCGCGCCGGCACGTGGCGGCCTCTTCCATTAGCGGCGACTAGCGGTGGGAGGGGCAAAGACCTTTGGAAACGCGCCCCCACCCCTCGACATGATCGAATCGACGGACGAGGGGCGGGTCCGGACGGTGACGCTCGCGCGACCCGACCGGAAGAACGCCCTCACACCGGCCGGGCTCGACGACCTCGCCGCGGCGGTCGCGGGGGCCGACGCGCCGGTCGTCTACCTCCGCGGAGCCGGCGACGCCTTCTGTGCCGGCGCCGACCTCGACGTGGTCGACGAGATGGTCCGCGAGGCCGCCGAGACGCTCGCGAGGCGCGGGCAGGAGACGGCGACCGCCATCGCAGAGGCCGACAGCGTCGTCGTCGCCGGCGTCGACGGCGCGGCCCGCGGCGGCGGCGTCGAACTGGCGCTCGCCTGCGACGTGCGAGCTGCGACCCCCGCAGCGACGTTCGGCGAACCGGGCGTCACCTTCGGCCTGTTCGGCGCGTGGGGCGGCACGGTCCGCCTCCCGCGGGTCGTCGGCGAGGGGGAGGCGATGGACTTCGCGCTGTCGGGCCGGGTGATCGACGCCGACGAGGCACGCCGGATCGGCCTCGTCTCGCGGGTGGTCGCGGACCCGCGGGAGGTCGCCGAGGAGATAGCGGCGAACGACGAAGCCGCCCTGTCAGTCCTCAAGGAGCGCCTGCGCGACGACGCCGACCGGGCGATCCGCGAGGAGCGGGAGGTCGCGGCGTTCGCGGACCTCGCGGCCGACCGCCGGAGTCGCAAGGATTAGATACGCGGTGGCCCCGATGCGTAACCATGGAACAGTGCGACCACTGCGGGCAGTCGTTCGACGAGGAGGAGGCGTACCTCCGCCACCTCCGGGAGGAGCACGCGGGCGACCTGTCCCGGATCGAACAGCGCCGGGTCGACGGCCTCGACGACGGGTCCGAGGGCGTCCCCACGGCCGCCGTCTACGGCGCGACGATCGTCGGGATACTGCTCGCCGCGGCGGTCGCGTACGTCTTCTTCGTGGGCGGCGGGAGCGGCGCGGACGGCGACGTCAAGGTCGAGCCCCACTCGTCCGGGAGCGTCCACTACCACGGGACGATGAACGTGACCATCGACGGGCAGACGCTCGACTTCAGCAGGGACCGGTACCAGATGCAAGACCGGCAGTTCTTCCACTACGAGGCCGGCGACGGGAGCCAGTGGCACGTCCACGGGCAGGACGTCACGCTGGAGTACGCGCTCCACACGCTCGACATCCAGGTGACCGAGGACTCCGTGACGTTCGAGGGCACCACCTACAGCGACGACGACGAGGGGACGACGGTCACCATCGAAGTGAACGGCGAACCGGTGAATCCGCGCGACTACGTCCTGCAGGAGGGCGACGAGGTCCGCGTGATCGTCACGACGGAGTAGGCGACCACCGCTCGGTAGCGTCGACGATCACGGCACCTCGGGCGCGGGCGGCATCGACCGCTTGTGCGCGCTCCGCTCGTACAGGCTCCGTACGCGCTCGACGGTCTCCCCGTCGACGTCCAGCGTCCGCCGGGTCGCCGCCGCCGACAGCGGCCCCTCGACGTGCAGCGCGAGCACGGCGTCTAACGTGTCGTAGTCGACGCCCATCTCGTCCTCGTCGGTCTGGTCCGCCCACAGCTCCGCGGTGGCGGGTTTCGTGACGATCCCCTCGGGGACGCCGACCGCGCTCGCCAGCTGGCGCACCTGCTGCTTGTAGAGGTTGCCGATGGGGTGGCAGTCGACCGCGCCGTCGCCGTACTTCGTGAAGTAGCCCGTCAGCGCCTCGCTCTTGTTCCCCGTCCCCAGCACCACCCGGTTCTCGTGGTTGGCGACGAGGTAGTTCAGCACTCCCCTGACCCGCGCACGGCTGTTGCCGACAGCCGTCGCGTCGCCCTCCGCGTCGGGGTAGGCGTCGAGCAGGGTGTCGACGATGGGGTCGATCTCGATCACGTCGTACTCGATGTCCAGGTCCTCCGCCACCCGCTCGGCGTCGCTCATGTTGTCCTCGCTGCTGACCGTCGCCGGAAGAACGAGCCCGTACAGCGACTCCCTCCCCAGCGCCTCGACGGCGAGGGTGGCCGTGAGCGAACTGTCGACGCCGCCCGACAGCCCGAGCACCGCGCCGTCCGCGCCCGCCGCGTCGACCGTGTCCGCGATAAACGAGGTGATGTTCTCGCGACGCGCCTCCAGTTCCGACTCCGAGAAGCGGAGATCGATCATCGGTCACTCGTTGGGAGCGAGGTGACTAATAGCCACTCGTCGGGCGCGAGAACTGAACGAACGACCACTCGCGGGAGCGTGAGACCGAAGCGCTACGTTGAAGTGCGACGATAGGGAAGGGGGAAGTGAGCGCCGGTGTGGAGACGGACGGCGTCCGTCGATGCACGGCGTGAGTGAGCAGAGCGAACGAGCGCCGGTGGTCTAGTGGTAGGACATGAGCTTCCCAAGCTCATAGCCCGGGTTCAATTCCCGGCCGGCGCATCGTCCTGCGAGGTGTCCGATTTCGCCTGGAGCGGTACATTTAGTCCACTCGTCAGGGTTTCCGCAAGATATTACGTTTCCAGGGACTTGATGATCCCCTCGATCATATCCCAGTTTTCCTCCACTCGCTGTGTGAGGAGATAAACGGCGCCGTAGTCGTGGCCACTATCTTTCACAATGTTGTTTTCCTGAAGCACATCAAGATGGTGCTTGACTGTTTTATAATCCAGATTCACCTCTTCTGCGATCTGGTTGGTATTCCGTGGCTGTTGGTCGAGGACCTGAAGAATTTTCGTACGAGTCTCTCCACCCCGAGTTCCAATCAACAGGTACCAGATCGCCATTTGGTTGAAATCAGAATTATCGTCGGAGATGCCCTGCGAAATAGGACTTCTGGACATCACGTCTGCCCCATCGTTAGATCAGATACCACGAGCGAGTTGTTGAAGCCTCTCTCCTCTAATTTTGGAAGGAGAAGATGGGCTGTCTGTAAAAGACGTTCCTCCCTGTCGGTGTCGGCGTCCAGATTCCTACCAGAGACTCTTGGGACGTCTTCTGGATCGGGTTCCAGCAGATGTACTGACAACCGACGCCGTTGCGAATTAGCAAGTACATCAGATCCCACGTCAATGTTCAGCATGGTACAGTTTAGCGAGAGAGACGGTAAACCTACCACGCCAAAAAGGGATGGTCAGTGTGAGGATATGAGTAAACGAAAGCGCATCAGTCGTATGGTGTCGTCAGAGAGAATAGAACCACGCGAATCCGAGCGGTAGCGAGGATTCGCAACGGGTTCGATTCCCAGCCGACGCACTTTCTGCCGAGAACTGACGATCAGCCCCGCAGCTACCCGTTGCCCGCGTTCGATCTCACCCCTCGAAGCACCGCTCGACAGCACCGTTCTCGACGATCTCCACGAGTTCCGCCGTCGCCGCCTCGTCGAACCGCAGGGGCCGCCGCCACCAGGGGCCTTTGCCGGAGTCCGCCGAGAGGCCCGTCACGACGCGGTTCGCGTCGGCGCCCGCCGAGCGCGACGACAGCGGGATCGCCCGGTCGAGCAGGCGCGACTCGTCGGGGTCGCCGGACAGCAGCACCGCGGCGTCGACCGTCTCGCGCTTGACGTGAGCGTTGTTGGCGAACCGTTCGCGCTCGGCGGGATCGAGCACCGCGTAGTCGGTGACGGGGTTGCGGTCGAGACGGAAGACGCCGATGACGTACGCGCCCCACTCCGGGGCCATCCACGCCGGCGGGTCGCCGGCGGTCGACAGCGTCGCGTAGAAGTAGACGTAGTCGCCGGCCGCGAGCTCCGAGAGCGGGCCGGCCTTGACGGCGTGCTCGTCGCCGTACGTGTAGGCGTCGCAGTGGGGGTACTCGGCGAACTCCGGGTCGAGGTGGACGGGCGCGTCGACCGCGTCGGCGGGGACGTCCGTCTCCAGGTCGAGGTCGGCGTACGTCGGCGGCGCGACGGCGGTGGGCTCGCGCTCCGGGATGGGCACGTACTCGAAGCTACCGTCGGGGTAGACCGGCGCGCGGACCCCCGGGAGCGTCGTGTTCGCGCCGACGTTGATGGCGACGCTTCTGGGCATGCCGGCAGCTACGCGCCGGGGCGTGAAAAGGCGAGCGTCACACGCCGAGGCGCTCGACGCAGTTGTGACAGAAGGTGTACGCGCTCTCGGAGTCGTTCACCGTCCCGCAGTGAGGGCAGCGTCGCCCGTCTTCGTCGTCGTCGTGCGCCCGTCGGACGAACTCGCGGCGCTCGGAGTTGCGGTCCGCGTTGTCGGCCGCGAGGGGGTTCCCAGACGGGTAGTCGCCGCCGTTCTCCCCCGAGAGCGAGGGGTGCGTGGAACTCTCACCGTCCTCTCCCCGGAGGTAGTAGTAGTAGATAGCGAGATGGAGCAGGGCGAACGAGACGACGTAGACGAGAGCCCATTGCGGGATGTCCACACGTGACACTATGTGCTGAATCCACTTGTGCTTTCGCAGGGGGACCGTCAGAGTTAGGCGGCCCCCTGCCATCTCGCCTGACATGGATCGACGGACGCGCGTGGTCGCGCTTTCGGCGGTCGTGCTCGTCCTCGCGGGCCTGTTCGGACTGCAGGCCGCCCTCGCGGACACGGACGGCGACCCGAGCGCGACCGTCACGTCCCCCGGCGAGCAGTATCCGGGGAACACGCTCATCAGCACGCAGAGCTACGGCGACGACTACGACGGGAAGGTGATGGAGGTGACGCCCGAGGGCGAGCGCCTCTGGACCTACGACCCGCCGAACTCCCGCGTGTTCGACTCGGAGATGCTCGACAACGGAAACCTCCTCGTCTCGGTCGCCACCAAGGTGCCGCCCGAGGACTGCCCCGAGGAGCAACTCCGCGTCGACGACGACGAGTGCGTGCACAACCGCGTGATCGAGATCGACGGCGACACGCTCGACGACGGCGAGAAGGAGGTCGTCTGGAACCACTCGTGGTACGACGAGTTCGTCAGCCACCACGAGGTCCACGACGCCGACCGACTGGAGAGCGGCGAGACGGCGATAATCGACATGGGCGAGGACCGCGCGTTCACCGTCGCGCGCAACGGGACGATAACCTGGCAGTGGAACGCCACGGAACATCTGGGCGAGGGCTCCGAGTTCCGGGAGGAGTACGGCGGCCCCGAACGGGAGGGGCCGGAGAGCGACTGGACCCACATGAACGACATCGATCGGCTGGACGACGGCAACTTCCAGCTCTCGATCCGCAACTTCGACGCCGTGATCGAAGTGGACCCCGAGACGAACGAGGTCGTCGGCGTGGTCGGCGAGCCGGGGGACCACGAGACGCTGTACGAGCAGCACAACCCGCGCCGGCTGGAGGAGTGGGGCACGGTGCTGGTCGCCGACAGCGAGAACGACCGCGTCGTCGAGTACCGCGTCGACAACGAGTCGAAGGTGTGGGAGTACGGCGGGAGCGACCTGCTTCACTGGCCCCGCGACGCCGACCGCCTGCCCAACGGGAACACGCTGATCGTCGACACGTTCAACAACCGCGTGATCGAGGTCAACAGCGCCGGCCAGGTCGTCTGGGAGTACGGCGGCCTCGCGATGCCGTACGCCGCCGACCGCCTCTCGGTTCCCGAAGAGGACGGCGCGACCGTGCCGGGATGGCACCTCCAGAGCCGGTCGGCGAATCAGTCGACGGGTCAGGAAGCCGCGACGCAAATGGAAGCGTGGGCGCGGTTCGTCCTCCCGAACTGGATCGAACTCCCACATCTGCTGACGCTGGCGACGGGCGCGCTGGCGTCGCTCGCGATCGTCGTGGACTTCGCCGTGCTCGGCGTCCGGACGGGGATCAGGCGGTTCAAAGAGTAGCCGTCGGCCGGCGGCGGATCACAGCGATTCGCCGAGGGCCCGCGCTTTTTCGCCTTCCATCTCCTTCTCGCGTTGCTTCTCGCGCTCGGACCGGTCGTCGTCCCGGTCCTGCGGGTACTCGTCGCTGCGGTCCGGCGACCCGTTCCGACGCATCGCCCAACCAACGGTGACGGCGGCAACAGCGAACGCCGCGAGACCGGAGGACAGATACGCGTTTCCGCCGACGACGATCGCTGCGAGACCGAGAAGCACACACCCCGACGCTACTTTCCCGTACCCGTTGAGATCGGAGGGCCGAAACCTGATCACGGCCTGTGATAGGCGGCTCCCGGGTATAATACTTCCTCCCAATAAGCGGAATCTACTGCTCGTTCGGCGGCGAGAGATCCCGTTCGAACTCGTCGAAGACCTCCAGGTCGTCGTCGAGTTCGTACTCGATGCGGCGCTCCTCCTGGCGGTTCTCGTTGGCCTGCTCTATCGGCGTGGCGACATCCTCCCACCCCGGTTTGATCTTCACGCTCTTGGCGGGCATCCCGACCGCGATGTGGTGGGCGGGCACGTCGTGCTGGACGACGCCGCGCGCACCGACGATGGCGTTTCGCCCGACCTTGTTGCCGGCCCGGACCATCGAGTCGTACGTGACGCGGGCGTCGTCCTCGATGATCGTGTGGTAGTTCTTCACCGCGGTCTGGTCGACGACGTCGTGGTCGTGGCTGTACACGTGCGCGCCGTCGCTGATGGAGACGCGGTCGCCGATGGTGAGGCGCCCGCGGTCGTCGAGGTGGACGTCGTCGTGGACGACGACGTTGTCGCCGATCTCGATGTTGTGGCCGTAGGTGAACGTGATCCCCTTGAAGAACCGGCAGCCGTCGCCGCACTCGTCGAAGAGGTGGTCGGCAAGCATCCGCCGGAAGCGGAGCGCGAACTCGATGTTGTCCGCCATCGGCGTCGCGTCGAACTGTCGCCAGAGCCACTGGAGGTGCTTCGATCGCTCGAACTTCTCCTCGTCCTTCTCGGCGTAGTACTCCGATTCGAGCGTCGCGTTACAGGGGTCGTACCCCTGCAGCCGTACGCGCTCGGCGTTCGAGACCGGCTTCCCCGACTGCCAGCGCTCGTGCGCCTCCCGGTCCCCGTAGAGGTCGGCCAGCACGTCCTGCACGACCGAACAGGTGTCCTCGTCGCTCGACAGGCGGTCGTCGACCTCCTCGATGAACGCCGTGACCCCCTCGTCGGCCTCCGCGGGGAGCGAGACGCGTCGCTTCGTCATTGACGACACGTTTCGCGTGCGGCGTTCATATGGATTCGGTTGTGTGTATCCCCCGCCAGAGGGCGGCTCTCTGCAGCGATAGTCGATGAAAATATAGATCCGTAACTTAGATATACGAATTCTTTCACTAGAGCGTATGGAATTCACGCGACGCTCCGCGCTCGGCGCGGCGGGGATCGCACTCGCCGGCACCGCCGGCTGCACCGAAACCGTCCTCGGCGTCATCAGCGGTGAGTCGTTCGACACGGTGACCATCAGTATCGACTCGACCGGCACCTGGACCGGCACCGCCGAGTTCGACGACGGAACCACGACGAACACGGTCCCGAGGTTCAACGGGATACAGGACGCCGAACTCGTCATCCCGGACGACCTGCAGAGCGGCGACGAGGTCGACTCCGTCGAACCGCCGATCTCGGTCAGCGTCTCGCCGAGGGACGACGGGACCACCGAGGAGACCCCGCTGACGGTGACCGTCGAGGGCGACGGCGAGGAGCTCGGCTCCGCAACCGCGACGAGCCCGGACGAAACCGCGACCGTCGAATACGATCCCTGAGACGGCCAATTCAGCCGCCGATCCGGGGTGACACGCATCGCTGCGACCGCGTCGCCGCTTCCGGTACCGGAGTCGCTCATCGACAGCAGGCAGTATAAGTAGATCCTACACCAAGACCCGCGCATGCAACACCGCGAACTCGGGGACTCGGGCGTCGAGGTCAGCGAAGTCGGCTTCGGCGCGTGGGTCGTCGGCACGGACTGGTGGGGCGACCGATCCGAGGAGCAGGCCGTCGAGATGCTCCAGCACGCCGTCGACCGCGGGATCACGTTCTTCGACACGGGCGACGTGTACGGCCACGGCGACAGCGAGGAGCTCGTCGGCCGCGCCCTCGCGGAGCACCGCGACGAGGTGACGGTGAGCACGAAGGTCGGATACGACTTCTACAACAACCCGCAGGCCGGCCACGGCGAACTTCCGAAGCGGATGGACGGCGAGTGGATCCACACCGCCGTCGAGCGCAGCCTCGACCGCCTCGACATGGACTACGTCGACGTGCTTATGCTCCACAACGCCAACGTCGACGAGGTGGACGAGGACGTGCTCGAAGCGCTCGACGAGCTCCGCGAGGCCGGCACCGTCGACGCCATCGGGTGGGCGCTCGGCCCCTCGATCGGCTGGCTCGCCGAGGGCGACCGCGCTATCGAGGAGGAGTTCGACGCCGTGCAGGTCGTGTTCAACGTCCTCGAACAGATGCCGGGCCAGCACTTCCTCGACACCATCGAGGAACTCGACGCCGACACCAGCCTGATCCCGCGCGTCCCGCACTCCTCCGGCCTGCTGAACGAGCAGGTCACCCCCGACACCGAACTCGGCGAGGGCGACCACCGCGCCTACCGCCCCGACGAGTGGTACGAGACGGGATGGGAGAAAGTCGACGCGCTCCGCTTCCTGGAGCGGGACGGCGAGCGCACCATGGGACAGGCGGCCATCCAGTGGCTCCTCGGCCATGACGCCGTCGCCTCCGTCACGCCCACCTTCCGCACCGCCGAAGACGTCGACGAGTGGGCGGCCGCCCCCGACACGCCGGCCCTCAGCGACGAGGAGATGGCCCGCGTCGCCGACCTTCACGAGGACAACTTCGGCGTCGACCGCGACGACGGCATGGACAGCCTCCGGTCGTCGGTCGACGGCGAGGACATCGAGTCGGCGGGGATAGAGAAGGTGAGCGCGGGAGATTAACCGGACGAGCGTTTCATCGTGAGTCCGTGATCTCGCGCGCTTTTTTGCCGGGGATTGATCGGCCGAGCGTCTCGTCGCGAGGCCGCGATCCGCGGCACTTCTGTGCGGGAGATTGATCGGCCGAGCGCCTCGTCGCGAACCCCCTCGTTTCCGATCGAAACCCCTCGACTGAGCCGTGACCGACCGGACTATTTTCACTTCCGCCCCGCGCTTCGCGGCGGGCCAACGGTTAACCCCACTGTCGTGGTACGTCGGAGCATGGCCGAGGACACCGTCAGGGTCACGGCGACGCTGGAGATCGACGTCGACGAGGACGAACTGGAACTGTCCGGCGAGGGCGGCGACGCCGCGACGGCCGAACTGTCGGCCCCGGGCGTCGAGGGGCTCCTGCGGGCGGTCACCGACGTGGTGGAAGCCGAGCGCGGCGACGCCGAACTCGACGCCCGAGACGATGCCGAGAGCGACGAGGCCCCGCCGAGCAGGCCGGGCGAGCCGCCGACGGAGATAGACGAGGCGGTCGAGACCGCCGACATGGCCGAGCACGTCGAGCCCGCGGAGACGGGCGAGTCGGTCAGCGAGGCGGAGATCGCGGAGGCGCTCCCGGACGACCCGCTGGGCGACGAGCAGCCGACCTTCGAGGACTCGAAGGCGCGCTTCCAGCTGTTCCGCGACAGGGCGGGCGACTGGCGCTGGCGGCTCCGCCACGACAACGGCAACATCATCGCCGACAGCGGCGAGGGCTACTCCTCGAAGCAGAAGGCCGAGCAGGGCCTCCAGAGCGTGAAGGCGAACGCGCCCGGCGCGGCGGTCGAACTCGACCCCGGCAAGGAGTAGGACCTGGAGCGCGGCGTGAAGCCGTGCGCCGAGCGCCGCGCAACCCGGGGAAGGGCAGGCTATCGTCAAGCGATGCACCCGCGAGCGAGTGGGCAAAGCGAACGAGCGAGCGGTCCGAGGAGCGACCGCCGCAGCGCCTCGGCGCTGCGACGGGAGTAGCGAGGCGGCAAAGCCGCCTCGGACCGTGCAAGCGGGCCGGCGGCCCGCGGGCAGACGACGCAGCGATTTTGGTCGAGCTTTTGCCGAGTTTCGCGAGCGTGTCCGCCTACGGCGGACCGCTCGTCACCGTGCAGCGTAGAAGGTCGCGTTACGCGAGGAACACGTGCCGCGGTCGGTCCGCGAGGACGTCGCGACCCCAGTCGACGGTGTCGGCGAAGGCGTCGCTGCGGAAGAAGTCCATGCAGTCCTCCTTCGAGTCCCAGCGGCTGGCGATGAACATGTCGTTCTCGTCCTCGCGGTTCGCGTAGAGATGCGTCGCGCGGTGGCCGTCCATGTCCGCGAGCACGTCGCCGACGGCGCCGAACTTCTCGACGAAGTCGTCGCGGTGTTCGGGCTTGACGGTGTAGAACATCCCCATCGTGCCGAACCCGGAGGTGCCATCGTCGCCTGCCTGTCGGACGATCCCGGGCAGGTCCGAGAGGAAGTCGCTGGCGGTGTCGGCGGCGTCGGCGGTGTCCCAGATGGAGACGACGGCCGCCTCAGCGCCGTCGGCGGCGTAGACGGCGGTCTTGACGTGGGTGTCGTAGCGGTCGAAGCCGTCCCGGAGGTCCTCGACCTCGCCGTGCAGGTCGTCGGGGTCGGCCTCGGTGTACAGCACCAGCGCGTACACGTCCTCGCCGCGGGGCTGGCCGGCGTAGATGTCGAGGTCGTCCAGTTCGTCGCGGATGGCGTCGGCGCCGTCGTCCGCGCCGCCGGACTGGGTCGTCGTCGCCCCGTCGCCGTCGAGCGGCCCCGCCGTGGTCTCGGTGACGCCCGGCAGGTCCTCGAGGAAGCCCCGGGCGGTGTCGGCGGCGCTCTCGGTCTCCCAGACGGAGACGACCGCGGTGCCGTCCCCGTCCTCGCGGACCTCGGTCAGGACGTGCGTGTCGTAGTGCTCGAAGTTGCCGCGGAGGCCGTCGACCTCCTCGCGGACCGTCTCGGCGTCGGCGTCCGAGCGGAGCACGAGACCGTGCGATCCCTCGGGCGCGTCGGCGTCGACGCCGAGCGCGTCGAGTTCGTCGCGGAGCTTCGACCCGGCGTCGCTCGCCGCCGACTCGTCGGCGCCGTCGTCCGTCGGCACTTTCTCGCCGGCGAGGAAGGCGTCGAGGTCCGCCGGCGGGAACCGCCGGCCGAAGTAGAACTGGCCGAACTCCGCGAACTTCGACGAGGAGGGGTCGAAGCGCATCTCGTACAGCAGGTCCTTGATGTCCGTCGGGTCGTCGGCGAACAGCGTGACGCCCCACTCCCAGTCGTCGAAGCCGACGCTGCCGGTGATGATCTGGTTCACCTTGCCGGCGTAGTCACGGCCGATGTCGCCGTGGTCGGCCATGTGCTCGGCGCGCTCGTCGAACGGCAGGTCGTACCAGTTGTACTCGGGGTCCCGGCGCTTGCTCATCGGGTAGAAGCTGACGTAGCCGTCCTCGGGAAGCCCCGGGTGGATGCGCGCCCGGATGTACTGCGCGAGACCGGAATCGTCGTCGACCTCCCCCTCGAAGTAGTCGCGGGCACGCTCGGTGTAGCCCGACGCCTCGGTGACCGAGACGTAGGAGCTCGACTGCTCGGTGAACCCGGCGAAGGCCGTCCCCTCGAACTCGCGTTCGAGCGCGTCGAGGTCGCTCATGGTCGGGCGCAGGTGGACGAACATGAGGTCGGCCTTGTGGCCGACGACGCTGAAGACGGCGGAGTCGCCGCGGTCCGCGTCGACGCCCTCGACGGCTTCGAGGTACTCGACGCCCTCCTCCAGGGCGCGCTCTCGCTCGCGGTCCGGGGCGGCACGCCAGGCGTCCCAGTCGATCGTCCGGAGGTCGTGGAGCACGTACCAGCCCTCTTCCGTCGGCGGGGGATCCCGTCGGTCCATGCGCGCTCGTTCGGACGGCCGGAGTAAGGACCTTACCGTTTCGCCGCGCCGCCGGGACCGATCGCGGGGACGTGTCGCGGCGCGAGAAGTAACAACGTTGATACCGGAGCCGTCGCAACCGTTGTCCGATGCCCTCCACGCCGCTCTTCATCGATCCGACGACCGGCGAGCTCGACTTCGACCGACTGGCGTACGAGGCGATACCGATCGCGAAGCTGATCGCGCTCGCCGGCGGGGTGGCGCTCGTCCCCCTCGGGATCGCCGCCCTGCTCGGGCGCTCGGTGTTCGCCGGGCTGTTCGCGGTCGCCGGGCAGTTCGTGCTGGCGGTGGGAAGCGCCCTCGTGCTCCTGTACGTCGTCCGTCGTGCGATCCAGCTCTCCGAGGACGGCAGGGGCGACGCCGCCGAGGCCGACGCGGACGCGTGACCGCTCCCGATCGCGACGGAGCGGGCGACCGAAACCCTTTCACGGTCACCACCGGAAGTCCCCGCCAATGCGGAAGAGCGGCCCGCCGAAAGGCCTGATCTCGTATCTCGTGCTCGAACTGCTGGACGAGAAGCCCCGGTACGGCTACGAGATCCTGAAGGAGATAGAGGAGATAAGCGGCGGCCACTGGGAGCCGTCGTACGGCTCCGTCTACCCCATCCTCTACAAGTTCGAGGAGAAGGGGTGGGCGGAGCGGATCGAACGCGAGGACGAACCGGACCGGAAGTACTTCGAGCTCACCGAGAGCGGTCGCGAGGAGCTGGCCGAGAAACGGGAGGAGAGCGCGGACAAGGCCAAGGACTTCGCGGACGTGATCCTCGGCTTCTACCACGTGTACGTCGGCTTCGCCACCGACGAGCGCTTCGACGTGCCGTCGCGGGCAGAGAGCTGGCGGTTCGACGAGGAGTTCAGCGCCTGGATCGTCGAGCAGATGGTCCGCCACCACGAGCACTACTTCGACGAGTTCGAGCGCATCGGGGAGACGCCCGAGGAGTTCAACTCGCGCCACGGCCTCGACGAGGAGTAGCGGGGCCGCGCGACGGCGGCGCACCGGGAGAGACCCGCTCTTACTACCCCGAGACGAGCTGCGGCCCGAACACCAGCAGGAGGAACGCGACGAACATCGTCAGGCCCACCGTCGTCGTCACGGTTCTGGTGAGCTCGTGCGTCGAGGAGATCGGAAGCCGCGAGACGACGGCCTCGGTCCCGGTTCTGAGGATGCGCCCGCCGTCGAGCGGGAACGCCGGGATGCAGTTGAAAAAGCCCAGCTGGACGTTGATCCAGCCGGTCCAGAACAGCACGTTCGCCAGCGTGAACACGCCGCCGCCGAGGACCGACAGCGGCCCCTGCACGACGAAGAAGTTCGTGATGTTGGGCGTGAACCCGGCGAACGGGAACGGGAAGCTCGGGAGCGCCAGCGACCCCAGCGGCAGGAACAGCGTGACGACGATCTTCCCGAAGAACGACCCGACGGGGCCGCCGAAGTTCGGGCCGTCGCCCTCACCGCCCAGGAGCGCGAGGTACTGCTGGGACGGGTACGTCCGGATCCCGAAGTCGCTGACCGAGGTGCCGGTCATCCCCTGCGCCTGGCGGGTGACCCCGATGAACCCGATATCCTCGGTCGGGTGCTCGCCGAGGGTGAAGTTGTACGTCTCGCGGCTCCCGTTCCGGTAGGCGACCATCGACACCTCGTCGCCGGGCGACGTGTCGTCGGCCCAGTCGTGGAGGTCCGACAGCGAGGCGATCCGCTGGTCGTTCATCCGGACGATCACGACGCCGTCGCCGGCCGACGCGTCGGTCCCGCTGAGCGGCCCGTCCT
This sequence comes from Halostella limicola, assembly GCF_003675875.1. Lineage (NCBI taxonomy): Archaea > Methanobacteriati > Methanobacteriota > Halobacteria > Halobacteriales > Natronoarchaeaceae > Halostella > Halostella limicola. The sequence continues at coordinate 877,499 of NZ_RCDI01000001.1, read as the reverse complement.
CGGCGACGTGGACGTACGCGCCGGCGGGGAACGTCGTCTCCCGGACCGAGTCGGAGCCGTTCGCCTGCACGGTCAGGCGCACGACCTCGCGCTCGGCGACGGCGTCCTCGAAGGCCCGCTCGGTGTACACCTCCGTCCCGTTGACCGCGCGGACCGTCTCGCCGCGCTGCAGGTCCGCCGGCCCGTCCGGCGTGACCGCGGTCACGAGCAGGGAGCGCTCGACGGTGCGGGTCTCCTCGCCGTTAATCTCGACGCTCACCTCGCGGTCGGAGGCGTTTTCGAGCACCGCGTCGAGGTCGCCGTTCGACTCGACCGGCTGACCGTCGACGGCGGTGATGCGGTCGCCGTTATCGATCTCCGCGGCGTCGGCCGGCGACCCCGGGAGGCTCGCGCCGACGGCCGCGCCCGACGCCACGCCGATTGAGCCGATGACGGGGCCGAAAAGCAGCGCGAACGCGAGTATCGTGACCGCGAAGTTGTTGGTGACGCCCGCCGCGAACATCCGGGTCCGGGCGCCGCGGTCGGCCTCGCGCTGGCTCTCCTCGTCGGGTTCGACGAACGCGCCGACCGGGATGATCGTGAAGAAGGCCAGCCCCATCGAGTCGATGTCGATGTCCTCGACGCGACAGAGCAGGCCGTGCCCGCCCTCGTGGACGACGAGGCCGACAAGCAGGCCGGCGACGATCTCCGGCGCGGCCGACAGCGGGAGGAAGTCGTTGACGCCGGGGATCACCAGGACGTTGCGGGGCTGGTTGACCGCCGTCGCCTCCGTCTGCTGGAGCGCGGCGAACGCGCCGAAAAGCAGGAACAGGAACGATCCGACCATCAGGACGACGGCGGTGCCGATGCCGAAGTTCGCCCACGCCCGCCAGAAGCGCTTCGGGGCGGAAAGGCGGTCCAGGAACGCCCGACCGCGCTTCGTGTGGAGGGTCATGATTGGGCCCTGCGTCCCGACGTACTCCGGGAGCCATCCCTGACGGCGAAGCAGCAGGACCGCGAACCAGTAGGCGATAATGCCGGCGAGCACCCACGTCAGCGTACTCATTGGTGCACCCTCGGGGCGGGCCGGTCAAATGGGTTTGGTTCCGTCCGTCGTCACCCCTCGCGCCGGAGCCGTTCCAGCACGAAGGTCCGGTCGAGCTTCGCGAGGAAGGGACCGAGCTTCGGGCCCTGTTCCTCGTCGAAGAACAGCCGGTAGCCGACCGAGAAGAAGTCCCCGACCGGGATGTCGTGGCGCTTCGCCGTCTCGTAGATCTCCCCCTGGATCGCCTCGGGGTCGTCCTCGCCCTCCACGAAGTTCGCGAGCTCGTCGAGCGCGGCCGCGGTGTCCTCGTCGAGGTCCACGTCGGGGATCGCCTGCCGCTTCAGCTCGTAGTTGAACTCGTTGTCCGTGCGCCGCGCCCAGTTGCGGGCGCGCTCGACGCGGGCGAGGGCGTCCTCCACGGCCCACCCCGGCGCGTCGTCCGGGATGTGGCCCTCTCGTCGGGCGATCTCCTCGCGCAGGTCCTCGTCGTCGGTCATGCCGAGGACGGCCGCGAAGGTGTACGGCAGGCGGATCCGGTCCTCGCGGATCTCGCCGACGGCGATGGGGTACGCGCGCTCCGCGAGCTCCCGCTCGCGCTCGTCGGCGTCCCCCTCGCCGAAGTACGTCGCCTCGAAGGCGTCGAACTCGTCGACCAGCTGGTCGAGGCGCTCGACGTCGAAGTCCCGGGCCTTGCTCGGGTCCTTCGTGAAGAAGTACCGGAGCACCTCCGGTTCGAGCAGCTCCAGCACGTCGGAGACGAGGATCACGTTCCCCTCAGAGGAGGAGAACGGCTCACCGTTCAGAGTGAACCACTCGTACACCATCGGCACCGGCGGCTCGAACTCGAAGACGTTGCGGGCGACGTCCTCGCCGCTCGGCCACGAGCCCTCGGCGTGGTCCTTGCCGAACGGCTCGAAGTCGACGCCGAGCACCTGCCACTGGGCGGGCCACTCGAAGCGCCACGGGAGCTTCCCCTCCCGGAACGATGCGGTGCCCTCGTGGCCGCAGCCCTCGATGGACCGGTCGCCGGCCTCCATGTCGGTGCACTCGTACTCGACAGTGCCGGACTCCACGTCGACCGCGGTCACCGTCTCGGTGATCTTCCCGCAGTTCTCGCAGACGGGGTTGAACGGGACGTAGTCCTCGCCGACCTTGTCCTGGTACGGCGCGAGCACCTCGCGGGCGGCGTCGCGGTGCTCCAGGACGTGCCGGACGGCGTCGTCGAAGTCGCCGGCCGCGTACATCTCGGTGTTCGAGACGACGTCGAGGGGCACGCCGAGCAGCTCCGCGCTCTCCGCGATGAGCGTCGAGAAGTGGTCGCCGTAGGAGTCACAGCAGCCGAAGGGGTCCGGGATGTCCGTGTACGGCTTGCCGAGGTTGCGCCCGAGCGCGCCCGCGTCGACGTCGCCCAGATCGACGAGGTTCCCGTCGAGGTCGGCGAGGGTCCGCGGGAGCTTCCGGAGCGGGTCGCGGTCGTCGGTGGTGAACACCTGTCGGACCTCGTGGCCGCGGTCCCGGAGCACCTCGGCGACGACGTAGCCGCGCATGATCTCGTTGACGTTGCCGAGGTGCGGGACGCCGGAGGGGGAGATGCCGCCCTTGATCACGACCGGCTCGTCCGGCTCTCGGGCCTCGACCGCGTCCGCAACCTCGTCGGCCCAGAAGGCGTGGCGCTGGTCGCCGTCCTGCAGGGTGTACGGGTCTCGCTCGTCGGTCATCCCTCTGCCCAGTAGGTCGGTTCGTCGCCCGCGCTCTCGGGCACGACGTCCGTCCCGTCGTGGTCGCCGTGCCGGACGGCGTCGGCGATCCGCTGCGGGTCGGTCCCGTCGAGGACGATGGTGCGCACGCCGGAGCGCTCGATGATCTTCGCGGCGAGCAGGTCGACCGGCGCGGAGCTGCCCGCGGTCATGTCCAGATCGGCGATCACGTCGACGAGTTCGCCGGCCGAGAGCCGGTCGAACCGCTGCGCGTCGGCGTCCTCGTTGGGGTCGGCGTTGAACACGCCGGGGACGCTCGTGGCGTAGACGAGCAGGTCGGCGTTGACGTACTCCGCGAGCGCCGCGCTGACGGCGTCGGTCGTCTGCGCCGGCGTGACGCCGCCCATGACGCAGACGTCACCGCGGCGCATCGCCTCGCCCGCCTGCTCGTAGTCCTCCGCGGGGGCGGGGACGGCGTTCTCGCCGAGCGCCGCGATGAGCAGGCGCGCGTTCAGACGCGTCACGTCGATGCCGATCTGGTCGAGTTCGATCTCGTTCGCGCCGAGGTCCCGCGCCGTCCCGATGTACTCGCGCGCGACGCCGCCGCCGCCGACGACCGCGCCGACCGAACAACCCTCGTCGGCGAGCGCCTCGATGACGGCGGCGTGCTCGCTGACCCGCTCGGACCCGAGGTCGGGCGCGAGCACGCTCCCGCCGATAGAAACGACCACTTTCATGCTACCGCCGAGTAACCCGGTCGCGCTCTTAAGGGTTGCCAACTCCCCGGCACTGTCGCCGCGTTTCGCCGCCGGATCGCGCTCGCTCCGAACCCGCCGGAGGGTAAAGCCGACGTTGAACGGCCGGTCCGGGGACCTTGGCTCGTCATAACAATACCGCTCTCGTGCGGTGGTTCCGACGACCGACATGAACCGACCGAGGATCTTCGCGTGCGCCTGCGTGCTGTTTCTGGTCGCGACCGTCGCCGCTTCGGCCGGAGCGGTCGCCGCGGACGGGAGCGCGACCGGCGACCCCGTCGACGTCCGGTTACAGGACGACGACGCCGACGACGACGACAACGGCACCGACGGAGACGACGGGCCAGATCAGGATGAAGAGACCGACCAAGACGACGAGGAGGAAACCGAGGATGACGACGACGAGCAGGAGGAGAACGAGTCCGACGACGGTATCCTCGGAGAGGCGGAAACGGGAGCCGAGACGACCGAGAGCGACGGGGACGAGGGGGCAGATCAGGAGGCAGAGTCCGGCGAAGACGACGATCAGGACTCGATAGTCATCGACGAAAGCGATGAAGACGACAACGGGACCAACGAGACGACGACTACGGCGAACGACACCGAATCGTCCGACGACGAGCAGGTCGTCATTACCGGCGGGAGCGAAGGAGACGACGAGGGAGACCTCCAGACGGAGCAAGAAGCGGAAACGGACGGGAACGAGGATTCGATCGTCCTACAGGACAACGAGAGCGACGGAGGGGATTCGAACAGCACCAACGCGACCGTGAATGAAACCGGGAACGGAACTGAACAGATCATCGTCACGGGCGACGGGAACGAGCAGAGCGACACCGGGTCCGATGCCGATCGTCGAGAGACCCAGGGCGGACAGGAAACGACGTCCGCGGCCGGCACAGATACGGAGATCGGGGACGAAACCGACACCGAGACGCGAACCGACGACGGGACGACCGCCGCGAGCGCGTCCGAAACGGCGACCAACGCGACGGACGGCGACGGGAGCGCGACGGTCGGCGTCACCGAGGTGACGGCGAACCGGACCAACGTCACGAGCGGCGACCCGGTCGCGATCCGAGCGACGGTCGTGAACGATGACGACAGTACGAACGACGTCTCGGTCACCCTCCGCCTGTTCGGGGAGCGGGTGGCGACCGAGGACGTGACCCTCGACCCCGGCGAGCGTCGGACCGTCGAGTTCGTGCGGTCGATAGAGGCGTCCGGGATCTACGACGCCACGGTCAACGGCCAGACCGTCACGATCCGCGTGGAGGACGATGGGAGCGAGTCCGGCGATGAGCAGACGAGCGGGGGCGAACTCGATGGCTTCGGCGCGGCTCCGGCCCTCGCTGCGGTCGCAGCCTCGCTCGCTCTCGCCGCGCGGCGGCGGTAACGAGGGCGAAGGCTACAAGCCCCGCGCGCACCCACGACCCGGTATGAAGGTACTCGGCGTCGTCGGACCCTCCGACAGCGGGAAGACCACGCTGGTCGAGCGGCTGACGGAGCGGCTGGCGAGCGACGCGACGGTCGCGACGGTCAAGCACCTCACCCACGAGCCCGACGTGGACGCGGAGGGGAAGGACACGGCGCGCCACCGCGCCGCCGGCGCGGCGAGCACGTACGGGATCACGGACGAGGGCGACTGGTTCGCCACGGGCGACGCGCGGTCGCTCGGCGAGACGCTCGACGAGCTTGCGCCCGACCACGACTACGCCGTCGTCGAGGGGTTCAGCCGCGCCGACCTCCCGCAGGTCGTCCTCGGCGGCCGGGAGCACCGCGGGCCGACGCTGGCGACCGGCGACACTGCGGGCGACGTGGACCTCGACGAGGTCGTGGAGGCGCTCCGGGACGTCGACCCGCACGTGACCCTGTCGTCGCTCGTCGCGAGGGCGAAGCGCTCGCCGGATGCCGAGAAGGCCGGCGCCGTCGCGACGTTCACCGGGCGGGTGCGCGCGAAGGACCACGACGACGACGAGCCGACCGAGCTACTGGAGTTCGAGAAGTACGAGGGCGTCGCGGAGGACCGTCTCGACGCGCTGCGTGCCGAACTGGAGGAGCGCGAGGGAGTGTACGAGGTGCTGCTGCACCACCGGACCGGCGTGATCGAGTACGGCGAGGACATCGTCTTCGTCGTCGTGCTCGCGGGCCACCGAAAGGAGGCGTTCCGCACCGTCGAGGACGGCATCGACCGGCTCAAGGAGGAGGTCCCGATCTTCAAGAAGGAAGTGACGGTCGAGGACGAGTTCTGGGTTCACGAGCGCTGATCGGCACTCCTATTGGAATCCTAATTATATCTATATTATGTATTGTTCCGGGGGAGTGTACAGCGTTAGATCGCTCTATAAAACGTCTGGCGCGTTTTGAAGGAGCCGTGAAACGTTCGTCCCGGGGAGTGAAACGTGGTAAAAACCGCCGCATCGGGCTAAAAGTGCTCAAAAAAGGCCGAAGCATCCTTCCTTTATAACATATCCCCGGTGTTACGGAAGAGCGAGGCGACAACAGATGAGCGCAACTACGCAGCCCTCCAACGACGACCGCTCGACCGAAAGCAAAGAGGACCGTCTCAAGCGATTCCTCCGGCGGAAAGCCAAGGACGGCGAGCTGTACTTCAAGAGCAAGTTCATCGCGGACGAGGTCGGGCTCTCCCCCAAGGAGATCGGGGCCCTCATGGTGAAGCTGAGCGACTCCGCGACCGACCTCGAGGTCGAGAAGTGGTCGTACACGAGCGCGACGACGTGGCGCGTCGAACCGGCGTAATCCCCGCTTACGCCCGCCCGCACGGTCCCGCCGTCAGTGGGTTTATGGCGCTACGCGCCGTATAACCGCCAATGGCGGAGATCGACGACCCGGAACCCGGTCCCCCCGTCGATTCGTTTGCTGCTTCCTTTCGGGTCTACGAAGTCCGTACCGACGGCGAGCGCGTGCTGTACTTCGGCGATCCACTGGTCCCCCCGGACACGCTGTTAGAGCGCGTCTGGCCCCAGTTTCGCGACGACGGCTACGAGGTGCAACTGGCCCAGCAGACCGGCGAGTACGTCCTCGTGGCCGAACCCGTCTCCGAGGGCATCGACGGGATCCCCTGGACCAACGTCGTCCTCGCGTTCGCCACCGTCTGCTCGACGCTGTTCGTCGGGACGATGTGGTACGGGCTCGACCCGATGGCCGACCCGTGGACGATCCTGCACGCCTGGCCGTTCACGGCCGCCGTGATGGGCGTCCTCGGCGTTCACGAACTCGGCCACTACGTCATGAGCCGCTACCACGGCGTCGACGCCTCGCTCCCGTACTTCCTGCCGCTCCCGAACCTCATCGGGACGATGGGCGCGGTGATCAAGATACGCGGCCAGATGCCGGACCGGAAGGCGCTGTTCGACATCGGCGCGGCGGGGCCGCTCGCGGGGCTGGTGGCGACCGTCGTCGTGACGACCGTCGGCCTCTACCTCGACCCCGTGAGCGTCCCGGAGGGGGCGCTCCCGTTCGAACTGGGCTATCCGCCCATGCTGCAGTTGCTCGCAGCGCTCACCGGGCAGCCGCTGTCGTTCCCGGCCGGGCAGTCGATAAACCCCGTCGTCGTCGGCGGGTGGGTCGGGATGTTCGTCACGTTCCTGAACCTGCTCCCCGTCGGACAGCTAGACGGCGGCCACATCGTCCGCGCGATCGCCGGCGAGCGCCAGGAGACCGTCGCCGCGCTCGTGCCCGCCGTGCTGTTCGGCATGGCCGGCTACCTCCACTACGTCCAGAACGTCGACGGGAACGCCACCTTCCTGTGGGTGTTCTGGGGGCTGTTCTCGTCGGCCATCGCCTTCGCCGGGCCGGCCAAGCCCGTGCGGGACGAGTCGCTCGACGCCCGTCGGACGGCGCTTGGCGTGCTCACCTTCGTGCTCGGCGCGCTCTGTTTCACCCCGGTCCCGATCGTCTTCCCCTAGTCGCCGTGGGTGAACCCGCGGTCGGGCATCGGGTCGCCGTCCAGCGTCACGCTCTCGTCGGTGACGGTGCCGACCGGGGTGACCGGGACGTGCGCGGCGTCCCGAACCGCGTCCAGTTTCTCGTCCGGGACGGTGAACACCAGTTCGAAGTCCTCACCGAAGAAGAGTCCGAGTTCGCGGCGCTCCTCGCCGTCCGCCGCGACGTCGTCGACCGCGCCGTCGATCGGGACCGCCGCTCCCTCGACTGCGAACCCGCAGTCGCTCGCCTCCGCGAGCTGGTGAACCGAGCGGGCGAGGCCGTCGCTGGAGTCCATCATCGCCGTCGCGTGCGGCGCTGCGGCGCGGCCGGCGGCGACGCGCGGTTCGAACCGGAACAGCTCGTTCGCCCGCTCTCTGTCGCCGCGCCGGAACAGCCGCAGCGCCGCGCCGCTCCGCCCGAGCGTGCCGGTGACGCAGAGCCGGTCGCCCGGCCGCGCGCCGCTCCGGCGGACCGGGTCGGTCGTCTCGCCGAGCGCGGTCGTGGCGACGGTGAACTCGTCGTGCTCGTCCAGGTCGCCGCCGACGTACTCGGCACCGACCGCCTCGCAGACGTCCGACGCGCCGTCGACGAACGCCTCCAGTTCCTCCCGGTCGAACGCCGGAGCCGCGTAGGCGGCGACGGCTGCCGCTGCGTCCGCGCCCATCGCCGCGACGTCCGACAGCGACGCGCCGACGGACCGCCAGCCGGCGGTGTACCGCGTCGTCCCGTCGGGGAAGTCCGTCCGCTCGTGGAGCATGTCCGTCGTCAGCACGCGGTCGCCGACGACGGCCGCGTCGTCGCCGGCCCCCTCGACGGAGCCGCCGAGCAGCGTCAGCGCCGTCCGTTCGTCCATACCTCCTTCATTCCGGTGACGGCCGAAAAACCGTCCGGTGTGCGCGCGGGGGAGACGGCCGGCGCTCCGGCCGAGTCGGTGGCTTCAACTCCCTCACCGTCGCAGTGGTGTGCATGGTCGACGGGAGCACCCGAGCGAAGGTCGTCGGTTTTCTGGGCGCGCTCGCCATCCTGGCGGGCCTGTTCTGGGTCGCCGGCGTGGAGGACATCCTCGCCGCCCTGGGGCGCGCCCGGCCGGATATCGTCGCGCTCGTCGTCGTCGCGGCGCTCGGGTGGCTCCTCGCGTGGGGGCTCGCGCTCCGGACCGTTCTCGGGGGCCTCGGCATCCCGCTGTCGGTCCCCCGGTCGTTTCTCGTCTGGACGGGCGCGATGTTCTCGAACAACGTGACGCCGTTCGGGCAGGCCGGCGGCGAGCCGTTCACCGCGCTGCTGATCTCGCGGGCGACCGACAGCGAGTACGAGACGTCGCTGGCGGCCATTGCGAGCGTCGACGCGCTGAACTTCGTTCCCTCCATCGGGTTCGCCCTGCTCGGGGTCGCCTACATGGCGACGGAGGTGACGTTCAGCGCCCGCCTGGAGTACGCCGCGGCCTCCGTCGGCGCGCTCGCGGTCGCCCTGCCGGTCGTCGCGTACCTCGGCTGGGAGCACCGCTACCGCGTCGAGCGCGGGGCCGTCCGCGTCGTGACGCCGTTCGTCCGGTGGATAACGAAGCTGATCCCGCGGAAGTCGCCGCCGACCGCAGCGGACCTGGAGCGTCGCATCGAGGGCTTCTTCGGCACCATCGAGCGCGTCGGGTCCGACCGCCGGACGCTCGCGTTCGCGCTCGGATTCTCGGCGCTCGGGTGGTTCGCCCAGATGTGCGCGCTGTGGCTCTCGCTGTACGCGCTCGGCTTCACAGTGTCGTTCGGGGCGGTGATGGTAGCCGTCCCTCTGGGGAGCGTCGCCGGCGTCACCCCCCTGCCCGGCGGCCTCGGCGGCGTGGAGGCGGTGCTCGCCGCCCTCCTCGTTCCGACGACCGGTATCGGCCTGTCGACGGCCAGCGCCGCCGTCGTCATCCACCGCGCGTCGACGTACTGGCTCTCGACGGTCCTCGGCGCGGGCGCGGCGTCGGCGTTCGGCGCGATGGGCGCGCGATAATACGATGGTCTTAAATGCGGCGCGGGGGAAAGCACGTCCATGACAACGCTGTACGACGTGCCGGCGGACGCGCTCATCGAGGCGCTCGCCGACGAGCTCGAGGATCGAGTCGAGGAACCCGAGTGGGGTCAGTTCGCCAAGACCGGCGTGAGCCGCGAACTCCCGCCCGAGCAGGAGGACTTCTACGCGACCCGCGCCGCGAGCCTCCTGCGCAAGGTGGCGACCGACGGCCCGGTCGGCATCGAGCGCCTCGCGACCGAGTACGGCGGCTCGAAGTCCGGTTCGAACCGCTACCAGGTCTCCCCCGCAAAGCGCACCGACGGGAGCCGCAACGTCATCCGCACCATCCTGCAGGACCTCGAGGAGGAGGACCTCGTCGAGACCGCGGACGGCGAGGGCCGCCGCATCACCGCCGAGGGCCGCAGCCTGCTCGACGACACCGCCGGCGAAGTGCTCGAGGGCCTCGACCGCCCCGAGCTCGAACGGTACGCGTAACCCGACGGTACTTTCATATTATCGGTCGCTGAAACTATCCCCATGAGCGACGGCCCCGCGATTCACGCCGAGTCCCTCTCCAAGCGCTTCGACGACACCCTCGCCGTCGACGACCTCTCCCTGTCGATCGAGCCGGGAACGGTCTACGGCTTCCTCGGTCCGAACGGCGCCGGGAAGACGACGACGATGCGCATCCTGACGACGCTGACGCGTCCCACGTCGGGGACCGCCCGCGTCGCCGGCCACGACGTCCGCGACCGCGACGCCGTCACGCCGCACATCGGCTACCTGCCGGAGGAGCCGCCGCTGTACGACGAGCTCACCGGCCGCGAGCAACTGGAGTACGTCGCGGGCCTCCGCGACATCCCCGGCGACGAGGCCCGCCGGCGGATCGACGCCCTGCTGGAGCGATTCGACCTGACCGACGACGCGGACAAGCGCATCAGCGCCTACTCGAAGGGGATGCGGCAGAAGGCCGGCGTCATTCAGGCGGTCCTCCACCGGCCGGACGTGGCGTTTCTCGACGAGCCGACCAGCGGGCTCGACCCGCGGGCCGCCCGCACCATGCGGGACACGATCGCCGACCTCGCCGAGCGCGAGATGACCGTCTTCCTCTCGACGCACATCCTCCCGGTGGTCGACGAGCTCGCGGACACCGTCGGCGTGCTCCACGAGGGGCGCCTCGTCGCCGAGGGCGCGCCCGAGGACCTCAAACGGAAGGCCGAGACCGGCGAGAGCCGGAGTCTGGAGGACGCCTTTCTCGAAGTGACCGACGACGAGGCGATGGCCGAGCCGCGCTCCTGAGCGGCCGCGGCGACGGGACCGTCAGGCGGCGGAGATGGCGTCAGTCGTGCGGATGGCAGCGCGCGAGCGCCTCGTGGACGGCGTCCTTCCGGCCGAGGAAGGTGATGTGGTCGCCGTGCTGGAGCGTGAAGTCGGCGTCCGGGACGTGGTTGTCCCCGCCCCGGCCGACGAGCGCGATGAGGACGCCGTTGGGAAGCTCCCCGTCGAGTTCCTCGATCGTCGTGCCGACGAGGTCCTCGGCGGTCACCTCGATCTCCTGGACGTCGCCGGTCCGACCCAGTTCCGTCATCCAGTTCGACAGCGCGGGCCGCTCGATGACGTTGTCCATGGCCCACGCCGTCGCCATCGAGGCGGAGATGGTGCGCACGCCCAGGTCCTCGAAGGCGTCGACGTTGTCCGGGTTGTTCGCGCGAGCGATCACGGTTTCGACGTCGAACTTCGAGCTCGCGAGCTGTGCGACGAGCAGGTTGGCGTCGTCGTCCCCGGTGGCGGCGGCGACGATCTTGGCGTTGTCGGCGCCCGCCGAGCGCAGCACCTCGGTGTCGGTGCCGTCGCCCTTGTGGACGGTGAAGCCGTCGTTGCGGGCGCGTTCGACGATCGATTCGTCGTTCTCGATGAGGACGACGTTCTCTCCGCGGTCTTCGAGGCGTTCGGCGAGCGATCGGCCCACCTTTCCGCCTCCGACGATGAGTACACGCATTGGAATCACGTCTAAGTATTCGGCTATCTGTCGGGCGAGGCCCGCCTCGAACACGACGGTCGTGAGGATGACGAGGAACACGGTGCCGACGAGGATGCCCGCCTGCTCCGCGTTGCCCTGGCTCTGCAACTGGATCGCAAACAGCGTGGCGACCGAGGCCGGGATGATGCCCCGCGGCCCGACGAAGCTGACGAACAGCTTCTCGCCGCGCGTGAACCGGTCGCCCGTCGTCGAGAGGAACACGAGAAACGGGCGCAGGACGAGCGCGACGAAGAGGACGACGACGACGCCGCCGACGCCGAGCGCGATGAGGTCGTCGAACCGCAGCAGCGCCGCGAGGGCGATGAAGACGAACGAGAGGACGATGAGCGTCACGTCGCCCTTGAACTCCTCGATGTCGTCCTCGTACGGGATGTCGACGTTGCCGAGGACGAGGCCCGCGGTGGCGACCGCGGCAACGCCGGCCTCGGCCAGCAAGTAGTCGGCGGCGCCGTAGGCGACGACCGCGCCCGCCAGCGTGAGCAGGCGGGCGTTGCGCGGCGCGTTCCCCGGCGAGAGGTCGACGTAGCGGAGCACGTACCAGATCACCGCCGCGACGATGATGCCGACGAGGAGGCCGATGCCGAGCCGCGACGCGAACTCGGGCGCCGCGGAGGACGGGTTGGCGTGGCCCGGGCGCATCGTCTCGAAGATGACGACCGCGGCGATGGCCGCGGTGACGTCGTTGACGATCCCCTCGGTCTCCATCGCGGCGGCGACCCGGTCCCGGACGGGGACGACGTTCAGGATCGGCGTGATCACCGTCGGCCCAGTGGCGACGAGCAGGGCGCCGACCAGCAGCGCGGTCCCCCACGTCGCCCCCGAGATGGCGAACTTCACCGCCGCCGCGGTGCCGAGGAAGGCGATCACGGCCCCGATCGTGACGAGGCGGAACGCCGCGGAGGGGGCCTCCTTCAGCTTCTCGACCTTGAGGTGAAACGCGCCCTCGAAGACGATGATGGCGACGGCGAGCCCGACGATAGTCGAGAGCGCGCCGCCGAACAGACCGCTGGTGACGAGGCCGAGCACCTCCGGGCCGAGCACGATCCCGCCGGTGATGAGAAAGAGGACGCTCGGCACCCTGTATCGGTCGGCGAGTATCTGGGCGATGACGCCGACGGCGACGATGACGGCCACCGTCGGAAGGAGGACGCTGCTGCTCACGGCTGTCCCCTCCCTCCGCGAAGACGATGATCCGACCGAAGCCCGACAGTCGTGCGCTGGGTACCCGCCATCAAGAGGGTCAACGGAACCGTCGTTGAAAACCGCTTCCTTCCTGTTCGCGCTACTCCGCGGGCTCTGGGGTCGGATCCGCGGCCGCGTCGTCGCCGTAGATGTCCGCGACCTCGTCGTCGTACCGGTCGAGGATGTTCCGGCGCTTCTTCTTCATCGACGGCGTGAGCAGGTCGTTCTCCTCGGTGAACTCCTCGGTGACCAGTCGGAACTCCTTGATCTGCTCGTGGGGTTCGAACCGCTCGTTGACCGCCCCGACCTCGCGCTCGATGACCTCGCGGACGCGCTCGTGGTCGCACATCGCCTGGGGGTCCGACGGGACGTCGACGCCCTCGGCCTCCGCGGCGGCCCGGAGCGTCTCGAAGTCGGGGACGACGAGCGCGCCGATGAACTTCCGGCCGTCGCCGAGCACCATCACCTGCTGGATCACGTCGCTGGCGGCGAACGCGTCCTCGATGGGGGCCGGCGCGACGTTTTTCCCCGTCGACAGCACGAGGATCTGCTTCGCTCGCTCCCGGAAGACGAGGTAGTCGTCCGGTCGCTTCTGGACGATGTCGCCCGTCCGGAACCACCGGCCGTCCTCGTCCTCGTAGAACGCTTCCTCGGTTTCTTCGGGCTTGTTCCAGTATCCCTCCGTCACGTTCGGCCCCTTCACGAGCAGTTCGCCGACGTCGCCGAGCGTGTCGTCGAACTGCCCCTCCGGGACGATCGACTTGTCGATCTTCACGTCGACGCCGGGAAGCGTCGGGCCGATGGTGCCGATCTTCGGCTCCTCGGACGGGTTCGAGGAGACGACCGGGGCGGCCTCCGTGAGTCCGTACCCCTCGTAGATGGGCAGCCCCATGCCGTGATACAGCGTACAGAGTTCCTCCGACAGCGTGCCGCCGCCGCTGGAGAGGTACTCCACGTTGCCGCCCAGCGCCTCCTTGACGTCGCTGAACACGAGCTTGTCCGCCAGCCACATCTTCGTGCGCAGGCCGTAGCCCGGTTTGTCCGCCCGGTAGTACGCCCGGCTCACGTCGGTCGCCCACTCGAACACCCGCTTCTTGAAATCCGACTCGCTTGCCTCCTCCCGGATCGCGTCGTAGATCTTCTCGTACACCCGCGGCACGCTCGTCGCGGAGGTCGGTTTGATGGTCTGGAAGTCCTCCTTGAGGGTGTCGGGGCTCTCCGCGTACGCGACGCAGGCGCCGCCGGCGAACTGGAGGAAGTGACCGGTCGTCCGCTCGAAGATGTGCGCCAGCGGCAGGTACGACACCGTCTGGGTCTCCTCGTCGATGACGGCCGTGTCGGACCCCTTGTCCGGGCGCGGGCCGTAGCGCTTGCGCAGCTGGTTGACGTTCGCCCGGACGTTGCGGTGGGTGAGCTTCACGCCCTTCGGCTGGCCCGTCGTCCCGCTCGTGTACACCAGACTCGCCAGGTCCTCGACGTCCCGGTCGTCGATCCACGACTCGTACTCCGCCTCGTCGAAGCGCTTCGCCCCCTGCTCGTACACGTCGGCGAGCGTGTACACGCCCTCCATCTCGGCGTGCTCGTCGTCGATCTCGTCAAGTACGATGATGAACCGCAGGTCGAGGAACTCCGAGACGGAGAGGACGCGCTCCAGCAGCGTCTGGTTCTCGACGACGACGCCGGTCGCGCCCGGGTCGTCGAGCAGGTACCGTACCTGCTCGGGGGACGAGCTCTTGTACACCGTCGTCACGACGCCCCCGGCCGCGAGCAGGGCGAAGTCGCACTGCGCCCACTCCATCCGCGTGTTCGCGAACAGGCCGACGCGGTCGCCGTCCCGCACGCCGAGCGCGCGGAACCCGGCCGCGAGGTTCCGGACGATCCCCCGCATCTCGTCGTAGGTGAGCGACGCGTACTCGCCGTCCGGCGCCGGGTCGACCGCGGTCCCGACCAGCGACCGGTCGTAGATGCCGCCCTTGTACCGCTGCGCCGGTCGCGACTCGTGTCTCGCCGCCGCGTCCTCGAACATCCGCGGCAGCGTCGTCATCTCGATCACCGCGTCGTCGTACGCCCGTTCAGCATCCCGCCATGACATGTTGTCGCATAAGAATATACCATAATTTATAAATCATATTTAGGTTTCTCGACATGAACCCGCGGGAGCGGGCGCGGACGGGGTCAGTCCGCGTATATCGCCTCGACCTCGTCGCCGAACCGGTCGAGGATGTTCCGGCGCTTCTTCTTCATCGTCGGCGTGAGCAGGCCGTTTTCCTCGGTGAACTCCTCCGGAACGAGCCGGAACTGCTTGATCCGCTCGTGGGGTTCGAACCGCTCGTTGACCCGGTCGACCTCCGCCTGCACGAACTCGCGGACGCGGTCGTCCCGGCAGAGCGCGGCGCGGTCGTCGGGCAGGTCGACCCCCTCCTCGTCGGCCCACTGTCGCACCGTCTCGACGTTCGGCACGAGGAGGGCGCTGACGAACTTCTCGCCGTCGCCCATCACCATGCACTGCTCGACGACCTGGCTCGACGCGAAGGCGTCTTCGATGGGCGCGGGTGCGACGTTCTTCCCCGTCGACAGCACGAGCAGTTGCTTGGCGCGCTCCTTGAACACGATGTACTCGTCGTCGCGGTACTCGACCACGTCGCCGGTGCGGAACCAGCGGCCGTCATCGCCGCCGGCGTCTCCGCCCGCCTCGCCGTCGGCCGCCGCGGCGGACTCGCCGTCCGCGAACGCCGCCTCGGTCTCCTCGGGCCTGTTCCAGTACCCCTCGGTGACGTTCGGCCCGCGAACGAGCAGTTCGCCGACCCGCCCGTCGGCCTCGTCGAACTGCCCCTCCGGGACGACCGACTCGTCGATCCGGACCTCGACGCCGTGGACCGGTGGCCCGATGGTACCGACCTTCGGCTCGTCCGGCGGGTTGACGGCCAGCACGGGGGAGGTCTCGGTGAGGCCGTACCCCTCGTAGATGGGCAGCCCCATGCCGTGGTACAGGGCACAGAGGTCCGGCGAGAGGCTCCCGCCGCCGCTGATGAGGAACTCGACGTTGCCCCCCAGCGCGTCCTTCACCTTGCCGAAGACGAGCTTGTCCGCGAGGGCCTTCTTCGCCCGGAGGGCGATGCCGGGGGAATCGGCCCGCTGGTACTCGCGGCCGACCTCCGTGGCCCACTCGAAGATCCGCTGTTTCGCGTCGGACTCGCTGGCCTGCTCGCGGATGGCGTCGTAGATCTTCTCGTACACCCGCGGCACGCTCGTCGCGGCGGTCGGCCCGACGGCCTGGAAGTCCTCCTGCAGCGTGTCGGGGCTCTCCGCGTACGCGATGCAGGCCCCGCTGGCGAACTGCAGGAAGTGGCCGGCCGTGCGCTCGAACACGTGCGCGAGCGGTAGGAACGACACCGTCTTCGTCTCCTCGTCGATGGCCGGCCCGCCCTTACGGTCGGGGCGCGGCGCGTAGCGCCTGCGGATCTGGTTGACGTTCGACCGGAAGTTGCGGTGTGTGAGCTTCACGCCCTTCGGCTGGCCCGTCGTCCCGGAGGTGTAGATCAGGCTCGCGAGGTCGTCGACGTCGCGCTCGTCGAGCCACGACTCGTACTCGTCCGGGTCGAACGCCGTCGCGCCGCGCTCGTGGACCTCCGCGAGGCCGTACACGTCCTCCCGGTCGCTGTCCACGTCGTCCATCGTCACGACGAACTCCAGGTCGAGGTCGTCCTCGACGGCGAGCACCCTGTCGAGTTGCTCCTCCCCCTCCACGACGACGGCGGTCGCGTCAGGGTCGTCGAGCAGGTACCGCACCTGCGACTCGGAGGAGCCCTTGTACACCGTCGTCACGGCCGCGCCGGCCGCGAGCAGGGCGAAGTCGCACTGCGCCCACTCCATCCGCGTGTCGGCGTAGAGGCCGACGCGGTCGCCGGCGGCGACGCCGAGGTCGCGAAAGCCCGCGGCCAGATTGCGCACGATCTCGCGGACGTCGGCGTACGACAGCGCGCGGAACTCGCCGTCCGGCGCGGCCTGCACGACCGTCCCGGCGAGCGACCGGTCGTACACGCCGCCCTTGTACTGCTGGGCGGGACGGTGCTCGTTGCGCGCCGCCGCGTCCTCGAACATCCGCGGCAGCGTCGTCATCTCGATGACTTCGTCAGTGTAGTTCGCTTCGGCCTCCCGCCAGGTCATGTCGTGTGATTCGCCCCCACGGCGTTATAAAAGATAATGAACTACCGGCCCGTGGTTCGCGGGTTTAGTCGCGGCCGGCGCGCGACCGCGCCCGACGAGTCCTCGTTCCGGACGGCGAGTGCTCGCCTCGCGTATCAATCAGCGAAGTGGCCCTTGGCGCAAACGGTTTCCGCCGAGCCGTCGGGAGAGGGGGTGTATCGCGCGCACGAACGCGACTCCGAGAGAGAACACATGGCGACTCACCGCAGTACGACGCGACCAGCATCGACACGCGCGACCGATTCCGACGACGAGGACGACGAACGGGAGAACGACGAGGGCGGACCGATCCGGACGGCCGTCGAAGTGCCGGACCAGACCTACGGCGTACGGACGACCGCCGTCCGAGTCGACCGGGCGACCTACGAGGAGGACTTCGTGGTCGTGGTACACGACGCCGAGATGAACGTCGTCGGGGCGAGCGACCGGGTACCGGGCGGCGAGACGTTCGCGGGGGCGGTCGAACTCGACGACCCGATCGACGCGTCCCAGAACGTGACCGTGATGATCCACCGCGCCACCGACGAGGGATTCGGGGAGTTCGTCACCGTCGAGAACGTCGTCCTGCTGGACGACGCGACCGTGGAACTCGACGACTCCGGCCGCTCCGGGGAGGGGAACGATGACGGGCGACGACTACCGCGTCGGCCGACGGGAGGTCCTCGAAGTGGCCGGCGGCGCGCTCGCGACGACCGCCGTCGGGGGGACGGCGACCGGTAACCGAGGAGCGGCAGCGGGCGATAGCGAGGCGAACCGCGGGGGTTCCGACGGCTCGATCACGTTCGCGCAGTTCAACGTCCTCGAACTGACCGCGGAGAAGGCGCAGAGCGAGGACAGCGAGCAGCTGCAGGCCGCCGCAGAGGTCGTCCAGTCCGCGCCGGAACCCGACGTGTTGCTGATCAACGAACTGGACAACAACTTCCAGTCGGGGCGGCAGACGGAGGTTCACAACGCCGCGGCGTTCCTGGAGAACTACCTGAACGTGCCCCAGCGCGACGATCTGGAGGGCGTGGACTTCGACCACTTCTACGCGCCGGACAGCAACACCGGCGTCCCGAGCGGCGTCGACGTGACGAAGGACGGCCACGTCCTCGAACCCGGGAGCAGGGACTACGGCAACGACGCCTTCGGCTTCGGCGAGTACCCGGGGCAGTACGCGATGGCCATCTACAGCAAGCACCCGATCGACGCCGGCCGGATCCGCACGCTTCGGGAGTTCCGCTGGGGGGACATGCCCGAGAACAGGGCGCCCACGGAGGACAAGTACGACTCCGGCGTCTACCTCACCGACGCGGAGCTGGAGCGGTTCCGGCTGTCCTCGAAGACCCACGCCGACGTGCCGATCTGGATCGACGGCGAACTCGTCCACGCGGTCATCGCGCACCCGACGCCGCCGGCGTTCGACGGGGACGAGAACCTCAACGGGCGGCGCAACTACGCGGAGGTACGGCTCGTCGGCGACTACGTCCGCGGCGCGGAGTACGTGTACGACGACCGCGGGAACGAGGGCGGCCTCACCGAGGACGAGCCGTTCGTCGTGATGGGCGACATGAACGCCGAACCCGGCGGCGAGGACAACTACGACACCGCGGGCGAGAACCTGATCGAGAACCCGCGAATCCAGTCTGACCCGCTCCCCGAGAGCGAGGGGGCCGCCGAGGTGGTCGGCAACCCCAACGCCACGGCGGAGTTCGAGAAACAGGCCGACTACGTGCTCCCATCGACGGAGTTCGAGATCGTCGACTCCGCCGCCGTCTGGCCCGCCGAGGGCGAACCGCTCCGCCCGGTCGTCGAGACCGCGTCCGACCACCGGATGGTGTGGGTCGAGGCCGAGTTCGCGTCGGACTGACCCCGCGCCGTCCGCTTATTCGCGCCGGTCGAGGTAGCGGAGCACGCCGCGGACGTTCATCGCCGTCTCGCCGCGGGCCTTCCGCTCGCCCCAGACGTCCTCCATCTCGTTCTCCGCGACGAAGTGGTCGATCACCGCGTCGTCGTCCCCGAGTTCGTCGCGCACGCGCTCGACGGCGCGCACCCAGTCGGTCAGCACGTCCGTGTACTCCGCGAGCACGCCGTCGGCCGCCTTCGGGCCGAAATGAGGGAACAGCAGCGTCTCCCGGTCCATGTCGACGAGCATCTCGGCGTCCGCGAGCGCCCCCTCCAGGTCGAACTGCGGCGGCGGCGTCGTCTCCTTGATCCGGTCTATCGACGGCACCCAGATCCCCGCCGCGTCGGCGGTGAAGACGGCGTCGTTCGCCGGGTCCTCGAAGACGACCTGGTGGGGGGCGTGGCCCGGCGCGTGGTGGGCGATCAGCTCGTGGTCGCCGAGGTCGATCGCGTCGCCGTCGGTGAGTTCAGTCACCCGCTCCGCCGGGACGGGTTCGGGCTCCGCGTAGAACTCGATCTGGTCGCCGACCGCGCCCTTGGTCCCCTCCCACAGCCGCGAGGGGTCGATCAGGTGGCGCGCGCCGGACTCGTGGACGTACACCTCGGCGTTCGGGCACGCCTCGGCGAGGTAGCCCGCGCCGCCGGCGTGGTCGAGGTGGACGTGGGTCACCGCGATCGCTTCCAGGTCCTCGGGGGCGACCCCTGCCTCGTCCAGGGCGTCGAGGACGTACTCATAGTTCGTACCGATCCCCGTGTCGACGATAGCGGGCCGTTCCGCGTCGAGGACGTACACCGCACCGTACTCTCCCGTGTCGTACATCCCCGTGTCGACGTAGTACAGGTCGGTACAGTCGCCCGCCGTCACCGTCCAAACGTCTCCCGGTTCCATGTGCCATAGCCCGCCCCGGCGCGAGAAAAAACCTCGTGCCCCGGCGACGCTCGGAGTCAGTCTCGCCGGCACCGGAGGCCGAGCCCCCCGAGCAGCCCGGCGGCGGCCGCGAGGAGGCCGAAGCCGGGCTGGCCGCCGCCGTCGCTGTCGCCGCCGCCGTCTTCGGTGGTGATCGTCGTCGTGGTCGGCGCGGCGGTCGTCGTCTCAGTGGCGGTCGTCTCGGTAGCCGTCTCGGTCGTCGTCTCCTCGGTCGTCTCGGTCGTCGTCTCCGCCTCGCCGAACGCGATGTCCCCGTCCATCGTGCTCGGGTGGAGGCCGCAGCGGTACCCCGACAGGTCCGCCGTCGCGGTGAACGTCACCGAGCGCGTCTCCCCTTCCTCGCCCACCGTCTCGGTCTCCGCGACCCGCTCGCCGCCATCCGTTCGGACGAGGAAGTTGTGGCTGACGCCGTCGACGTTCTCCCAGACGACCTCGTACTCCTCGCCCTCGGTCAGCCGGAGCGTCGGGTTCCGCTCCCCGGCGATCGACTCCGGCGCGACGCCCTCCCAGCCGTTCACGTGGCTCTCGAGGCGGAACGTCTCCTGCTGGGTCGACGCGGTGGCGGCGTCGGCGTCGGTCCCGCTGGTCGCGCTCGCCGCGCCGGCGATCGTCGGTATCGCGACTGCGGCGGCGGAGGCGGCGAGGAACCGACGGCGCGTGGCGGGAGAGCGGTCGGACATACCCGCCCTTGGTCGTGTCGGGACATAAACAACGGGGCGGTCGTGCACGGCGCGCGATCGACCCCCACAGTTCCGATACGGTTTTGCCGCGGCATCCAGAACGGGCGGACAGGAATGCTCGACCGGACCTACCTGCGCGAGAACCCCGACGAGGTGCGGGACGCCGTCGCGAAGAAGGGCGTCGACGGCGTCGACGTCGACGAGATCCTCGCGCTCGACGAGGAGTGGCGCGACCTGAAAGCCCGCGGCGACGACCTGCGACACGAGCGCAACGAGGTCTCCTCGACCATCGGCCAGTTGAAACAGGAGGGGAACGAGGAGGAGGCCCAGGAGGCCATCGAGCGCTCGCAGGAGCTCAAAGCCGAACTCGAAGAGGTCGAGGAGCGGGCCGACGAGCTGGAGGCGGAGCTCGAACGCGAACTGCTCCGCCTGCCGAACGTCCCCCACGAGAGCGTCCCCGTCGGCGAGGACGAGAGCGACAACGTCGAGCGCTACCGCGAGGGGTTCGACGACCTGCGGGACCTCCCGGACGACGTGGTCCCCCACTACGACCTCGGCGAGGAGATGGACGTCCTCGACTTCGAGCGCGGCGCGAAGGTCAGCGGCGGCGGCTACCAGTTCGTCAAGGGCGACGGCGCGCGGCTGGAACACGCGCTGATCCAGTTCATGCTCGACGTCCACCGCGAGCAGGAGTACGTCGACGTGCTGCCGCCGATCCCGGTCAACAGCGCGTCGATGGAGGGCACCGGCCAACTGCCGAAGTTCGCCGAGGACGCCTACCGCGTCGGCGCGCGCCAGGAGGACGACTACGACGAGGACGACCTCTGGCTGCTACCGACCGCGGAGGTGCCCGTCACCAACATGTACCGCGACGAGATCCTGCTGGACGACGACCTCCCGGTCAAGCACCAGGCGTTCTCGCCGAACTTCCGGCGCGAGGCCGGCGAGCACGGCACCGAGACGCGGGGCTACGTCCGCGTCCACCAGTTCCACAAGGTGGAACTCGTCAACTTCGTCCGCCCGGAGGAGAGCTACGACCGACTCGAAGGGCTACTCGACGAGGCCGAGGAGGTGCTGCGGCGCCTCGAACTCCCCTACCGCGTGCTGGACATGTGCACCGGCGACATGGGCTTCACGCAGGCCAAGAAGTACGACATCGAGGTGTGGGCGCCCGGCGACGACATGGAGGACGGCCCCGAGGAGGGCGGGCGCTGGCTCGAGGTCTCCAGCGTCTCGAACTTCGAGGACTTCCAGGCCCGCCGCGCCGGCCTGCGCTACCGGCCGGAGCGCCACGAGAGCGCGGAGTACCTCCACACGCTGAACGGGTCGGGCGTCGCCGTCCCGCGCGTGATGGTCGCCATCCTGGAGTACTACCAGAACGAGGACGGCACCGTCACCGTCCCCGAGGCGCTCCGCCCGTACATGGGCGGCCAGGAGGTCATCGAGGGCCACGACCCCGTCGGCGAGAGCGCCCTCGGCGCGGGCGAGCGCGAGTAGGAGCCGACCCGCGTCCCTCTTCGCGATCTCCGTTCCGGACGGTCGAACCACCCCACGTGAACGGTGTGAATCCGACTAAACCGGGCGAAAGCGGGCCGAATCCGAGGCCACTATCTGACCGATTCAAGACACTTCCCGCCTACTGTCGAGACACGATGAACAGACAGATCGGCTTCGCGCTGTTCGGTGCAGCGGTACTGCTCGTCGGACTGGCCGGAACCGCCGCGGCGCAGCCGGGCGACGGTCCGCCGGACGACCTGCCGAGCCCGGTCCCCGACTTCGTGACGGACCTGCTCGGCGCTATCGGCGACTTCCTCGGCGGCGCGGTCGACGTCCTCGGCGACGTGCTGCGGACGATCACCCCCGGCGGCGGTGGCGGCGCGGCCGCCGGCGGACCGGGCGAATAGGCCGCTCAGAGAACCCCGTTTCCGGACTCACTGCGTGAACGTCTCTAGCCGCTCGATTCTCCCGTCCACGGTCAGTTCATGCACGTCGACGAACGGGAACAGCATGTCGCCGTCCGCGTCGAGCAGGCGACCCCGGACGGCCACCTCTTCGCGCTCGTCCCCGACGAACACGGCGTCGAGTTCGTGGGTCGTGTCGGTCATGGGGCGATCGTCGCGCATGAACGCGACGAACGCCTCGCGCCCCTCGAAGGCCCGGTCCGGGCGGCGCTGGACGAACTCGGGGACCAGTAGCTCGTCGAACTCGTCGTACGCGCCCTCGTCGAGCGCCGCGTAGTACGCGCGCACCGTCGCCTCGGGGTCGCTCATGCGCCACGGTGGGAGGGCCTGCGCCGAAAAGGCGTCGGTCAACCGCCGGCCAGCGCGTACAGGTCGGGAACGCCGTCGCCTTCGGCCTCGGACAGCGCCGCCGCGGCGTCGTCGCGGTACTCGTCGCCCCACTCCGGCAGGTCCCGGTCGTAGTGGTCGGCGGACTTGGCGTACCACTGCGCGGCGCGGCGGTACCGCTCGGCGACGGTTCGCGCCGACTCGGCGGTATCGGCGACCGCCGGGGATCCGAACCGCCCCGCGGCGTCGAAGGCCCGCACCGACGACCGGAAGTAGCCGAGGGCCTCCTCGAACCCGCCGGCCGCGGTCGACCAGTCCCCGGCCTCGTAGGCGGTCCGCGCCGTCTCGAACTCGGAGCGCCCGTACCGGAAGTGGTCGCGGGCGGTCCGGTAGCGCTCGACGGCCGTCCCGTCGTCCTGCACGGCCTCGACGGCGTCGCGGATCGCCTCCAGGTCCGGGAGTTCGACCGGGGAATCGGCGACCCAGGAGTACTGCACCGTCAGGGACGCGTCGAGGACGAACACCGAGCGACGGGGCCGGCGGGGATGGCCCCGGAACTCCTCGTGGAGGACGCCGTACTGCTCCGCGACGTCGCCGACGCTGTCGGAGAGAAGCGGATAGCCGAGGCCGTACTCCTCCGCGAACGCGCGGTGGCTGTACACGCTGTCGCCGGAGATGCCGAGCAGCGTCACCTGGCGGTCGAGCGCGATCAGGTCGAAATCCCGGAGCGCGCACAGTTCGTCGGTGCAGGTCGGACTGAAGTCGGCCGGGTAGAACACGAGGACGACGATCGACTCGCCCGCGTAGTCCTCCAGCGCGAACTCGCCGACCTCGCCGTCCGCTACGCCAGGTAACTGAAACGGCGGGGCATCCGCTCCGGCGTCGAGCATGCCCGCCACGTTCGCCTCGGATTCCTTAACTCTTCTGCAGGGTCCCCACCGGCTACGGGACGCAACCGACCGCTCCGAGGTCGTTCACTGACTCGGCCGCATCTCGAAGCTCTCGCGTTCCACCAGTTCGTGCGACCCGCACTCCGGGCACTCCCGCGGGTCCCCGTCGAACGTCGTCCCACACTCCGCGCACTCCAGTTCGACGCCTTTCTCCGTGTCCGGTACGAGCATGTTCTTGAGTTTGGCTACGATACCCATGGACGACGATTCGACCCGCACGCTGAAGCACGTTAGCATACCTCGTATCTGTGAGAGGAGGGCTCACGGCGCCGCACCCCGTTTCTCGGGGACGCGATGATCGGTCCGCCGAGCGCGTTTCAGAGCGCCAGTATTTATCGGGCGGGATTCGGATAGGGATAACGTATGCTCGATCTGAAATCGAAGGCGCTCCTGCTGGCGACCCTGTTCGTCGTGAACTTCCTGTCGTTTCTCTTCGGCGGGCTGCTCGGCGTCGTGGTCCTCCTCCCGTCGATAGGGTTCGCGCTCCACGTGCTTCGTCGGTAACGCGCCGGCCGCTCGTCCCCGCGATGCCCACCGGCGCGGTCCGAGCGCTTTTTGCGGGCCCCGCGCCTACCCCGACGCGTGGAGCTACACGTCCTGTACGAGGGGGACGACGACCCCGACAAGTGCACCGCCCGGAAGCTGGAGCGGTTCGACCTCGCCGACCTCCACCGCAGCACGGGCGAGACGCCGTACGGCGTCGTCCTGAACCCGCACGCGGAGCGGGCGCTCTCGCCCGCGGACGCCGACGCGAACAGGCTCGTCGCGCTCGACTGCTCGTGGGAGACGGCCGGCGAGGCGATGTTCGACCTGCCGGGCGAGCACCGGGCGCTGCCCTTCCTCGTCGCCGCCAACCCCGTCAATTACGGGCGGCCGTTCCGCCTGACGACCGTCGAGGCGCTCGCCGCCGCGCTGGTCATCCTCGACGAGCGCGAGCACGCCGAGCGAATCCTCGCGAAGTTCACGTGGGGCGAGACGTTCCTCGACCTCAACGAGGAGCCGCTCGCCCGGTACGCCGACTGCGAGGATTCGAGCGACGTCGTCGCCGTACAGGACGACTATCTGGTCGAAGAGTGACGCAGCCACTCGGAAACGCTTTTACCCGCCGGTGAGCAACGGGCGGGTATGGCTTCATTCGACGCAGCCGAGGGACGCATCCTCGACAAGATGATCTGTATGCGCTGTAACGCCCGCAACCCCAAGCGCGCCGACAACTGCCGGAAGTGCGGCTACGGCAACCTCCGCCCCAAGGCAAAGGAGACCCGCAGCGCCTGATCGGTCTCGGCCGCTCTTCTCACCGACGCCCGCCGGACAGCCCCGCTACTCGTCGGGGTACTTCGGCTCCCGCTTCTCCGCCCGCGAGAGCGCCGTCTCGATCACGTCGCGGACGTCCCCACGGAACTCGTCGCCGTGGCCCGCGTATATCTCCTCCACGCCGTCCGGCAGACGGTCGAGGATCCGCTCGATGCTCTCGATGAGCTCCTCTCGGGACTGGCCGGGGGAGTCGGTCCGGCCGAAGCTGCCGTAGTCGAACGCGCCGTCGTCGTGGACGACGACGTCGCCGCTGTAGATGGTCGACTCGCTGATCAGCGAGACGTGGTCGTCCGCGTGGCCGGGCGTGTAGACCACGTCGAACGCCTCCTCGCCGATCGTCACCTCGTCGCCGTCTGCGAGCTCCTCGGTGCGGTGCGGGTGGTCGGCGTACGCGTACACCTCGGGATCGAACGCGTCGACGACGGCGTCCAGTTCCGAGACGTGGTCGCCGTGCTGGTGGGTGAGCACCACCGCGTCCAGTTCGTCGGTCTCCTCGCGGATCCGGTCGACGACGCCCGGCATCGCCCCCGCGTCGACGAGCGTCGGCCGGCCCTCCGGCGCGAGGTAGGCGTTGCAGGTGAACGTGTCGGCGTCCGCGGTGACGTTGACGACTCGCATGCGCGTCAGTGGGGCGCACAGGCGCAAAACAGTGGGGGAACCGGAGCCGCGATGATCGGAACGCCGCGCGGACCGGAATTGGATGACCGTTTCCTGCGGCGTAAATTACTGCAGATATTAATATTTCTCGGGGATAACCGCCGCAGAAGTTTTTAGCCTCAAGTTACTATCGTCGACTGTATGGGCTTCGGGAGCTACGACGAGTCCGAACAGGACAACCAGGAACTCGGAGACATCGAGGACGACGACGGCGTAACGACCGAGGAGAACGAGCACGACGGCGACGTGGAGTACGAGATCGGCGCGTCGAACGACGAACTGATCAACCGCCTCCAAGACATCAAAGAGGACGACGCGAGCTGATGAAACCCGGGACGCGGGCGCTCGGGATCGCCGAGTCGTTCCGTTCGGAGACGAGCACGCTCGCCGGAGCCGTCACCCGCGCGTCCCGCGTCGTCGACGGGTTCGCCTTTTCTACCTGCACGGTCGGCGGCGACGACGCCACCGACGCGATAGTCGAGTTGTACGAGCGGCTGGACCGCGAGGACGTCCGCTACGTGATGGTCGCCGGCGTCGCGCCGGCGTGGTACAACCTCGTCGACCTGCGCGCCGTCCGCGACGCGGTCGACCGACCGGTCGTCGCGGTCACGTTCGAGGAGAGTTCGGGCCTCGAAGCCTCGCTCCGCGAGGAGTTCGACGGCGAGGCCCTGCAGTGGCGACTGGACGCCTACGACGCCTTGCCGCCGCGTCACCCGGTCGACGCCGGCGACGACACCGTGTTCGTCCGGTCGGTCGGCATCGACGACGACGAGGCCGACGAGGTCGTCCGGGCGTTCACGCCCGAGGGCGGCCGGCCGGAGCCGGTCCGCGTGGCGCGGCTGGCCGCGCGGGCCTGTGACGAAACCCGAAGAGAGTAGTACGGCCGGCGGCACTGAGAGCGTATGAGTACGGACGATGACTTCGCCGTCGTCGACTGCGAGCGCTGTCCGGCGCTCTGTGAGTCCCGCAGCAGGATCGTCAACGGGGCCGGGCCGGCCGACGCGGACGTGCAGTTCGTCGGCGAGGCCCCCGGCGCGACCGAGGACGAGCGCGGCGAGCCGTTCGTCGGCCGGAGCGGGGACGTGCTCGACGACGCCCTGCTCGCGGCCGGGATGGACCGCGAGACGGTGCGGATCAGCAACTGCGTGCGCTGTCGCCCGCCGGACAACCGCGACCCGACGACGGAGGAACTGGCGAACTGCCGGGAGTACCTGGAGCGCGAGATCGCGGCGGTCGACGCCGAGGTCATCGTCACGCTCGGTAAGGTGCCCAGCGAACACCTGCTCGGCCGCGACGTCGCCGTGACGAAGGAGGCGGGCGACGTGGTCGACGTCCGCATCGGCGGCGAACCGCGGCGCGTCCTCATCTGCGTGCACCCCGCTGCGACGCTGTACGACCGGAGTCAGGAGGACACCTTCGAGGCGACGCTGGAGCGGGCCGCCGACCTCGCCGGCGTCGAGTCCGGCGGGAGCGGGCAGTCGCGGCTCGGTGAGTTCTAAGAAAGCCCTCGCGCACCGCCGGCGCGGCGCGCTGCGCCCTTTCAATGTCCGCCGCAACGCGCTCGCTGGCCTCACGGGCTCCGCCCGTTCGGCATCCGAGGCGACTCCGTCGCCTCGCAACGCTCGCGCCGGTCAGCGGACGGGGGTCTGTGCGGTCGGCACTGCTCCGCACCAGTCGACGAGCGCAAGCGCAGGATTAACTCGGTACGGTCGTTAGGCTTCGACGAGATGGACGAGGCGACACTGCGGTACGACGCGGTGCTGTTCGACAACGACGGCGTGATCGTCGAGCGGACCAGCGACGGCGTGATGGAACCCGCCGTCTGCGGGGCCTTCCGGGAGCTGGGCGTCGACGACCCCGATCCGCACCACGTCGACTACCTGATCCGCGGGCCGATGGACGAGATTGAGGACGTCTGCGAGTCGTACGGCCTCGACCCCGAGCGGCTCTGGGACGAGCGCGAGGCGCGCGCCGCCGCGGGGCAGGCGGAGTCGATCCGGAACGGCGGGAAGCCGCTGTACGACGACGTCGCCGCCGTCGCCGACCTGCCGCTCTCGCTCGGCATCGTGAGCAACAACCAGTCCGAAACGATCGACTTCGTCGTCGACTTCTACGACCTCGACTGGCTCGACTTCGCGAGCGGGCGCGAGATGAGCCTCGAAGGCGTCCACCGCAAGAAGCCCGAGCCGTACTACCTGAACCGCGCGCTGGACGAACTCGGCGTCGGCTCGGCGCTGTACGTCGGCGACAGCGCGGTCGACGTGGCCGCCGCGGACGCCGCGGGGATCGACTCGGCGTTTATCCGCCGCCCGCACCGCGCGGACTACGACCTGCCCCACGAACCCACCTACGAGATCGATAGCCTCGACGAGATTCCCGGTCTGGTTCGCGGTGCGACGGTTCCCGAGTAGTAAGGGACTTGACCGCCCCGTTCCTACGGTTTCGCATGAGTCAACAGACCGCGGCGACCGAGGGCGACGGGGCATCGGCCTCGGTCGTCGTCGTCGACTACGGACTGGGGAACCTCCGCAGCGTCACGCGCGGCCTCGAACGCGCGGGCGCATCGGTCACGGTGACCGACGACGTATCGACGTTCCCCGACGCGGACGGCATCGTACTGCCGGGCGTCGGCGCGTTCCGCGAGGGGATGGAGAACGCCGGCCCGTACCGCGACGCGCTGCTCGACGCCGCCGAGCGCGGCCAGCCGGTCTTCGGCATCTGCCTCGGCATGCAGATGCTCCTCACCAGCAGCGAGGAGGCCGAGCGCGCCGGACAGGGCGACGTGCAGGGCCTCGACCTGATCCCCGGCCGCAACGTCCGCTTCGCGCAGGGCCAGAAAGTGCCCCACATGGGCTGGAACGAACTGACCGTCGAGCGCGACCACCCGTTAGTCGACGGCGTCAACGGGGAGTACGCCTACTTCGTCCACTCCTACTACGCCGAACCGGACGACGACGACGCCGTGGTCACCACGACCGACTACGAGACGTCGTTCCCCAGCATCGTCTCGAACGAGGCCGGCAACGTCTTCGGCACGCAGTTCCACCCCGAGAAGAGCGGGGAGACCGGACTTCAGATCCTGCGCAACTTCGTCGAGATCTGCTCGGAGTGATGCCGCCCGGCGCCGCACGCGTCGTTATTCATCCGGATTCGGTGATACTCGCCGAGCCGTAAGAGCCATTACATGTAGCTTTGAACAGGTTGATATGACGATAGAAAACGAACGGCGACGCCGGATCCTCCAAGCCGGCGCGGCCGCGTTCGTTAGTGGACTCGCGGGCTGTTCGAGCTACCTCGAAGACGACGGAGGAGCGCTGTCGTCCGGGAACGGCACGACGGGAACCGAGACGATCGAGCGAGAGGAGATCGAACTGCCGGTCGAGGGGGAGGCCGAGTGGATCGGCTACGGCGAGACCGCGAGCAGCCGGGTCACGGAGTCAGCCCCGAGTGACCCCGCGTACGACGGCCGCTACGAGCCGTGGACGTTCACCGGTCGCGAGGGCGACGTCGTCACCGTGACGATGGAGTCGGACCCGGGCGACCCGTACCTCTATCTGCTGGACGAGGACGGGACCGTCCTCGAAGAGAACGACGACGGCGGTTCCAGCGAACTCGATGCCCAGATCGCGGGGTACGAACTCCCCGAGGACGGCACGTACGTCGTGCTGGCCGCGAGCTACGGCGACGAGGTGGACTTCCCCTACGAACTCGGCGTCCGCGAGGGCGTCGAGGGCGAGAAGATCGACCTCCGATCGATCGAGGTCGGGGAGACGGCGACGGGGAAAGTCGACGTCGAGGACCCCGACCAGTTCGAGGACTACGAGGGGTTCCACGAGCCCGTCTCGTTCGAAGTGGCGTCCGACCAGGCGGTCACCATCGAGATGTCGTCCGACGAGGCGGACCCCGTCTTCGGGGTCGCGGACTCGACCGGGGCCGTCGTCGCCTCCGACGACGACGGCGGTGACGGCCTCGACTCGCGGCTCGTGGCGTTCCCCGCCTCCGCCGACGAGGAGTACACCATCGTCGCGACCAGCTACGGCGGCTCGGTCGGCTTCGAGTACGAACTCAGCGTCCAAGAGGCGGACGCGTCCGACGGTCGCGACCTCCGGTCTATCGAGATCGGCGAGACCGCCACCGGCGAGATCGACCACGGCGACCCGGAGAGCGACCGGTTCAACGGGTACTTCGAGCCGGTGTCGCTCCGGGCCGACGGCGGCGAGACCGTCTCCATCGAGATGACCGCCGCGGACGGCGACACCTACCTCTACCTCCTCGACCCCGCCGGCAGCGTCATCGCTCAGGACGACGACGGCGCGGGCTCGCTGAACTCGCGGATCGAGTACGCCGAACTCTCCGACGCCGGCGAGTACACCGTGGTCGCCGGCGGGTTCCAGACGAACGGGTTCTTCGAGTACGAGCTCAGCGTCCAGGAGGCGCAGGTGGACGGGAGAACCGACCTCCGGTCGATCGAGATCGGCGAAACCGCTACCGGCGAGATAGACCCCGCGGATCCGGAGAGCGACCGGTTCAACGGGTACTTCGAGCCGGTGTCGCTCCGAGCCGACGGCGGCGAGACCGTCTCCATCGAGATGACCGCCGCGGACGGCGACACCTACCTCTACCTCCTCGACCCCGCCGGCAGCGTCATCGCTCAGGACGACGACGGCGGTAGCGGACTCAATTCGCGGATCGAGTACGCCGAACTCGCCGACGCCGGGGAGTACACCGTCATCGCCGGCGGGTTCCGGTCGGACGGCTTCTTCGAGTACGAGCTCAGCGTCCAGGAGGCGCAGGGGAGCGGGGGCGGAGGAGCCGACCTCCGGTCTATCCGGATCGGCGAGACCGCGAGCGGCGAGATCGACCGCGACGACCCGCGGAGCGACCGGTTCAACGGGTACTTCGAGCCGGTGTCGCTCCGGGCCGACGGTGGCGAGACCGTCACCATCGAGATGAACTCCGCGGACGGCGACACCTACCTCTATCTCCTCGGTCCCGACGGCAACGTCATCGCCGAGAACGACGACTACGGGGGCTCGCTGAACTCGCAGATAAGCGGGGTCACCCTCGACGACGGCGGGGAGTACTTCATCATCGCCGGCGGGTTCCGGACGAACGGCTTCTTCGAGTACGAACTCTCCGTCGCGGAGCAGTAAAGGACTGCGGGGCCTTTCACACGCGTCGCGGGTCCGAGCCGACGGACCGAGCAGGTTCTACGGGAATCTTCGGGGCTTGACTCCGAGGCGGTTCACAGGAACTCCCGCACTTCCGAGTACCACATGTCGTGGTGGTCGACGGCGTCGATGCGCTCGGCGATGGCGACGGCGAGGGAGTGCCAGCACAGCTCCGTGGGATCGTCGGGGTCGAGGTTGTACTCGCTGTCCTTGCAGGTGCAGCCGCCGTCCTCGACGACGTACTCCTCGCGGTGGCCGACGACGACCGTGAAGTCGCGGTACTCCTTCACTCGCCCCTCCGAGACGGCCTCGATGGCCTGCACCCCGCGGTCGCCGTGAACCGAGGTGATGCGGTTGACCGCGCCGGGGGTGAGCTCGCCCGCGTCCTCCAGCGCGGCCTGCCACTCCTCGACCCGAGTCACGACGGCCCACCCCATCTCGCGGTCCGCCCGGCGGAGATCCCGTTCACTGCCCGGCACTATACAGGCCCCCGACAAAACAGGTTCGGTGTCGCGGAACCGCGGGCGAAACCCCCGTCGAACCGGGCCGTCCGATCCGCATGGCTTACGGCGTCGGGACGGCGAGGTCGAGGCATGCACGTCCGGGAAGGCGGGGTCGAGATAGAAGTCCCCGAGCAGGAGAGCGAGGGCATCGACGACGCGGTGTTTTTCAACCCCGTCCAGGAGCTGAACCGCGACATGACCGTCGCCGTCCTGCGGGCGTTCGCGGAGCGGGAGCCCCGCGCCGAGCGGTACCTCGACGCGATGGCCGCAAGCGGCATCCGGGGCGTCCGCGCGGCGGCGGAGGGGTGGGACGTCACGCTCTGTGACGTCGACGAGGTCGCCGTGGCGCTCTGCGAGCGGAACCTCGCCGCGAACGACCTGGAGGGAGAGGTCGTTCAGCAGGGTGCGAACGCGCTCATGCACGACGACGTGTTCGACGTGGTCGACGTCGACCCGTTCGGGACGCCGATGCCGTTCGTCGACGCCGCCTTCGCCAACACCCGGGACATGGTCTGCGTGACGGCGACCGACACCGCGCCGCTCTGTGGCGCGCACTTCGACAGCGGCGTGCGGAAGTACAGCGCGGTGCCGCGCAACACCGACTACCACGCCGAGATGGGGATGCGGATCCTCGTCGGGGCGCTCGCCCGCACGGCGGCGCGGTACGACACCGGCGTCGTCCCCGTGCTCTCGCACGCGACGAACCACTACGCCCGGACCTACCTCGAACTGGAGCACCGCGCGACCGACGCGAACGAGGCGATCGACGAACTCGGCCACGTCTACCACTGCGAGGAGTGCCTCTACCGCGAGACCGAGCGCGGCCTCATCGCGGACCCGCTCGACGACTGCCCGAACTGCGGGAGCGAGCGCGTCACGACCGCCGGGCCGCTCTGGCTCGGCCCCCTCCGCGAGCGCGAGTTCGTCGCGAACGTCCGGGACGCGGTCACCCACGAGATGGGCACCGCCGGGAAGGTCCGCGACCTGCTCGAAACGCTCGAAGCCGAACTGGACGAGCCGACCCACTACGACCAGCACCGCCTCTGCAAGGAGTGGACCCGCCCAGCGGCGGCGATGGACGCCTTCCTCGGCCGCCTCCGTGACGCCGGGTACGAGGCGTCGCGCGCGCACTACGGCGGGACGACGTTCAAGACCGACGCCGACGTCGAGGCGATCCGTCGGGCGACCGAACACGAGTAGGGATTAGTGCGCCCGAGTTGAAGCGTCGGTCGTGCGCCGGAAACTGCAGCGCGCGGTCGGGTTCGCCGGGAGCGTCGTCGCCGTCGTCCGGGAGCGACAGGTCACCTTTCTGGCGGCCGGCATCGCCTACTACGCGTTCGTCTCGCTCGTGCCGCTGCTCCTGCTGGCGCTCGTCGTCGGGTCCGTCGTCGGCAGCGAGGGGCTCGCCGAGCGGATCGTCGACGCCACCGCGGGCGAGATACTCACCCCGACCGGCGAGGAGCTCGTCCGCGACGCCCTGACCGGCCAGACCGGGCGCGGCGGCGCGACTGTCGTCGGCGTGGCGACGCTGCTGTGGAGCGGTCTCAAGGTGTTCCGCGGCCTCGACTACGCCTTCTCGTCCGTGTACGGGACCGCCGGCAGCACGTCGCTCCTCGACGACCTCCGGGACGGGGTCGTCGTCCTGTTCGCGGTCGGCGTCGGCGCCGTCGCGGTCGCGGTGATCAACGCCGCGGTCGGCAGCGTCTTCGGACAACTGGCCGGCACGGTCGCGTCGCTCACGTCGCTGCTCACCCTCACGGCCGTGTTCTTCCCGCTGTACTACGTGTTCCCGAACGTCCCGTCCGATCTCCGGGCGGCGATGCCCGGAACCGTGTTCGCGGCGTTCGGCTGGACCACGCTGGGAGCGGGATTCCGGCTGTACGCGGCCAACGCCGACGCGTACGCGGCCTACGGCGTCCTCGGGGGCGTCCTCCTGCTCGTCACCTGGCTCTACTTCGGCGCCGTCGTCCTGATGCTCGGTGCGGTGGTTAACGCGATCAGGGCCGGTTACGCCGGGCCTAGGGACCGGCAAGTACAACATCCCGGCCGTGGACAGTTACGAGCAACCCGATCGATGACCGACGAGGACGAGCCGGCCGCCGTCGCGGGCGCCGGTACGGCGGACGAGGAGTTGACTGCCGACGACTTCGAAGCCGAGGAGTCGTCCCACGAGGACCTCGAAGCGGAGATCGAGCGACTCCGGGAAGAGATCGAGTCGTTCGAGGACGAGGTCGAGGAGCGGACGGTCCACCGCGACGACATCGAATCCGACCTCAAGCGGTACGTCCGCAAGCGTGTCCGCAGGGGCCACGCCCGCGGCTGGGGACCGTACCTCGTGTTGCTGTACGGCACCGCGATGACCATCGGGGCCTTCTACCTCCTCCAGGGAGTGTGGGCGATCCTCGCGATGCTCGTCGTCTGGCTGTCGACGCTCGGACTGTACACCCTGATGGTGCTCGTCGGCGCGGGGCTCTCACTGCTCGAAGCGCCCGGCCGCGTCCGCGACGCCATCGGCTCTTGGCGTTCATGAGTCGGAGCGTCGGCGTCGTCGAAGCGCTCCGGGAACTCCTCCCGGCGCCGGTGGCGGCGGCGTTCGCTCTCGTGACGCAACTCGGCGACGTCTGGCTGTACGCCGTCGTCCTGACGTTTCTCTACTGGTACGGGAACCGCGAGGACACCGTCCGCATCGTCGGCGTCGGCATCGGCGCCATCGGCGTGACCCTCGCGCTGAAACAGGGGTTCGCGCTCCCCAGGCCGGACGTCGGCCCGCCCCCGGCACCGGCGTTCCTGCCGGCCGTTCTCGATCCGGTGTACGCGGAGATGACCCACGCCGACGGGTACGGCTTTCCGAGCGGGCACGCGGTCGGCAGCACCGCCATCTGGGGAGCGATCGCGCTCTGGACCGACGTGGGCACTCGTCGCCAGCGGTTCCTCGTGGCCGCGACGCTCGTGGGCCTCATCTCGCTGTCCCGACTCGCCCTCGGCGTCCACTTCCTCGTCGACGTGGTCGCCGGCGTCGCGGTCGGTGCCACGTACCTCTGGGTCACGGCGGTCGCCACCTCGCGCGCGGGAGACGGGGGCGTGATCGCGCTGGAGATCGGCACGGCCCTGACGGGAACGGTCGCTCTCATCAACGGCACGGAGGACTCCCTCGCCGCGTTCGGGGCGGCCGCCGGCGCGCTCGTCGCCTGGTACGCGGTAGACGTTCCCCTGGAACCGTGGCCGCGGACGCACGTGGGTGCGGGCTACGCGGTCGCGACGATCGTCGCCCTGGGGGCGGTCGGTCTCGTCTGGACCGTCTTCCCGCTGTCCGGGCTGACGATCTTCGTGGTCGCGGCGTTCACTGTCGGCGGGGTCATCGCCGCGCCGGCTGCCGTGCGACGCGCGAAGAAACGGAAAACGAGAACGAGAACGCCTTAGAACTTCTCGAGATACTTCTCTTCTTCCCAGCTGCTGACGTGCGTGCGGTAGTCGGCGAAGTCGGCGCGCTTGGCCTCGACGAACTTCTCGGTGACGTGCTCGCCGAGCGCCTCCGTGACGACCTCGTCTTCCTCCAGCGCGTCGACGGCCTGACCGAGGTTCGGCGGGAGCGTCTCGATGCCGTACTCCTCGCGCTTCTCGTCGTCGAACTCGTAGATGTCCTCGCGGACGGGGTCGCCGGGATCGACCTCGTTCTCGATCCCCTCGAGACCGGCCTTGATGACGGCGGCGAGGCCGAGGTAGGGGTTACACGACGGGTCGGGGCTGCGGATCTCGAAGCGGGCGCTCTGGCCGGCCGCGTCGGGGACGCGGATGAGCGCCGAGCGGTTGACGTCGGACCACGCGATGTACACCGGCGCCTCGTAGCCGGGCACGAGGCGCTTGTAGGAGTTCACGGTCGGGTTCGTGACGGCCGTGAACGCCTTGGCGTGTTCGAGGACGCCGCCCATGAAGTGCTTGGCCGTCTCGGAGAGGTTGAACTCGTCGTCGTCGTCGGCGAAGGCGTTGCCGTCCTCGTCGAACAGCGAGATGTGGCTGTGCATGCCCGAACCGTTGATTTCGCCGATCGGCTTGGGCATGAACGTCGCGTGGAGGTCGTGCTGCTCGGCGACGGCGCGGACGACCGCGCGGAACGTCGCGATGTTGTCGGCCGTCGTCAGCGCGTCGTCGTACTTGAAGTTGATCTCGTGCTGTCCCTCGGCGACCTCGTGGTGGCTGGCCTCGATGTCGAAACCCATCTCCTCGAGCGTGAAGATGATCTCGCGGCGCACGTCGCTCGCGAGGTCCTTCGGCGCGAGGTCGAAGTAGCCGCCGTTGTCGTGGGGCGTCGTCGTCGCCTTCCCGTCCTCGTCTTTCTCGAACAGGAAGAACTCGGGCTCGGGACCGATCGAGACCTCGTAGCCCATCTGGTCGGCCTCTTCGAGGACCCTCTTGAGCACCTGACGCGGGCCGCCCTCGAACGGCGTGCCGTCCGTGTTGACGACGTCGCAGATGAGGCGGGCGCTCGCGACGTCGCCGTTCGAACGCCACGGCAGGATGGCGAACGTCGACGGGTCGGGTTCGAGGCGCATGTCCGACTCCTGGATACGGACGAAGCCCTCGATGGAGGAGCCGTCGAAGTAGATGCCCTCCTTGAACGCCTTCTCGACCTGCGTCGCGGGCATGGAGACGTTCTTCACCGATCCCGTGATGTCGGTGAACTGCAGGCGCACGAACTTGACGTTCTCCTCCTCGATCTGTTCCAATACCGCTTCCTCCTCCTCAGAGAGGCCCTCGGCCTTCTCCGCTAGATTTCCGGTTGTCATCTTTCTCGTCACCGGATCCAAATATCCCTACTACTAAAGTCCTATCCCTCTGCGCAATTCTTCCCTTCTCGCCACGAAATTGTATATTCGTTAAATTCTAATGCCTGGGGGCGCATCGGTGATACAATGACGTACGAAAATCTCGACGCAGAACTAGTGAATGCACTTCTGAACGACGGCCGCGCCTCCCTCCGGAGCCTCGGCGAGGAGCTCGACGTCTCGGTCACGACCGTCTCGAACCACCTCTCCGACCTCGAGGAGGAGGGGGTCATCGACGGTTACACCCCCGTCGTCGACTACGGCGCGCTCGGCTACGACGTGACCGCGATCATCCAGCTCAAGGTCGAGGGCAACGCCCTCCCCGACATCACCGACCGCCTGGAGGGCCACAAGCAGATGATCAGCGTCTACGAGGTGACGGGCAACTACGACATCATCGCCATCGGCAAGTTCCAGGACACCGACGGGATGAACCAGCAGATCAAGACCCTCCTCACGGACCCCGACATCAACGAGAGCAACACCTCCGTCGTGCTCGACGCCGCCAGCGAGAACGAGCAGTTCGAACTGGACATCGAAGACTGAGCGGTCGGTCGCGCGCGGACGCAGTGTCTCGCCCGTAGCACGCGGCGGGCGAACGCGCCTCGATCGCTTTTGCAGCCGCCACTGGCGCTCGCGGAGACGGGGTCACGGCCGACGGCCGAACGGCCGCGCCGCCGAAAGCGGCGGCTATCGAACGTCGCGAGCGGCGAAAAAACGGAACGCGAATCGATCGGTGAGCGAGCGAACGGGACAGCGGTCAGACGGTGATGTAGTCGGTTCGAACCGAGCTTACATCATGCCGCCCATGCCGCCGCCCATGCCGCCCATGCCGCCGGCACCGCCGGGGCCGCCTTCGTCGTCGCCCTTGTCGGTCGACAGGTCGCCGGCGGAGATGATGTCGTCGATCTTGAGGACCAGATTCGCGGCCTCGGTGGCGCTGGAGAGCGCCTGCTCCTTGGCGTGGGCCGGCTCGACGACGCCGGCGTCGAAGGTGTCCTCGACGCTGGAGGAGAACACGTTCAGGCCGGCGCGGACGTCGCCGTCCTCGTGGGCGGCGCGCAGGTCGACCAGCGTGTCGATGGAGTCGAGGCCGGCGTTCTCGGCGAGCACGCGCGGGACGAGCTCCAGCGAGTCGGCGAAGGCCTCGACGGCCAGCTGCTCGCGGCCCTCGACGCCGTCCGCGAAGTCGCGGAGGCGGCGAGCGGTCTCGACCTCGATGGCGCCGCCGCCGGAGACGATGCGGCCGTCGGAGACGGTCTGGGCGACGACGTCGAGCGCGTCGTTGACGCCGCGCTCCAGCTCGTCGACCACGTGGTCGGTGGAGCCGCGCAGGATGAGCGTCACGCCGTGGCTGTCGTCGCCGGTGACGTAGAACAGCTCGTCCTCCTCGTCGCGGGTGACGTCGCCGCGGCCGAGGTCGTCGGCGGAGACGCTGGAGAGGTCGGAGACGATGTCGGCGCCGACGACCTCACGCAGGAACTCGATGTCGGACTTCTTGGCGCGGCGGACGGCGAGGATGCCCTCCTTCGCGAGGTAGTGCTGGGCGAGGTCGTCGATGCCCTTCTGGCAGAAGACGACGTCGGCGCCGGAGTCGACGATCCGCTGGACCTTCTGCTTGATCTGGTCTTCCTCCTGGTCGAGGAACTGCTGGAGCTGGTCGGGGTCGGTGACGGAGACCTCGGTGTCGACGTTCGTCTCGTCGACCTCGATGGCCTGGTCGAGCAGGAGGATGTCCGCGTCCTCGACGCTCTCGGGCATGTCGTCGTGGACGGGGTCCTTGCTAACGGTCGCGCCGTTGAGCAGCTCGGACTCGCCGGCGGAGCGGCCGGTCTGGGTCTCGATGTTGAGGAACTCGAGGTCGACCGTGTCCTCGACGGTGACGGCGGAGACGGCGTCGACGATGAGGCGGGAGAGGTGCTCCTTGTTGAGCTCGGCGCCCTTGCCGGTCATCGATGTCTCGGCGACGGAGCGGAGGAGCTCCTCGTCGTCGGTGTCGACGTCCTCGGCGATGTCGTCGACCTCCTTGCGTGCCTGCTCGCTCGCGAGGTGGAAGCCCTTGATGATCGCCGTCGGGTGGATGTCCTGCTCGAGGAGGTCCTCGGCGTTCTTGAGGAGTTCGCCCGCGATCGCGACGGCTGTGGTCGTGCCGTCGCCGGCCTCGTCCTCCTGGGTCTCGGCGACCTCGATGATCATCTCGGCCGTCGGGTTGTCGATGTCCATCTCCTTGAGGATGGTGACGCCGTCGTTCGTGATGGTGACGTCGCCCATCGAGTCGACGAGCATCTTGTCCATCCCTTTCGGGCCGAGAGTGGACTTGACGGCTTCGGAGACCGCTCGCGCCGCAGAAATGTTGTAGTTCTGCGCGTCCTGATCCTTGACGCGCTGTGACTCCTCGCTCATTACGATCATCGGCTGTCCCTGCTGCATTCGCTGGCTCATAGTCAACTGAGAGTTTGATTGTGATTCTATATAAATCTTTCCGAAGTGCCCGAACGCCTCGACGGCTCCCTCACGAGATCTACTGCCGGAAATCGCCGTAAGGGTCGGCCGTTCGGAGGTATAATTGTCAAGTGTTAACGTAGCATCTCCCGGGGCGTGACGCCGGTTCGCGAGCGTTTATAAGTAGGTGCCCGCTCAGTCGAGCGGTTCGGCGACCGCCGGGGCGTCGTTCGACGGGTCGTTGACCGCGGTCGAGACGGGGTAAGCGCGCATCTCGTCGGCCGGGAACGGGTCGAGCAGGTCCGCCGCGGCGTCCGGGTCGGCGTCGAGCCAGGCCCCCCGGTCGTCCTCGTCGAGGATGACGGCCATCCGGTGGTGGAGGTCGGCCACGAGGTCGTTCGGTTCCGTCGTGACGACCGCGAACGTCTCCAGCCGCCGGGTCTCCGGCGTCGCGTCGCCGCCGTCGCCGAAGGCGTCCAGCCCGACCTGTTCCACCTCCGCCTCCCAGGTCGCCCAGAGGCCCGCCATCGCGAACGGCCGGTCGTCCTCGAACGCGACCCGGTAGGGCTGCTTGCCGTCGCCCTCGTCGACCCACTCATAAAACCCGTCGGCGGGGACGAGACAGCGCCCCGCCCGGGGACCGTCAGCGTCGGCGTAGCTCTGCCGGAAGGCGTCCCGGAAGCTCGGTTTCTCGGCGACCGTCTCGGCGCGGGCGTTGATCAGGTCGTTACCGATCCCGTCGTCGTCCGCCCAGTGCGGGACCAGCCCCCACCGCAGGAACTCGATGCGGTCGGACGCCGCGTCGCGGACCACCGGTAGCTCCTCGCCGGGCGCCATGTTGTACCGGGGACCGAACTCGCGCTCGGGCGCGGCGTCGAGCAGGTCGACGACGTCTTCACGCGGCGCGAACAGGCTGTAGCGGCCACACATGGTTCTCGGTACGGGAGGTCGGACCAAAACACCGGCGGAATCGGCGTCTGGCAGATTCCGGCCGCAGAGGCCTCGTACGCTGCGGTAGGTGGCACCTTCTCAGGTAAGTAGTCCGTTATTCGCCGTGTACTGAAGGGGCATCCCGTCGAAGTCGCTCGTGGGTGACGGGCCAGGTCACCTGGTGGACATGAACGACAACTGCGAAGCCGTCGTCTGCGAAAGCGGGTGGTTCGAGATCCGCGATCCGGTCCGGGTAGGGCAGTGGATCGCGGTCGAGAATCCGGTCGAGGTTCGGCGTTAGCAGGGGGAGTGGGGTCCTACCGTCTTCGCGCACGCGCCGTCTGTACCATGGATCCTCGACCGGTCCGCCCGTCCGCGGGCGCGTCTGTCCGACCAGGTCGGTCGTTGCCGCCGCCGGTCGCCGCTTCATTTCTTCGCGGACTACGCGGGAGTCGACGCTCCTCGTCGTGGTCGACGTAGAAACGCCAGGACTGGGATTTGAACCCAGAATCCCGAAA
Source organism: Halostella limicola (assembly GCF_003675875.1). Classification (NCBI taxonomy): domain Archaea; kingdom Methanobacteriati; phylum Methanobacteriota; class Halobacteria; order Halobacteriales; family Natronoarchaeaceae; genus Halostella; species Halostella limicola. The sequence goes on along the minus strand of NZ_RCDI01000001.1, from coordinate 837,569 downwards.
GGGAACACGCTTTCCAGGCGTGCGCCTTACCGTTCGGCCATCCTGGCTCACTCTGATGTAGCGGGGTGGTTCGTTTAAACCCTTTTGTTCCGTCTCGCCAGCCAGCCCTCCCCGAGATAGGACAGGACAGTCGCCCCCGCGGTGACGGCCACGGCCACCCCGACGACGGCCGCTCCGGAGACGCCGTCACCGCCGGCGAGGAGGTACCCCTGATAGAGCACGAGAAACGCCAGCCCTCCGACGACGCCCCAGAGGACGCTGGCCTTGACGCGCTTCCGGTCGGATCGGTCGTCCGGCATCGCGCTGCGGCCGTCGGTCACTCCGAGCTGGCGACGGCTTCGATCTCGACGCCGACGCCTTTCGGGAGCGCGGCCACCTCGACGGCGCTTCTCGCGGGCGGGTTGTCGAGGAAGTACTCCTGATAGGCCTCGTTCATCTCGTCGAAGTCGTCGATGTCGTCGAGATACACCGTGACCTTCAGCACGTCCTCCGGAGTGAGCCCCGCCTCGTCCAGGATCGCGGAGACGTTCTCCAGCGACTGCCGCGTCTGGACGGTGATCGACTCGTCGTCGAGCAGGTCGCCGTCGGCGGTCATGGGGATCTGACCGGCGGTGAACACGAGCGATCCGTCCGTCGTCGCCTGACTGTACGCACCTACCGCGGCCGGTGCGTCCGGCGTGTCGATGACGCGCTTCATGGCGGAACTGTCGGCCGGCGGGGTCTTAAATTGTCAGTAGGCGTCCCCGGCGTCCACCGGCCCGGCGAACGCCGAGTAGAGGACGGCGAAGTACCCGATCACGAGCGGGATCAGCACCGCGGCGGCCGCCGTCATCAGGTTCAGGGCCGTCGTCGACACCGCGGCGTCGGCCACCGACAGGCCGGTCGCCGGGTCCATCGCGGGGTACAGCAGGACGGCGACAAGCGCGACGAACGCGTACGTGAGCCCGCCGGCCGCGCCGAGCGCGAGGCGGTACCGGCCGCGTCGCATCGCGATTCCGTAGCCGCCCGCGAGCGCCACCGAGAGCGCGACCAGCGCGGCCGGCACCGGCGCGACCAGTGCCTCCCCGACGGCCGGCGCCGTCAGCGCGAGCGCCGCGAGCGACAGCACGACGAGCGCGAGGTACGCCGCGACCGCCGGGACGCCGTAGGCCGTCGTCGCCGCCTGGAGGCCGCCGCGGGTCTTGACGCCGAGGAACGCCGCCCCCGAGAGGACGGTGAGCGCGACGACGCCGAGGCCGACGACCGGGCCGGCGAGCGTGAGGCTCCCCTCGGCCCCGGCTAGCCACGCCGCCGCGAAGGCGCCGAGCAGGAACGGCGACGCGACGCTCCCCGCGGCGAAGGCGGCGCCCCAGACCCGCTGCCACCGGTCGTCGTGGCGCTGTTCGTACATCTCCGGCGCCAGCCCGCGCGCGCCGAGCGCCGCGAGGAGCGCGAACAGTAGCAGGTAGTGGCGGCTGAAAAGCGCCGCGTACGCCGCCGGGAACGCCGCGAACAGCGCCCCGCCGAAGACGACGAGCCACACCTCGTTGCCGTCCCAGAACGGGCCGATAGCCGCGACCAGGCGCTCGCGCTCCTCGTCGTCGCTCCGGGTGGCAAACAGCGCGCCGACGCCGAAGTCGAACCCGTCGAGAAAGAGGAAGGTCCCGAGGAAGGCGAAGACGACGCCGAACCAGAGTTCGGGCAGCGCCAGCCCCAGCACGGGGTCCTCGGAGACGAGGTCAATCATCGGTCGTCACCTCCTCGGGCGCCGTGGGGGCGTCGACGGCCGGCGCGTCGACCACGTCGGCCGCGTCCGGCGGCCCCCGCCGCAACAGGTGGAGCACCACGCCGCCGTAGAGGGCGAGCAACAGCGCGTAGCCGCCGGTGAACCCCGCCAGCGTCAGGGCCGCCTCGGTCCCGGTGAGCCCGGGCGAGACGCCGTCGCTCGTCCGCATCACCCCCTGGATCACCCACGGTTGCCGGCCGACCTCAGTCACTATCCACCCGAGTTCGACCGCGACGACGCCCAGCGGCGACGACCACGTGAGCGCCCGGTGCAGGCGGTCGCTCTCGAACAGCCGCCCCTGGTACCAGCGATACCCGCCCCACAGCGCGAGGGCGACGAACCAGACCCCGAGCGCCACCATCAGCCGGAACGACCAGAACACGTAGGCGACGGGGGGCGATCCGTCGAACTCGTTCAACCCCTGAACGACGGCGGAGGGGTCCCCGCCGCTCGCCAGTGCGGACGCGAGACTGGGGACGCTTACCGTGAACAGGTTCTCCGCCCGCGGGTCGGCGAACGCGTCGAGGCTGGTCGGCACGGCGATCAGGTGGAGTTCCGCGTGCGATTCGGTCTCGTACTGCGCCTCCATCGCGGCGAACTTCTGGGGCTGGGTGTCCGCGACGTGGCGGGCGTAGCTGTCGCCGTGGAGCACCTGAAACGGGGCGGTGAGGAGGAGGACGACCATCGCCGCCTTCAGCGTCGTCCGCCAGAACCGGTCGCCGTCGCCCGTCCGGACCCGATACGCGGCGACGCCCGCCAGAAACAGCGCGACCGAGAGCACGGCCGCGCTCTGCATGTGGACGAACATCCACGGGAACCGCGGGTTCGCGTACGCCGCAACCGGGTCGACGAGCGTGACGACCGGCTGGCCGCTCTCGCGGACGATCTCGAACCCGCGGGGGGTCTGCATCCAGGAGTTGGCGATCAGGATCCACACCGCCGAGAGCCACGTGCCGAGACCGACGAAGACGCTCGACAGGAAGTAGAGCCGGTCCGACACCCGGTCGCGGCCGAAGACGAACACGCCGAGAAACGTCGCTTCGAGGAAGAACGCCATCATCCCCTCGACGGCGAGCGGGCCGCCGAACAGCTCGCCGGCGGCGGCCGAGAACGCCGCGAAGTTCGTCCCGAACTCGAACTCGAGGACGAGGCCGGTGACGGTGCCGACGGCGAAGGAGACGGCGAAAACCTTCGTCCAGAACGACCGGAGACGCGGGTAGACGGGGTCGTCGGTGCGCACCTCCTTCCACGTGAAGTAGACGAGGAAGGGGGCCAACCCCATGCTCATCACCGGGAACACGATGTGGACGACGGTCGTGAGGGCGAACTGGAGTCGGCTGGCGAGGACAGGGTCTATCATGGCTGGCGGGCGACTCGACGCTTGAATGCCGCGGCGAATAAGTTCGGATCGGGTTCTCGGTACGCGGGAGTCGGGGAAAGAAATAGGGCGATAGAGAACCGAAATTATGGGTCAGGCGAGCACGTCCACCTCGTAGCCGTTCTCCCGCAGTCCCGCGATGAGCCGCGCTACGTGGTCGTCACCGCGGGTCTCCAGGTCGAGTTCGACCTCCGTGGCGTTCATGGCGATGTCCCGCGAGGTGCGGTCGTGGCGGATCGCGTAGATGTTCGCCTGCTCCTCGGCGACGATGTCGAGCAGGTTGTCGAGCGCCCCGGGGCGGTCCTTGAGGACGGTCCGGATCTTCAGGTAGCGGCCCGTCTCGACTAGCCCGCGCATGATCACGGTCGTGAGCGTGTTGAGGTCGATGTTCCCGCCGGAGAGCAGCGGGACGACCGTCTCGTCCTCGCCGAAGTCGAACGACTCGGTGAGCAGGGCCGCGAGCGTGATCGCGCCCGCGCCCTCGACCAGCGTCTTGCTCCGCTCCAGCAGGTAGACGAGCGCGACGGCGACGTCGGAGTCCGAGACCGTCACAACTTCGTCGACGCGGTCCTCGATGACGTCGAACGTCTTTTCGCCGACCCGGCGGGTGGCGATCCCGTCGGCGATCGTGTCGACCGAGTCGAGTTCGTGGATCTCGCCCTTGTCGAGCGACGGCGCGACGCTCGACGCCCCCTCGGCCTGCACCCCGATCACGCGCGCGTCGGACTTCTGCTCCGTGACGGCCGTCGCGATGCCGCTTATCAGCCCGCCCCCGCCGATGGGGACGACGACGGTGTCGACCTCCGGCAGGTCGTCAATGATCTCCAGGCCGATGGTCCCCTGACCGGCCATCACCTTCTCGTCGTCGAAGGCGTGGACGTAGGTCCGCTCCTCGGCGCGTTCGATCTCCTTCGCGCGTTCGGCCGCCTCGTTGTAGTCCGCGCCGTGGAGCACCACTTCGGCGCCGTAACTCCGGGTCGCGTCGACCTTCGAGATGGGCGCGTGCTGGGGCATGACGATCTTCGAGTCAACGCCGACCCGGGACGCCGCGAGCGCGACCCCCTGCGCGTGGTTGCCGGCGCTCGCGGTGACGACGCCCGCGTCCTGCTCTTCCTCCGTGAGCGTCATGATCCGGTTCGTCGCGCCCCGGATCTTGAACGACCCCGTCCGCTGGAAGTTCTCTAGCTTCAGGTACACGTCTGCGCCGGTCATCTTCGAGAAGGTGTGCGAGTATTCGAGCGGTGTGTGGCGCGCCGTGACGCCGACCCGCTCGCGCGCCTCGCGGACGTCTCCGAGTTCGAGCATGCGAGCAAATACTTGCGCCGATCGTTAATCATTTAGGATACGCGGCGCGGAACGATCCGCTTCACGTCGGAGGCCGGCTGAGAGCACCGTCGCTCGGGCGTTCGAGAGAGGGTACGGGGAGTACCCAAAAGGGAAGGGGAGTGCACGGTGCGTGTGGCGTGCGTCCTATGGAGGAAGCCCCGTGAATATAAACGCCCGGTGTACGCAGTGAAAGTAAAACCGCGGTACGGCGAGGCGATGAAATTAACGTCGTGCGGTCGTCAGACGGGAGGCGGACGCCCGTCATTCGCGACGGAGTACCACGGCGTCGGTCGCCCGAACGTACCGCCGCACGCGCTCCGCGAACGGGCCGGAACCGAGCCATTCGACCGCGGCGCCCACCCCGAGTCGCTCCGGATCGCCGACGTACGTCGCCACCGGTTCGCCGTCCGGTCCCGGCAGGGAGACGCGAACGTACAGGCCGCGGTCGACCCCCTCGTAGGCGTCGAGGGCGTCCACGTCGTCGGTCCGCAGTATCCGGCCGTCGAGCGATCCCTCCGGCGCGGGCGCGAGCGTGGGATATTCGCCGTCGACGCGTTCGAATCCCTCGACTCGGGCGGGGCCGCGGAACTCGTAGTCGTCGAGCAGGTCGCTCGCCCGCGTTTCGTCCGTCAGCGTTCCGTAGACGAACACGTCCATACCCGGCGTTCGACGGCCGTCGCCGTCGGCGTTGCGCTTCGGGCGCTGTCGCTTCGACCCGGAGTTTCGCCAAAAACGGGCCCCGGAACGACGCGGTCGCGGCGAGGCGACGTCCCCCGACGCCGCCTCGGCGCAGCACTCCGGAGCCGCCGCGGCGTCCCCCGACGCCGCGTCAGCGTACCGTGCGAGGGTCGACGAACGACCCTTCGGCAGCCGTGATCCACGTCGACATCCGTTGCAGCCGGGACGCCCCCCTCGGGTACAGGGTGCACTCGTCCGGTTCACCGTCGTGTTCGACGGTGACGGCGTGGAGCACCTGCCCGGGCGAAACGACGTCGAGCGCAGTCGAGTTCGTGGTCATGGCTGTCGTGCACGTCCGGAGGCCGTTCCCCCGTATCCCCGTTCGGGGACAGACACCTCAGGGACTTGGTTATAAGCCGGCTAGACGACCGCGGCCGATCACGGTCCGACAGCGGTTCGGACCCTGATTCGACCCGTCGCCCGTGGGCTGTGTTATGCTCCTCTTACCGCCGATTTCCGGCATCTCAGGAGGTGTCGAGCGCTTGTGAAAAACGGGCTAGAAGTACAGTAAAGGGACATTTCCGACGCCGATCGGGACGGGAGAAGGGTGTGCGACGCCGCCCCACGGCGAGCGCGCGTTACCGCTCGTCGACGGGGACGAACTCCTCGCTCTCGGAGCCGACGTAGCGGGCGCGGGGGCGGATGAGGCGATTGTCGTCGTACTGCTCGAGGACGTGCGCGATCCAGCCGCCGACCCGGCTCATCGCGAAGATGGGCGTGTACACGTCGATGGGGATGCCCATCTGGTAGTACGTCGACGCGGAGTAGAAGTCGACGTTTGGCGCGATGCCTTTCTCCTCGGCCATGTACTCCTCGACGGCGACGCTCATCTCGTACCACTTCGTGTCGCCGGCGGCCTCGCCGAGCTCCTCGCTCTTCTCGCCGAGGATCTTCGCGCGCGGGTCTTTCACGTTGTAGACGCGGTGGCCGAAGCCGGGGACGCGGCGGCCCTCGTCGAGTGCGTCCTTCACCCAGCGGACGGGGTCCTTGTCGCTGTCGTCGACCTCCTTCAGCATCCGCATGACGTTCTGGTTCGCGCCGCCGTGGAGGCCGCCCGACAGCGTGCCGATCGCCGAGGTGACGGCGCTGTGGAGGTCGGCGAGCGTGCTGGAGGTGACCATGGAGGCGAACGTCGACGCGTTCAGCCCGTGGTCGGCGTGGAGGACCAGCGCCATGTCGAACGTCTCGGCGAGCACCTCGTCCGGCTCCTCTCCGTTCAGCATGTACAGGAAGTTTGCGGCGTGGCTCAGGTCGTCGCGGGGTTCGACGACGTCCTGTCCGTTGCGGAGGCGGTTGTACGCGGCGAGGATCGTCGGGATCTTTGCCGTGATCCGGCGGCCCTTCCGGAGGTTCGCCTCCCGGTCGTCGGGTTCGTGCTCGGAGTCGTCGGGGTCCGTGGCGGACAGCATCGAGACCGCCGTCCGCAGGGCGGCCATCGGGTCTTCGTCCTGAGCCGCGAGCTCCCGGACGGTGTCCATCACGCCGTCGTCGACGTCGCGCTCGGCCGCCATCTTCTCGGTGAACTCGTCGAGTTCGCCGCGGTCCGGGAGGTGGCCGTGCCAGAGGAGATACACCACTTCCTCGTAGCTGGCGTCCCGGGCGAGGTCCTCGATCGCGTACCCGCGGTAGATCAGACGGCCCTCGTCGCCGTCGATGAAGCTCAGCCCTGACTCCGCGACAAGCACACCCTCGAGCCCTTTCTTCAGCTCGTCAGACATAGCGTGTAAGTTCACTACCACTCGGGAAAAGTATTATCGTTTCCTCCGTTAACGATCGATCAGGTTCACGATCGATCACGTCTGTTATCGGAACGCCGCGTTCGACGGGAAGCCTCCGGCTCGCCCTGGGGTGATCGGTGGTCGCACCCGGGACCGCGTCGTCACGCGTCGAGTTCGTCGGCCAGTTCCTCGAAGGAGTCGATCGTCAGGTCCGGTTCGACTTCGTACGGCCCCCAGACGGTGTCCTGTCGGTTGACCCAGACTCCCTGCATCCCCGCGCGGAGCGCGCCGGGGACGTCCCACCACCCCGCGGCGACGAACAGGACGTTCCCGGTCGGGACGCCGATCCGATCCGCGGCGTGCTCGTAGATCTCCGGGACGGGCTTGAACCGCTCTATCTCGTCGGCGCTGACGTACCCCTCGATCAGGTCTCCGATGTCGACCGTCTCGATCATAGAGTCGAGCATCTCGGGGTTCCCGTTCGAGAGGACGTAGCAGTCGTAGCCGGCGTCGACGAGGCGCTCCATCCCGGGTCGCACGTCGTCGAAGACGTCCAGGTCGTGGTACGCTTCGAGGATCGCCTCGCGCTCGTCCTCCGACACTTCGGCGTCGACGCTGTGGAGCGCGTACCGCAGGGCGTGGCGGTTCATCTCGTAGAACGTGTCGTACTCGCCGATCGCGGTGCCGACGAACGCGTACTCCAGCGAGCGGGTCCGCCAGCGCTCGGCGACCCGGTCCGGGTCGTCGACGTGCTCGGCAAGTTCTCCCGTCACCGACCCAGGGTCGACGAGCGTCCCGTAGGAGTCGAAGGCGATCGCCTCGACCGCATCGCGGTTCAGAGCCATACCGCGAGTTGCGGTAGCAAGGCACAAATCCGTTGGTCCCGCGGCGCGACGTGCCGCGGTCGGGACAGCCGCCGCCCGCGGCGGGCCGCGACGGACCGCGAGCCGGGCGCGTTCCCGGTCGCCCGGAGCGGGCAACGTTTTTCTCGGGAGGGATGCAAGTCCGGGACATGGATGCGTCCGGCACGGTCGAGTACGAGCCCGCGAGCGTCAAGGAGCTGCTCGCGGAGATGAAAGACACCGCGGAGCTGCTCATCGACCTCTCGTACTCGGCGGTCCTGCTGGGGAGCGACGAGGTCGCGGAGGAGGTGCTCGTCCTCGAGGAGCGGATGGACGTGCTCCAGCTCCGGGCGCGGATGAGCCTGCTGATGGCCTCGCGGAGCACGGACGACGCAGAACAGCTGGCCCCTGTCCTCGGCGTCGTCGGCGCGGCTGAGAAGATAAGCGACGCCGCGGGCGACATCGCCAAGATCGTGCTGGAGGAGATCGGCCTCCCGGACGCGATGCGCGCGGCGCTGCCCGACGCCGTCGAGACGCTGGTCCGGGCGACCGTCCACGAGGACAGCGAGTACGCCGGCCGGACGCTCGGCGGGATCAACCTGGAGACCGAGACGGGCGTCCGCGTGATCGCGATCCGGCGCGGCGGGGACTGGCTCCTGAACCCCGACCGGGAGACGACGGTCCGGGGCGGCGACGTCGTCCTCCTTCGCGGCCCCGACGACGGCATTCACACCGTCTACGCGACGGCCACGCGAGAGGCGTACTCGCCGCCGGAGACCGAGGGCGCGGGCATCGAGGACCTCGACCGCGCCGTCGACTCCATCGTCCTCATGAAGAACATGAGCGAGCTCGCCGTCGACCTGGCGTACGGGTCGGTGCTGTTCGACAGCGAGGACGTCGCGGCGGAGGTCGCCGAGCTGGAGGCGGAGGTCGACGCCCTCCAGTCCCGCTTCGAGGCGTGGACCCTGCGGGCGGCCTGCCGGGTCGACGACCCCGTCTCCCTGCGGGGGCTCGTCCGGTTCGGGGCGAGCACGGAGGAGATCAGCGACGCCGCCCTTGAGATCTCGGAGGGCGTCCTCCGCGGCATCGGCGGCCACCCGGTCGTCGCCGAGGCGGTGCTCGAGAGCGACGAGGTGATCGTCCGGTACACGGTCGAACCCGGCAGCGACCTCGACGGCGTCACCCTCGGCGAGCGCGAGGTCAAAACCGAGATCGGGACCCGGATCATCGGCGTCCGGCGGCCGACCGACGGCGAGGCGGAGGACGACTGGGTCATCTCGCCCGGTCCAGACACCCGGCTCCGGGGCGGGGACGTGATCCTGGCGAAGGGCACCCGCAGCGGGGCGGAGCGGCTGGAAGCGCTGGTGAGTTAGCGCCGCCGCGGCGCACCCGCCGACTACCGGTCGGCGTCCGCGTCGCCGCGGACGCGCCGCACCGCCGAGACGAGCGTCAGGACCGTGACGAGCAGCATCGCGGTCGTGACCGCCACGACGAACGCGAGCAGGAGGAAAAGCAGCGGCGAGCGCCCGCGCGCCGGCACGCCGGGGAGCACGGCCGGCGCGACGACGAAGAAGCCGTAGACGGCGACCGCGAACAGCGCGCCGACGGCGGCGCTGACTTTCGCGTGCCGGCCCGCGTTCAGCGTCTGCAGGAACTGCACCATCGGCGGCCGGTCGGGGGCGTCGTCGGTCACGGTCGGAACTGCGTGTTCGAGCGCCAAATCGGCGTCGTTCCGGCCGAGCGAAAGCCGAACCCCTAAGGCGTCCCACACCTACCTTCCGTCAATGACGACGCTGGGAACAGCGAGCGCGGGCCCCGGAGAGGCGGACACGGGGCGACTTCGCGTCGGCGAAACCCGCGACGGCAGTCCGGCCGAACTGCCCGTCGCGGTGGTGAACGGGGCCGATCCGGGGAAGACGCTGTACATGCAGGCGGCGAGCGACGGCGACGAACTCAACGGCGTCGGCGTGATCCAGCGGACCGTCCCGCGGCTCGACCCCGTCGAGATCGCCGGCGAGATCCTGATCGTCGGGATCGTCAACTACCACGCGTTCCAGGTGGCCGAGCACCGCAACCCGATCGACGACACGAAGATGAACCGGGCCTACCCGGGCGACGAGAACGGGACGTCGAGCGAGCGCATCGCCGCCGCGACGTTCGAGGCCGCGACGCGGGCCGACCTCGTGCTCGACCTCCACCAGGGGTCGACGAGCCGGATGCTGAACGAGACGCGGGTCCGCTGTGGTACCCGCCACCGGCTGCACAAGGAGTGTCTCGAACTGGCGAAGGCCTTCGGCTGCGGCTACGTTCTCGACCAGAAGGGCCCGGACGGTCAGCTCGCCCGGGCCGCGCCCGACGAGGGGATCCCCACCGTCGACCCCGAGCTCGGCGGCTCCGTCGGCTGGGACGAGGAGAGCATCCGGACCGGCGTCGAGGGCGTGTTCAACGTGCTTAGACACTACGGCTTCCTCGACGGCTCCGCGGCGCTCGAACCCCAGACCCGCGCGGGCGGCTTCGACCAGTTCGGCTCGCCCGTCGGCGGTCTGGTCCGCTTCGAGCGCGACCTCGGCGAGCGGGTGACCCGCGGCGACACCCTCTTTACCGTCACCGACGCGTTCGGCCAGGAGAAAGCCGAGGTGACCGCCGACGGCCGCGGGATCTTCTGGCGCTCGCGCCGGCTCCCGCAGGTCGCGACCGGCGAGTACGTCTGCTCGGTCGCCACCGACGTCGACGAGTACTGACGCCCGCGACACCGACTTCCTACCATGCCCACCGACCTCCACTGCCGCGCTTGCGGCAACGAGTACGACGCCGGACCGGACGAGCCGTGGCGCTGTGACTGCGGCCACGCGCTCGACTTCGCAACCGAACCCCGCCCCGACGGCAGCCCGCCGCCGTTCGCCAAGCTCGACACGCGGCGGGGGCTCTGGACGTTCTTCGAGTTCCTGCCAGTGAGCCAGCGGGTGACGCTGGGCGAGGGGTTCACGCCGCTGGTCGACGCGCCCGACTGGGACGCCCAGTTCAAGCTGGAGTACGTGTTCCCGACGGGGAGCTTCAAGGACCGCGGCGCGACGACGACGCTCTCCCGCGCCGCGGAGCTCGGCGTCGACACCGTGATCGAGGACTCCTCCGGCAACGCCGGGGCCGCCATCGCGACCTACGCGGCGCGGGCCGGCCTCGACGCCGAGATCTACGTCCCGGACGACATCAAGCAGTCCAAGCTCGTCGCCATCCAGCGCGCCGGCGCGCGCCCCGTCCGCGTCGAGGGCGGTCGCGAGGCCGTCACCGCGGCCTGTCACGAGGCGGTCGAAGCGGGCGAGGGCTGGTACGCCAGCCACGCCTGGAACCCCGCGTTCTACGCCGGGACGATGACGTTCGCCTTCGAGGTGGCCGCCCAGCGCCAGTGGTCCGTCCCCGACGCCGTCGTGCTGCCGCTCGGCCACGGGACCCTCTTTCTCGGCGCGTACCGCGGCTTCAAGGCGCTCCGGGAGGCGGGGGTCACCGAAGAGATGCCCCGCCTGCTCGGCGCCCAGGGCACCGGCTACGCGCCCTTCGCCGCGGCGCTGCAGGAGAACCGCCCGGAGGAGGAAGCGCCCGGCGCGCACCTCACCGCGGCGCTCGACCGCGAGGAGGAGCCGGCGGCGGCCAACGAGATCGTCGACGGCATCCACATCCGCGACCCCGCCCGAAAGGACCAGGTGTTCGACGCGATCGAGGCGACAGACGGCGACGTCGTGGCGCTCGACGGGGACGCCGTCGAGGGGACGCTCGACCGCCTCCACCGCGCCGGCTTCTACGTCGAGCCGACGAGCGCCGTCGCGCCCGCCGCGCTGCAGGAGTACCGCCGCGAGGGCGTCGTGACCGAGGACGACGACGTCGTGGTGCCGCTGACCGGGAGCGGCATGAAGACGATCTGAGCCGGACAGAAGCGCCCCCGTCCATTCTCGCGGACCGGTCCGTTGCCCCGAGCGCTCGCGAGCGCCGGCACCGCTACAGGGTGCAGTGAACGGACGCGGAGCGAAAGCGGTCGTCGCGGAAAAGGGAACGGTCGTTAGCGGGTGAGCGCCTCGGCCATCCGCTGCGGGAACCCGAGCACGAGTTCCTTGAGGCTCATCGCGCTCTCGTCGGCCCGCAGGTAGGCGCGGATGCGCTGGCTGAACAGCTCGATGGTCAGGATGAGGGTCATGATGACGAAGATGGTCGCCATCATGTTGGTGAAGTTGAACAGCCCCTGCTGGACCTTGAGCACCTGCCCGAGGCCGCCGCCGCCGATGACGCCGAGGGTGACGGCGATCCGGACGTTGATCTCGAAGATGTACAGCGTCCACGCGATGAACGAGGTGTGGACCTGACTCAGCATGCCGAACGTGATGATCTGGCGGCGGTCGCCGCCGGTGGTCCGCATCGCCTCGATCGGACCGTCCTCGATCTCCTCCAGTTCGTCCGTGAACAGCCGACCCAGGTTGCCGATCGTGTCGGTCGCGATCGCGAGCGTCGCCGTCGTGGGGCCGAGCCCGCCGAGCGGGACGTAGATGAGCGCCCACACGATGGCGGGGATGGCGCGGATCGAGCTCATGACCCCGCGGAACAGGAAGTTGAACGGGAACGGCGTCACGCGACCGCTACCGAGCACGCCGAACAGCAGGGCCAGCGGGAAGCCGATGACCGTGCCGGCGAAGCCCATCGCGAGCGTGATGTGAGCCTCACCGAACAGGTTCCGGGCCTCGACGAACTGCCAGTACCGACCCACGTCGAGAAACGGGAGCGCGCCGAAGTACGTCGTCACCGGGAAGAAGTCCTGCAGAGCCTCGAGGAAGTTCGGGAAGTACTTCTGGAGCTCCGCCATGTCGAACTCGACGGCCGAGAGCGAGAAGTCGAAGACGAGCAGGACGCCGACGATCAGGACGAGGTATCCGACCGCGCGGACCCGCCGGGAGCGCTTGATGGCGTCGAACCGGGACTGGATCCGTCCCTCGGTGTCGGTGCTCATCCGGACACCTCCGCGGCGGGGTCGTCGTCCTGCCGCGCGAACATCCCCTCGGTGTCGATGTCGCCGTAGATCTGGTCGACCACGTCCAGCGAGAAGTCCTCGCGGTAGCCGTCGAACACGACCTCGCCGTTCCGGAGGCCGATGAAGCGCTCGCCGAACTTCCGGGCGAGGTTCACCTGGTGGAGGCTGACCAGCGCGGTCAGGTCCCGCTCGTCCGCGGCCTGTCTGAGATAGCCCATCACGCGCTGGCTACTGGCGGGGTCGAGGCTTGCGACCGGTTCGTCCGCGAGCAGCGTGTCCGGCTGCTGGACGAGCGCGCGGGCGACGCCGACGCGCTGTTGCTGGCCGCCGCTCATCTGCCCGGCGCGCTGCTGGGCCTCGTCGAGCATGCCGACCGTCTCCAGCGCCCGGAGCGCCTCCAGCTTGTCGTCGTGGTCGTTCAACTGAAAGATGCTCCGCAGGTAGCCCGTGCGGCTCAACGCGCCGGTGAGGGCGTTCGAGTACGCGCTCAGCTGTCCGATGATGTTGTGCTGCTGGAAGATCATCGCGATGTCGTCCCGCGGGTCGGCGACCACCTTGCCGTCGACGGACACCGTCCCGTCCGACGGCGTCGTCAGACCGTTCATACAGCGAAGCAGCGTCGACTTGCCCGACCCCGACACGCCGAGAACGATGACGAACTCGCCCTCGGGGATCTCGAACGAGACGTCGTCAAGCGCCGTCACGTCGGCGTAGTGTTTCGTCAGGCCGTCGACTTTGATGTGACTCATTCTGTCAGGCGGTTACGAGAGATCGCTGAATTCGAGGCCGAGTTCGTCCATGACCTGTTGGATCGGTTCGTAGTCGTCGAGCGAACCCTCCTCGATACCGGTGAACCAGAGCGACTCGCCCTCGTAGTCGTCGCCGTGTTCGAGGTCCTCGGGCTCGGCGTTCAGGATCGCCTCCTCGACGTCCTGGCGGATGTCGGCGTCCCAGGCGCTCCGAGACATCAGCGGGGCGCGCGGGAGCGGGTCAGAGACGGCCAGCAGCTGGAGTTCGGGGTCCTCGGTGCCGGCGCTCTCGTACTCCGCGGAGATGTCGGCGAAGTCGTCGGACATCTCGTCGAACTGCTCCTGCGGGACGTGCGCGGCCGTAGAGAACGCGCCGGTCGCCGCCGCGGCGACGTCGTCGCGCTCCATCATCTGGTCGCGAGCGGTCGTGTGGTCGCTGTTCTCGACGTTGAAGTCGGCCGCGTCGCCGTCGGGGGCGTTGCCGATGTCGAGGCCCGCGTTCTTCAGCATGACCAGCGGCACCAGGCTCCCGCTCACCGAGAGGATGTCGGACATCGACACCGTCTCGCCCTCGAGGTCGCCGATTTCGTCGACGCCGCTGTCGGGCGTCGTGGTGATGAGCGAGAAGTACCGCGACGCGCCGTACGCGACGCGGACCCCGATCACGTCGCCGACGTCGGATCCCGCGATGGCGGCCGAGGGCGACGTGTCGGCGATGTCCGCCTGGTCGTTGCGGATCGCCTGCAGCGTCGCCGTGTAGCTGTCGGCCCGCGTCGCGTCGATGGTCGCGTCCGTCTCCGACTCGATGTGGTCGAACAGCGGCTGGTACTGTTTCTTGATTTCGACGTCAGACTCGGCCGGGTTCAGCACGAACCGAACGGTGTTGTCCGAGTCGCCGCCGTCGTCGCCGTTACCGAACAGGCAACCGGTCAATCCGACGGTCCCCGCAGCGCCCGCCGCCTGCAGGAACCGACGACGTGTCCGCGAAGTATTGTATTCAGGCATACACAACGGTAAAGCGAAACGGGGTAGTTAAACCTAATTATAATAATCGACTACTGAGGTATGTTTCCATATATACTTCTTATATATCTATATAGTCAGCTCCGCCGCTCTTCCGCGTCCCGCGCCGCCGCCAGCACTTCGTCGTGGATCAGGTCGTTCGAGACGACCAGTCCCTTGCTGTCGTGTCGCCAGCTGTCGCCCTCGACGTCGGTCGCCGCGCCGCCCGCCTGTCGGACGAGGTGGACGCCGGCGACGGTGTCCCACGGGTTGCCGTAGATGTTCGAGAACAGCCCGTCCAGCGCGCCCGCCGCGACGTAGCCGAGCGACAGCTGCGCCGAGCCGTAGCGCCGGAGGTCGGCGAACCGCTCGACGACCCCCTCCGCGGCGGCGGCGTACTCGTCGCGGCGGTCGAAGTCCCACCACAGCGTCGGCGCGACGGTGCTGACGGCGGGGTCGTCGCGATCGCTGACCGACACCGGGTCGCCGTTGCGCCGCGTCGTCCCGTCGACGGCGACGAACTCCTCGTCGGTCGGCGGCGCGACCGTCGCGGCCGCGACCGGCTCACCGTCGACGACCGCGGCGACGCTCGTACACCAGAACGGGATTCCCCGAACGAAATTGTTCGTCCCGTCGATCGGGTCGACGACGAAGGCCGGCCCCTCGTCGGGCACCGTCGTCGGTGCGCCCTCCTCCTCGCCGACGATCGTGACGTCCGGGTAGTCCGCCCGGATCGTCTCGATGACGCGCTCCTGCGCCTCTCGGTCGGCTCGCGTCACCACGTCCGTGTCGCCGTCTTTCGTCTCCACGGCGACGCCCGTTCGGAAGTAGTCGGCGGCGACGTCTGCACCCTCGCGCGCGGCGCGGACGACGACGTCTCCTCGGTCGCTCTCGGTCATGCCGGAGTGCGCTCGCGCGGATCGGATATGTACATCGGTTTTTTGTCACCGCTCCGGATGCGTCGGCGCGTCGAACCCACCTCGTACCAACGGTTTCGCGACCACCTTTTTCCGCGTCGGGTTCGCTCGCTCTGCTCGAAAAACGTGGGCGAAAAAGCCGGAGACTCGGTCGGCCCTCCCTCGTCTCCGGTGAAACACCGTACTCACCGCTCCGGATACGTCGGCGCGTCGAACCCACCTCGTACCAACGGCTTGGCGATGTGGCGCCGAGCGCAGGGCGGCACCTCGTACCACCCGATTTCGAGGTCGCGCTCCACCCGCCGCTCGACCTTGCCGTCGGCCGCCGTCTCGCAGTCCCGGCACCGATAGCCCTGGTTCCGGCCGGCGCTCTCCATCGACCGCCCGCAGTCGGGGCAGTCCGGCGTGACCAGTTCCGTCTCGTTCAGGTCGCGGACGGCGAACTTCTCCAGTTTGAGCGTGCCGTCGGCGACCTCGCCGCAGGCGGTGATCCGGTCGCCGGCGCGGAGCGCGCGGACGCGGTCGCGGAACCGTTTTGTGGGTTCGAAGGCGGCGCAGTCGAGGGCGGCGTCGCCGTCTTCGAGCGTCAGGAAGACGTGGCCGCCCTCGCGGGTCTCCGGGGGGGACGCGACCGTCCCGTCGACGCGGTAGGACCGGCCGTCGCGCACGTCGGCGAGGGCGGCGTCGCGGAGGTGGGCGTCGGTCCCCTGATTCGCGCGAAAAAGGGCCGCCGATTCGACCGGTTCGCTCTCGATGCTCTCGGCGACTTCGCGGACCGTCTCGGGGTCGTCCCCGCGGATCCCGTGGAGGATCGGGCCGGGCGTGCGCGGGACGCAGACGGCCTGACCCTCGGCGCGGTCGACGGTGTCCCACGCGTCGGGGTAGGCCTCGTCCGCGGCCGCGAACACGGAATCGTAGTCGACGTCGCGGGGGGTCCCTCGGGCGTCCGGGTAGCGATAGGAGATGTACTCGTAGGTCCACTCGGGGACGGCGCGCCACGCGCCGACGGCGGCGAGCGCGCCGACGGTGCCGCGGGCGTTCTTCCACCCGGCGCGGCGGTAACCCTGGGCGTCCGAGAGCGCCGTCGCGTCCTCGATATCGTGGTGGTCCCGCATCGCCTCGCGGGCGAAAGCGGCGACCGCGTCCGGCACCGCGTCGGGGTCGCCGGGCGCGACGACGAGGCCGGGGTTGGTGTTCTCGTCCGCCGTCTCGGCCGCGCCGTCGAGTTCGTCGCGGGCGATCTCGAAGGCCTCGCCGGGGTCGACGTCGGCGTGGATCGCGAGCGCCGCGTTCCCGCGAGTCTTGTGCTGGACGGCGGGGTTGAGGCGGACGAGGAGCAGGCGCTCGACGTCGCCGCCCGCCGCCCGGATCCGCTCGGCGACGGTGTGGGCGACGTAAGTCGTGCACTGCCCGCGCTCGCGCGAGTCCGTGTCGTCGATCCCGATGACTGCCATCGCCCACCGGTAGGCGCCGGGGGAGTGTAACAGCTTTCGGGACCCCCGCGAGTATAAGAAACTACCGCCACGATTCGGACCAAACCGCAAGAGGGAGCGGGAGTACGGCCGACGCAACGCCTATATGCGATGAGTGACTTACCTTAGGGTATGTCCCGGTCCGCTCTAGTCGGCAACGTCACCGCTATGCTCGAAGACGCCGGCTTCACGGTGAGCGACCGGTGCGCGATCCGACCGAAGAGCTTCGACGTGGCGGCGCGCCGGGGGCAGGATCTGGTGCTGCTGAAGATCCTCGCGAACATCGACGCCTTCGACGGCGCGACGGGCGCGGAGATGCGCCGCCTCGGCACGTACCTCAACGCCACGCCGATGGTTGTCGGGCTCCGGACGCGCGACGAGGACCTCAAGCCCGACGTCGTCTACTTCCGGCACGGCGTCCCCGTCCTCAGCCCCGACACCGCGATGAACCTGTTCGTCGAGGAGGTGCCGCCGCTCATCTACGCCGCGCCGGGCGGCCTGTACGTCAACATCGACAGCGACGTGCTGGCCGACGAGCGCGAAGAGCGCGGCTGGAGCCTCGGACAGCTCGCTTCCGAGCTGGGCGTCTCCCGCCGCACCGTCTCGAAGTACGAGGACGGCATGAACGCCTCCGTCGAGGTGGCGATGGAGCTCGAGGACATGTTCGACGCGCCGCTTACCAGCCCGGTCGACGTGCTCGAAGACGGCGCGGAGGAGGTCCGCGACGCCGACCCCACGCCCGACGACCCCGAGGCCGACCCGGACGACGAGCGCATCGTCGCCGTCATGACCCGCGCCGGGTTCGACGTCCACCCGACGCTACGCGCACCGTTCAAGGCCGTCAGCGAGGACGACGACGACAGCGGCGAGGGGACGGTCCTGACGGGCCACTCCGAGTTCACCCGCACCGCGGAGAAGCGCGCCCGCATCATGGGCTCGCTCGGCCGCGTCACCCGCACCCGGTCGGTGTACTTCGTCGACAGCGCCAAGCGCGACTCCGTCGAGGGCACCGCCATCATCGAGCGCGACGAGGTCGAGGAGATCCGCGACGCCGACACGCTCCGCGACCTCATCCGCGAGCGCTCCGACGGCGAACCGGCCTGACGGGCGGGGCTGCCGTGCGTCGGCCGGACGAAGCTTTTGTGACACCGCGACGAAGTCTAGTCGATGGACCGACCCGAAGTGCTGGTCGCCGTCGGCGATCCCGAACACGTCGAGCAGCTGGTCCGGACCGCGAGCGACCTCGCCCGGGTCGTCGGCGGCGGCGTCCGGATCGTCAGCGTCGTCGTCAAGTCCCACGACTCCCCGTTCGGCGTCTTCTCCGACGAGACGATCGCCGACCGGTACTCCGGGGACAGGCGTGCGTTCCTCGACCGGGCGTCCGACGTCGTCCCGGACGACGTCCCGGTGGAAGCGGAGATCCTGGTCGCCCGCTCGGTCGACCGCGGCCTCCTGCGCGCGGTCGCCGAGACCGGACCGGCGGCCCTCCTGATCGGCTGGCGCGCCCGCGACCGACAGCGGTCCGGCGTCGTCCTCGGCACGAGCGTCGACGCGGTCCTGCGCCGGGCGACCTGCGACGTGTACGTCGAGCGCATCGGACAGCTCGCGAACGGCGTCGAGGCCGTCTTGCTACCCGTGGCGGGCGGCCCGCACGTTCGCCCGGCGGCGGTCATCGCCGGGGCCGTCGCCGCGGCTAACGACGCCACGGTGACGGTGCTTTCGGTGGCGGGGCCGGACGAAGACCACGAATCCGCCGCCGAACGGGTCGCCGAGGGCCGCGCGGCGATCGAGGCCGCGCCCGGCCCGGCCGTCGAGACGAGGACGGTCGTCCGCGAGGCGGCGGACGTCGAGGACGCCCTCGTCGACGCCGCCGCGGCCCACGACGTCGTCGCCTTCGGCGCGACGAGACGCGGCGCGTTCCGGGCGCGCCTGGTCGGGTCCGTGCCGCGGCGGGTCGCCGAACGGACGAACCAGACCGTGCTGCTCGCCCGCGCCGCGGAGGAGGCGGGCGGTCCGCTGCGGTCGCTGGTCGACAGGGTCCGGAGTTGGCGATGACCGTCACGTTCTGGGCGCTCGTCGGGCTCGCGACGCTCGCGGGGCTGTTCATGGCGTGGTCGCTGGGCGCGAACAGCAACTCGCCGCCGTTCGCGCCCGCGGTCGGGGCGAACGCCGTCCCGACCATGCGCGCCGCCTTTCTCATCGGCGTGTTCGCCGCGCTCGGCGCGCTCACGCAGGGCGGGAGCATCTCGGAGACGGTGGGGTCGAGCCTGGTCCGCGGCGCCACGCTCACGCCTATGGCCGCGACGGCGGGCCTGCTCACCGCAGCGGCCTTCATGACGCTCGGCGTCTACTCCGGCTACCCCATCCCGGCGGCGTTCGCGACCTCCGGGGCCGTCGTCGGCGTCGGCCTCTCGCTCGGCGGCGCGCCCGCGTGGGACACGTACCGCCGGCTCGGGACGTTCTGGCTCGCCGTCCCGTTCATGTCCGGCGGCATCGCCTACCTGACGGCGAAGCTGCTCCGGCGCGACGACGTGCCGGACGCGGTCGGCGTCCCGCTGCTCGCGGGGGTGGTCGCCGGCATCGTCGCGAACGTGTCGCTGGGGGTCGTCCCCTCCCCGACCGCGCAGGGCACCCTCGCGGGGTTTTTCTCCCGGCTGCTCGGCGAACCGGCCGTCGGCGGCGTCGCAGTCGTGGAGGTCGGCACGACGGTCGCCTTCGCGGCGCTCGGGTTCGCCCTCGTCCGCCGGCGGATGCTCGCGTCGGTCGACGCGGGGATCCGCACGTTCCTGATCGCGCTCGGGAGCGTCGTCGCCTTCTCCAGCGGCGGCAGTCAGGTCGGGCTCGCCACCGGGCCGCTGGAGAACCTCGTGCGGGTCGAACTCGGCCTCCCCGGGATCGCGCTGCTCGCGTTCGGTGCGACCGGCATCCTCGCCGGCGCGTGGATGGGCGCGCCGCGGCTGCTGCAGGCGACCTCCCGCGAGTACGCCCAGCTGGGACTGCGCCGCTCCCTCGCCGCGCTCGTCCCCGGCTTCATCATCGCGCAACTGGCGATCTCGCTTGGCATCCCGATCTCCTTCAACAACATCATCATCTCGGGCGTGATCGGCGGCGGGCTCGCGGGCGGTTCCGCCGGCGTCTCCCGGTCGAAGATCGGCTGGACGGTCGCGTTCTGGCTGATCACGCTCGTCGCGTCGACCGCGGTCGGATTCGGTCTCTACCGGCTGTTCGCCGCCGTCCTGGGCACGTCGTGACTACCGGACGACCGTCACCGTCACCGGGGCCTCGCCGACGACGGCCGTCGCGACCGTCCCCAGCAGCCGCCGCGCGACGGGGCGGCGCTCGCCGCCGTGGCTCCCCATGACGATCTGGTCGACGTCGTGGGACTCGGCGTACTCCACGACGACCGTCTCGGGGTCGCCCGTCTCGACGACCGTTTCGACCGTCCGCCCCGCCGCCTCCGCGCGGTCCCGGGCGCGCTCGACCAGCCGCTCGGCGCGCTCGCGTGCCGCCTCGCGGCGCTCCTCGTCCGGCTCTAGCACGCCGCCCTCGCTCATCGGCGCGTCCAGTGGGGTGACGACGTTCAGAACGGTGATCCGGCAGTCGTGGACCGCCAGCGCGTGGGCCAGCGCGTCGTCGGCCAGCGACGAGCCGTCCAGCGGGACGAGTACGTGCGAAGGCTCCATACGGACTGTTCGTCGGCGACCGACATGTATCCGGCCCCGCCGCGGGGCCGGACACCGTGACACGCCGCGACGGGGTTTTCCTGGCCTCGGCGCACTGAGACGTTCGCTTCCGGAGAGCGCCGTGCGCGGCTACCGGCGTCCTGACTGAGCGACGAGACCGCAAAACGAGAACCGCCTCAGGCCGCGCCGTCGCCGTACGTCTCTTCGAGGTACTCGACGATGTCGTCGCTCTCGGGCATCCCCTCGACGCCGTTCTCCTCGTCGACCAGTACGGGGACGCCGGTCTGGCCGCTGACCTCTTCGACCTCGGTGCGCTCGCTGTGGGAGCTCGGGACCATGTGGGACTCGTAGTCCAGGCCGAGCTCCTCCAGCTTGCTCACGACTTTCGCGCAGTACGGACAGCCTTCGAGCTCGTACAGTTCGAGGTTCGTCATACCCCTTCGTAGGGGACCCGTACAAAAAAGGGGAGCGATGGTGTGTGCCGCGAGCGCAGTACCGAGGCGACGAGGGCGGACGAGCGGCCTACAGCTGCCCCGTGAGGATGCCGCTCGTCCGGACGAAGAAGTAGACGACGAACGCGCCCGCGAGCGCCCACTGGCCGAGGGAGACGTCGCGCGCCTCGCCCGTCGCGGCCTTGACGACCGGGTAGCTGATGATGCCGGCGGCGATGCCGTACGCGATGGAGAACGTCAGCGGCATGATGATGATCGTCATCCCGGCGGGGACGGCGTGAGTAACGTCGTCCCACTGAATGTCCGTCACGTTGCCGAGCATGATGATCGCGACGACCACCAGTGCGATGTGGGAGGCGTACTGCGGGATGGCGGCCACGAAGGGGACGATGGCCAGCGACGCCAGAAAGAGCAGGCCGACGACCAGAGCGGTCATTCCGGTCCGACCGCCCTCCTCGATGCCGGTCGCTGACTCGATGTACGTCGTCACGGTCGAGGTGCCGAGGATGCCCCCGGCCGTCGTCCCGATGGCGTCCGCCATCAGCGGCCGGTCGATGTCCGGCAGGTTGCCGTCTTCGTCGAGGAAGTCGCCTGCCTGACCGACGCCGACGAGCGTCCCCGCGGTGTCGAAGAAGTCGACGAAGAAGAACGTGAATACGACCAGGGCGAAGGTGAACGCCTCGACGTTCTGGAAGCCCTGGAGGAACGCGCCGAAAAGCGGCGTGATGTCGTACTGGGCGCTCTGGAGTTCGGCGGGCGCGAGCACGCCCTCGCTCACGACGCCGCCGAAGGTCAGCGCCCAGCCGGCGGCCGTGGTGAGGAGGATGCCGAGGATGATCGACCCCCGGATGCCGTTGGCGTACAGCGCAAGCGTCACGAAGAGGCCGAGGACGGACAGCACCGCGACGGGGTCGGACGCGAGATCGCCGAGGGTGACGAGGGTCGCCGGGTCCGCGACGACGACCTGCATCGCCTCGAGCCCGATGAACGCGAGGAAGAGGCCGATACCGGTTCCGACCGAGAACTTCACCGGTTCGGGGAACAGCCGTATCACGTACTTGCGGGCGCCGATCGCGGTGAGGGCGATGAACAGCACGCCTTCCGTGACGACCGCCGCGAGGGCCGTCTGCCAGGGGACGCCCATCGCGCCGACGACCGTGAACGCGAAGAAGGCGTTCAGGCCGAGGCCTGGCGCCTGCGCGAACGGCCGGTTGGCGTAGAACGCCATGACGAAGATAGCCGTCGCGGAGGCGAGTATCGTGACGACCGCCAGCATCTGCTCGACCTCGCCGGGGGAGTACCCCTGAAGCGCGATCCCGTCCGGGAACCCGTCGTCCCCGGGCTGGTCCGTCATGATCGCGGGGTTGACGACGATGATGTACGACATCGTGAGAAACGTCGTGAGCCCCGCCAGTATCTCGGTCCGCAGGTCCGTGTCGTGCGACTCGAACTCGAAGTAGTCCGCTAGGCTTTCACGGAGTCCCATAATGCACGAGTGTGTGCCCTCGCTGACACGACTTAAGTATTACTACGGGTTGCTCGTTCCACGTTCGTGCGATCTACCGGCTATTTCGACCGCTACCGCCGTGCCGCGCAGAGGTTTAAATAGCGAGAGGGCGGAAAGAGAGACGAATGCACGTGGGGGACCTCCCCCTGGCTCCCGAGTTCGTCGAACACTACCGGGAGCGGGGGATCGACGAGCTGTATCCGCCGCAGGCCGCCGCCGTGGAGGCGGGCGTCGCCGACGACGGGTCCGTCGTCGCCGCGGTGCCGACCGCCAGCGGGAAGACGTTCGTCGCGCAACTCGCGATGCTGACCAGCGGGGGGACCTCGCTGTTTATCGTCCCGCTGCGGGCGCTCGCGACGGAGAAGTACGAGGCGTTCCGCGACCTGCCGGGCGTGAGCGTCGGCATCGCCACCGGTGACTTCGACTCGCGCGACGAGGAACTCGACGAGCACGACGTCGTCGTCGCCACCAGCGAGAAGGTGGACTCGGCGATCCGCAACGGGGCCGAGTGGGTCGAGAACGTCGGCTGCGCCGTCGTCGACGAGATACACCTGCTCGACTCGCCTGACCGCGGGCCGACGCTCGAGGTGACGCTCGCGAAACTCCGCCGCCTCACGCCCGACCTCCAGGTCGTCGGCCTCTCGGCCACCGTCGCCAACGCCGACGAGGTGGCCGACTGGCTGGACGCCGAACTCGTCACCTCGGACTGGCGGCCGGTCGACCTGCGGACCGGCGTGTACGCGGGCGGGGCGATCACCTTCGAGGACGGGGACGCCCGGCCCGTGCCGACCGAGGGCGACGCGCCGACGGTCGCGCTGGTCCGCGACGCCGTCGCGGAGGGCGGGCAGTGCCTGGTGTTCGTCAACTCCCGGCGGGCGACCCAGGACCTCGCGCGGGACCTGGCCGACGAGGAACTACCCGTCTCCGCCGCCGAGGCCGACCGCGCCGCGGCCGCCGAGGAGATACGGACCAGCGCGACGACCGGCACCGGCACCGCCCTGGCCGACTGCGCCGAGCGCGGCGTGGCCTTCCACCACGCCGGTCTGCGCTCGGAGCACCGGACGGCGGTGGAGAGCGCCTTCCGCGACCGCGACCTGTCGGTCATCGTCGCGACGCCGACGCTCGCGGCGGGGGTGAACGTCCCCGCCCGCCGGGTGGTCGTGCGCGACCACCACCGCTACACGGACGACGGGGTGCAGTCGCTCCCCGTGCTGGAGGTCCACCAGATGTTCGGCCGCGCGGGGCGTCCCCACCTCGACCCGTACGGCGAGGCGGTGCTCGTCGGGGACGAGGACGACGCCGCCGACCTCCGCGAGCGGTACATCGGCGCGGAGCCGGAGGCGATCAGCTCGAAGCTCGCCCGCGAGGACGCGCTCCGCACGCACGTGCTCGCGACCGTCGCCAGCGGCTTCGCGGACTCCCGCGAGGACCTGATCGACGTGTTCGAGTCGACGTTTCTCGCCCACATGGACCCCGACGCGGACCTGGCGAGCGTCACGGACGACGCCGTCGCCTACCTCGACGACGCGGGCATGATCGACGACGGCGACGACCTCGCGGCGACGGATCTCGGCGAACTCGTCTCGCAGGTGTACGTCGACCCGCTGACCGGCGCGGACGTGCTCGCCGCCATCGAGCGCGCGACCGAGATGGACCGGGTCACGTCGCTCACCGTCCTCGAACTCGTCTGCGACACGCCGGACATGCGCGGCTCCTACGTCCGCAACAGCGAGGCCGGCCGCCTCACGCAGTTCGCGATGGACCGCGAGGCGGAACTCACCAAGCCCGTTGCGGACTTCGACGGCGACTTCCAGGCGTGGCTCGGGTCGCTCAAGACCGCCCGGATGCTCGACGACTGGGTCCACGGCGAGGACGCCGAGGTGCTGTCCGAGCGCTACGGCGTCGGGCCGGGCGACATCCGCCGCACGGCCGAGCGCGCGGAGTGGCTACTGAACGCGACGGAGTCGCTCGCCGAGCGCGTCGAGGACGACGGCGACGTGACGGCGACGATACGGGAGACGAGACAGGAGCTCGGCCGCAGGCAGCCCTAGAAGCGGGTCAGCGCGCCGACCGGCGCGTCGGTCCGCTCGCTGGCGCGGGCCACGCCCTCGTCGCCGACGGCGATGAGCGCGAACACGCCCCCGATCTCCGCGTCGGCGCGGTCGGCGATGTCGAGCAGAAGCTCCTGGGTCTCGCCCGAGCGGATGAGGTCGTCCACGACCAGCACCGTCTCGCCGCTCTCGATGGCCGAAGCGGGCAGGTAGTAGGTGAGTTCGATGCCCGACTGGAGTCGCTGGCGCGACTCGATGAACTCCTCGACGGCCGTCT
The DNA here is from genome assembly GCF_003675875.1 of Halostella limicola. Taxonomy (NCBI): domain Archaea; kingdom Methanobacteriati; phylum Methanobacteriota; class Halobacteria; order Halobacteriales; family Natronoarchaeaceae; genus Halostella; species Halostella limicola. The sequence continues at coordinate 812,681 of NZ_RCDI01000001.1, read as the reverse complement.
CCTTGGACTTCTTGGCGTACGCCGAGCGCGCGCCGAAGTAACTCGCCATCGCCGCGGCGAGCGTGATGCCGTCCGTCGCCGCGGTCAGCACCACGTCCGGCCGCTCGAACTCGAACGCGCCGGCGGCGACGGGGGCGATGAGGTCCAGCAGCGGCTGGTCGAACACGATGTCGGAGTTGTCGACGTACCCCTCCTCGTCGACGCGGACGCGCTCCTCGAGTTCGCGGGCCAGCGCGTCGCGGCCCACGCCGTCGACCACCTCGCGGGCGCGCTCCGCGCTCGGGAGGACGTGCCCGTTCACGTAGCGGTTGAGGTCGCCCGCGGGGAGCCCGGTCAGCTCCGCCAGTTCGTCGTACGTCCGCGTCTCCTTCAGCATCCGCAGCACCGACACGGCCTGCAACTGGAGGGCGGCTTTCTCTGCGCGGTTCATGTCGGATATGCACGATTCCGCAACAATGAGTATTCCGGTATACGGTACGCGAGAAATACCCACAGACGTGTGTCTACCACGGCGCGAGCAACTTGCCGCGAGACGGGACGGTACCGCCGTCCGCGGATCAGGGGTGACGGGGGCGGATCAGTCGTCGAGGAAGTCCGGGTCGGCCCGGCGCTCGTCGACCTCCGCGCGGAGGTGATCGCGGAACGCGTCGATCTCGACGTCGTACTCCTGGCGCTCCTTGCGGTCGCGCACGGCGATGTTGCCATCCGCCTCCTCGTCGTCCCCGACGATGATCTGGTAGGGGACGCGGTCGTCGTGGGCCGCGCGGATCTTCCGTTCGAGCGTGGAGTCGCGGTCGTCGACCTCGACGCGGAACTCGTCGAACTCGTCGGCGACCTCGCGGGCGTACTCCATGTTGGCGTCGCTGATCGGCAGGACACGGACCTGCTCGGGGGCGAGCCAGAACGGGAACTTGCCCTCGAAGTGCTCGATGAGCACCATGAAGAACCGCTCGTAGCTCCCGTACAGCGCGCGGTGGATCATCACCGGGCGGTGCTCCTCGTTGTCCTCGCCGACGTACGAGAGGTCGAACCGCTGGGGCATGTTGAAGTCGAGCTGGACGGTGGGGCCGTCCCAGGTCCGGCCGATGGCGTCCTCGAAGCCGAAGTCGATCTTCGGGCCGTAGAACGCGCCGTCGCCCTCCTCGATCTCGTACTCCATCTCGCGCTCCTCGAGGACGGCCTCGAGCTGGGACTCCGCTTTCTCCCAGATCTCGTCGCTCCCCACGCTCTTCTCGGGGCGGGTGGCGAGGCTCACCTCGTACTCGAGGTCGAACGTCGACAGCACCTCGTCGATCATGTCCATGATCTGCTCGACCTCGCTCTGGATCCCCTCGGGGCGGACGAACAGGTGGCCGTCGTCGATGGTGAACGCCCAGACGCGGGAGAGCCCGGAGAGCTCGCCGCGCTGCTCCTTGCGGTACACCTTCCCGTTCTCGGCGTAGCGGATCGGCATGTCGCGGTAGGACCACGAGCTGTCGTCGAAGATGGTGGCGTGGCCCGGGCAGTTCATCGGCTTGAGGCCGTACTCGTCGTCGCCCACGTCGAAGATGAACATGTCGTCCTGGTAGTTCTCGTAGTGGCCGCTCTCCTGCCACAGGTCGGTCTTGAACACGTGGGGCGTCTCGACGTACTCGTACCCGGCGTCGAGGTTGAGCGACTCGACGAACGACTCCAGCTCGCGCAGGATGGTCTTGCCCGGCGGGTGATACAGCGGGAGGCCCGGCCCGGTGACGTCCTGGATGGAGAAGAGGTTCATCTCCGAGCCGATCTTCCGGTGGTCGCGGCGCTCGGCCTCGCGCTTGCGTTCGAGGAACTCCTCGAGGTCGCTCTCGTCCTCGAAGGCCGTGCCGTAGATGCGGGTCTGCATCGGGTTCTCCTCGTCGCCGCGCCAGTAGGCGGCGGCGATCTCGAGCAGTTCGACCGCGCCGACCTCGCCGGTGGACTCGACGTGCGGGCCGGCACAGAGGTCCTCCCACTCGCCCTGCTTGTAGAAGGTGACCGTCTCGCCGTTCTCGGCGAACTCCTCTAGGAGTTCCAGCTTGTACTCCTGGTCGGCGAGTCGCTCGCGGGCCTCCTCGATCGAGACCTCCTCGCGCTCGATCTCGTAGTCCTCGGCGACGATCTCCTCCATCTCGGCCTCGATGCGGTCGAGGTCGTCCTCGTCGACGTCGAGGTCGTCGAAGTCGTAGTAGAAGCCCTCGTCGGTCGGCGGGCCGATGGCTAGCTGCACGTCGTCGTAGAGGCGCTCGACGGCCTGCGCCAGACAGTGCGCGGCGGAGTGGCGCAGGACTTCGAGGTAGTCGTCGGAGCCCTCCGTGACGATCTCTATCTCCGCGCCGTCCTCGTAGATCGGTTCCTCCTTGGCGACGAGTTCGCCGTCGACGCGGCCGGCGACGGTGTCGCGGCCGAGGCCCGGGCCGATCTCGTAGGCCACGTCCTCGACGCTCGCGCCCCTGTCGACGGAGAGTTCGGAACCGTCCGGTAGTACGACTGCGATCTGGTCTCGGTCTGAGTCTGCTTCCTGTGACATTGGTTACACCCCTGGCTGGTCGGTGGTTGCCAGCGAGAGAATCGACAGGTGTCTGTAGTTAGAAGCGGGCGAACGCCCGGCCTGTAAAGTGGACACCTGCCATCGTGCTCCCACCTTCGCGTGGGGAGTGAAAAAGCGTTGCGATGCTGTGTGGGCGTCTCACGGTCGCCGGACTCGCCCCGCCTCTCCCGCAGCCGCGGTTAGTCGCGCTCGGCCAGCAGCTCCTCGGCGGTGACGAGCGCCTCCAGTTCGACGCCGTGGTCGGCGAGGTTCTCCGCGCCGCCCTCCTGCCGGTCGACGACGACCAGCACGCGGTTGACCGTCGCGCCCGCGTCGCGCAGCGCCTCGACGGCATCGACGGCGCTCTGGCCCGTCGTGGCGATGTCCTCGATGACGACGACCTCCTCGCCCTCGTCGAGGCGGCCCTCGATGAGGTTCGCCGTTCCGTACTCCTTCTGTTGCTTGCGGGCGATGACGTAGGGACTGCCGGCCTTCACCGCAGTCACCGCTACGAGCGGCACGCCGCCGAGCGCGACGCCGCCGAGTTTCGCGTCGCCGACCCGCTCGGCGAACGCCGCCGCGATCAGGTCGAGACACCGGGGGTCCGTCTCGAAGAGGTACTTGTCCACGTAGTAGTCGCTCGTACCGCCGTGTGAGAGCTCGAACTCGCCGAACTTCACGGCGTCCGCGTCCCGCAGCGCCTGGATGAGGTCCTCGTCGGCCATACGCGGAAACGCGCGTCGGCGGGGCTTAAGCGCCGTGGAACGGAGCGAGCCAGAGGTACAGAAACGAGCGGCCGGGAGCGGGGCGCGAGCCATCGCGGCGGGCGTCGCGCGACTCGCCGGAAGACGCTTTGCGTCTTCCGAATCCGCACTCACTTCGTTCGTGCGGACGGGGAAGGGCAGGCGGTCTCTGAGAGCATCCGAGAGCGAAGCGAGCGGTTCCCCGGGCACGACCGGCGGGAGTGCCCGGACTTTGTGGCCGAGCTTTTTGCCGCGAGTGGTTCGCCCGCTTCGCGGGCGAACCCGAGCGGGAAAAAGGTCGTCGTCAGTCGTCGTCGTTCACCGCGCCCTCGATCACGTCGATGGGGATGCCGCGGTCCTCGCGGTCGGAGTCGCCGAAGCCCGCGGAGAGGATCCGGGTCAGCGCGTCCTCGACGCGCTCGTCGGTCTCGGTGATGTTCTCGGGGTCGACCTCGATGACGAACCCGGTGGTGATGTTCGGCGACGTCGGCAGGAAGATGATCTCGCGGCCGTCCTCGGTCACGCGGCCGGTCTTGAACGCCGTCATGCGCATGCCCGGCACGGGTTCGAGCTTCACCGGCGTCTGCAGTTCCTCGGTGCCGCCGAGGGCGGTCTCGGCGGCCATCTTCGACGCGTTGTACACCACGCGCAGCCCCGGCACGCGGTTGGCGAGGTCGTCGACCGCGGCCTCGAAGAAGCCGCCGACGGCCGTACGCATGAGGTAGCCGACCGCGAACACGAGGACGACGAACACGGAGAGGGTGACGATCACCCGGATGAGTTCGGCGGTGCGGGCGCCCTCGATACCGAAGCTCCTCAGCAGTTCCGCGCTGACGATCCCCTGCGGCGTGACGGAGGCGACGAGACCGTAGATCCAGGTGATAACGTACGCGCTGATCAGCACCGGGACGAGAACGACGAGCCCGCTCGCGAAGTCACGCTTCCAGGAGGCCATGTATCTCACCATTGAGATAGAGGGCTGATTAGCCCTTTCGTTTCACCCGGTGAGGATCGCACGGAGGGCGAACAGCACGTTCTCCTTGCGCTCCATCACCCGGCGGTAGAAGTAGGAGAGCCACTTCTCGCCGTAGGGGACGTACTGCCACACCTCGTACTCCTCGGCGAGTTCGAACTGCGCGTCCTCGCGCACGCCCATCAGCATCTGTATCTCGAAGTCCGTGCCGAACTCCTCGTGGAGGTCGCGGGCGTAGTCGATCATCTCGGGGTCGTGACTCCCGACCGCCACCCCGCTGTCGTAGTGCTCGAAGGCGTACGCGAGCAGTTCGCGGTACGCGTCGTTCACCCGCGTCTTGTCCGTGTACGCGACCTCGGCCGGCTCGTCGTAGGCGCCCTTGACGAGGCGGATCTTCCCCGGAACGTCCGCGAGGCGCTCCACGTCGTCGCGGGTCCGCTTCAGGTTCGCCTGCAGGCAGACGCCGACACAGCCCGGCTGCTCGCGGGCGAACTCCTCGTACGCGTCGAGCGTCGCGTCCGTCGTCGTGTGGTCCTCCATGTCGACCCAGACGAAGCAGTCGTGCTCGCCGGCCCGTTCGACGATCGCTTGCAGGTTGTCGCGAAAGGTCTCCTCGCCGACGTCGAGGCCGATCTGGGAGGGCTTGACCGAGATGCAGACGTCCCCGTCCGCCTCGGCGACGTCGTCGAGCAGCGCCAGGTAGGCGTCGCGGTCCGCCGCGGCCGGCCCCGGAGCGTCGTAGTGCTCGCCCAGCAGGTTCAGGATCGTGCCCACGTTCCGGTCGTCCAGTCGCCGCGCGTGGTCGAGCGCCGCCGCCGGCGTCTCGCCCGCGACGAACTTGCTCGCGATCGGCGGGATCATATCCGGGCGTTCGGCGGGGGGGCTTTTAATCCATTACAAATCGCGCCGTCGGGGACGACCGCCCGACGGAAGTGAGCGAGGGCGACCGCCCAGCGTCGCCGACGAAACCACGGACGATTAAGACCCGGGGAGTTCTGTCGGCGCGTATGGAGATAGTCGACGCCATCGTCCTCGCGTTCTGGGTCATGTTGCCCGCTTACGTGCCGAACAACGCCGCCGTGCTGGCCGGCGGCGGCCGCCCCATCGACGGCGGCCGGACCTGGGGCGGCCGGCGGGTCCTCGGCGACGGCAAGACCTGGCGCGGGACCGCCGTCGGGACGCTCGTCGGTGCCGCGCTCGCGCTCGTCCTCTCGGCGGTCGCCGGCGACGTCGGGAGCGCCATCGGGGTCGACCTCCCCGCGTTCCCGCCCTTGGCCGTCCTCACCCTGCCGCTCGGCGCGATGCTCGGCGACATCGGCGCGTCGTTCCTCAAGCGCCGCACCGGCCGCGAGCGCGGCGCGGCGTTCCCCGGCCTCGACCAGCTGGACTTCGCTGTCGGCGCGCTCGTCCTGACCTTCCTCGGCGCGCCCGGCTGGGCGATGGACACGTTCACGCTCCCCGTGCTCGCCGTCATCTTCGTCCTCACGCCCCTGCTGCACGTGTCGACCAACGTCGGCGCGTACTGGCTGGGACTGAAGAACGAGCCCTGGTAACGACCTTGCTCCTCCTCGGGTCGCCGAAGGCGACCACCGCAGCGTCCTCGGCGCTGCGACGAGAGTAGCGAGGCGGCAAAGGCGCCTCGGACCGTGCAAGCGGGCCGGCGGCCCGCGGGCAGACGACGCAGTGATTTTGGTCGAGCTTTTGCCGAGCCTCGCGAACGTGCCGGCCCGCGGCCGGCCGTTCGCGTCGCGTGGTTCGAGACGGCTTCGCCGTCTCGTCACTGAGCCGAGCGAAGCTCGGCGAGGTCCAAAAGAGCGCACAGCGCTCTTTTGAAGATCGCGGAAATCGCTTTGCGATTTCCGAACGACAGCGCAAAGGTCGTTAGACGAACGTGAACCAGTCCTCGTACCCCTCGGTGGGGCCCTCGACGATGTCGAAGAAGCGCTGCTGGATCTCCTCGGTCACCGGGCCGCGGGTGCCGGAGCCGATCTCGACGTTGCCGACCTGCCGGATGGGGGTGACCTCCGCGGCGGTGCCGGTGAAGAACAGCTCGTCGGCGGTGTGGAGCTCGCCGCGGGAGATGGTGGCGTCGTCGTGGACGGTGTAGCCGAGGTCCTCTGCGACCTCGATGACGCTCTCGCGGGTGATGCCGTCGAGGATGCTCTGGGAGAGGCCGGGCGTGTACAGCTCGCCGTCGCGGACGAGAAAGAGGTTCTCGCCGGGGCCCTCGGCGACCTGTCCCTCCTTGTTCAGGACGATGGCCTCGGTGTAGCCGTTGCGGCGGGCCTCCTCGCCGGCGAGCATGCTGTTGACGTACAGCCCCGTCGTCTTCGCGTTCGTGGGGATCTGGCTGGAGGCGTGCTTGCGCCACGAGGAGACCATCACCTCGACGCCCTCTTCCAGCGCCTCCTCGCCGAGGTAGGTGCCCCACGGCCAGCAGGCGATTGCGACGCGGGTCGGGCAGTCCTTCGGGCTGACGCCGAGGCTGTTGTAGCCGTAGAAGGCCAGCGGGCGGATGTAGCAGGACTGGAGGTCCTGCCGGCGGATGAGCTCCAGCGTCGCCTCGGTGAGCTCCTCCCGCGAGAAGTCGATGTCCATGTCGTACGGCTTCGCCGAGTTGTAGAAGCGGTCGAGGTGCTCCTCCCAGCGGAAGACGGCGGGGCCCTGCTCGGTGTCGTAACAGCGGACTCCCTCGAAGATGCCGGTGCCGTAGTGCAGGCCGTGGGTCAGGACGTGGATCTGGGCGTCGTCCCAGTCGACGAACTCGCCGTCCATCCAGATCGTGTCCACGTCCATGTCCTCGAAGCTCATACGGGGGGAAATGGCACCCACCCTAATGAGTGTTCACGGTTTTCGATACTGGACGTTTCGACCGAGCGCAGCGGCGAGAGCTACCCCAGGCGCTCGACGAGGGCCGACCCCTCGACGTAGGGGAAGCCGTTCCGGCGGGCGTACTCGCGGGCGTCGGCAGGCGAGAGCGCCTGCCCGGTCTCGTCGTCCAGCATCTCGCAGACGACGACGGCGGGCGGCCGGTCCGTCGCGGCGGCGAGCGCGAGGCCGAGTTCGGTGTGGCCCTTGCGTTCGTCGAGGAGGCGCGGCGCGGCCTTCAGCAGGTGGACGTGGCCGGGCGAGCGGAACGTCTCGGCGAAGTCGTCGGCGTCGAGTCGGTCGGCGCCGTCGGCGGCGGAGGCGAGTTCGGAGATGGTGAGCGCCCGGTCCTGGTCCGTGATGCCGGTGTAGGTGTCGCGGTGGTTGACCGTCAGCGAGAACGACGAGCGCTCGTCGTACGCCAGGTCGTGGTCGGTCCCCGCGGGGTGTTCGATCGTCTCGGCGGCGAAGGGGAGGTCGAACGCCTCCGCGACCTCGTGGGAGAGGGCGACGCAGACGAGCCCCCCGGCGTCGTTGCGCATGCGCGCGACGTCCTCCGGCGTCACGACGCCCGCGGGGTAGACGAGGTCAGTCTCCCCCTCACGGTCGGCGAAGTCGTGGACGAGCACGGGGCGGCCGGCGCGGAACGCCTCCACGGCGTCCGCCACGTCGTCGGCGGTCTGTCGGGTCATCTCAGGCCCCCTCGACGCGAACGGTGACGTGGTCGCCGTCCGCCAGCCCGAGCGCCTCCCGGAGCTTCTCCGGGGCGATGATCTCGAGTTGGTCCTCGTCGTGGTGGGTCCGCTCGGGGGCGACGATGTGGCACTCGTCGTACGTCTCGTCCTCGGCGGTCTCGACCGACGCGGGGTAGCAGACGGCCGGGCCGTAGGTGCGCTCCTCGTCCTCCCAGCCGTCGATCGGCACCGGGTCGAGCGACGCCATCGCCGAGCGCCGGCGGACGCTCGCGTCGGTGAGGTCGACGTTCAGGGTCCCCGCGAACGGCTCGTACTCCAGGCGCTCGACGAACTGCTCCATGTACCCCGGCAGGGAGATGTAGTGCCGGCCCTCGCCCATCCCGCCGGTGACCGTGCCGTCGAGTTCGACGCCGCTGTCGGTCTCGAAGATGCGTCGGTAGTCCTCGTACTCGCCGCGGAGGGCGCGCTCGCCCGCGTCGGTGATCGCGATCCACTGCCCGTCGGAGACGGTGTCTCGCTCGACGAACCCCTCGTCCTCCAGTCGCTGGAGCCGCCGCGACGCCGTCTGGTTCGAGGCATCGAGCCGGTCCGCGAGCCCGGAACAGGTGGTCTTCACCTCGCCGTCGAGGCCGCCGTCGAGCGCGAGGAACTTCAGCACCGCGAGTTCGTCGTGACCCACCGCGAGCGACGCTGCGTCTGTCATAGTCGACACTAGCCGAGCGGCCGCCATAAGCGTACCGAATATGGAACGCGTTCCAGAATTGGAACGTAAAGAAACGGAACGAGAGTTGTCTCTCGGTAGGGACGCGGCGCCCCTAAACGCATCGGTTCAAGCGGCCGGGAGAGATGCCCCGCGGCCCATCACGGCGCGTCGCGGAGCACGTTCGGAGCGTCTCGGCACCGGGGGGCGGGCCTCGCTCAGTCCTGTCCCGTCTCTATCTCGACGCCCTCGAAGGTCACCTCGACGGGTTCGGCGTAGCGGTCGCCGTTCTCCTCGTCGTGGCGCATGAACTCGGGCGGGTCGACCTCGACGGAGATGTCGTACTCGCCGTCGCCCGGAACCTCGACGTTCGTCCCGTAGTGGTGAAGCCCTGGGTGCCAGATGAACGGTACCTCGAACGGGCCGACGTCATCGCCCTCCTCCGGCGAGAGCGTCGCCCGCACCGTCAGTTCCGGAACGAACCGGCCGTCGGCGGCGTCCGTCACCGCGACTTCGAGGTGGCAGTTCTCCTCGTCCGGTTCCGTCCACTCCAGGTCGCCGTCCCCCGTGGGCGCGTACATCCCCTCTGCTTCCTCCTGCGCGAACCCGACGACGTAGTCGTCGACGGTCGTCAGGTCGCCGGTCTCCGCCACCTCGTCGATCATGTAGTCCAGCGACCGGGTGTACGCCTCGCCCTCCTGTTTCGCGAGCTCTAACTGCCGTTCGTCGACCTCGTCGCTGGTGGTCTTCTCGCTCATGGCTCGGCCGCAGTACGACGGACGGCGGCAAAACGGTCCGGACCTGTCATACGGATTGCTGTAAGTCGTCTCCAGAGCAACCGCGACTCGTTCGGCGGTTGCTCCGGTAAATCGTTACAGCAGTCCGTATCAGTCGCCGACGACCGGGTCGCGCTCCCAGAACTCGCTTCCCTTCTTGAGCTTCGGCACCCAGGTGTCCTTCTCGCGGGCGACGAGGGCGACGCGGGACTCGGGGACGCCCCGGATCTCGTCGTGTTCGGGTAAGTGTTCTGCGACGTCCCCGGCGAACGCCATCACCTCCTCGTGGTCGGGCATCGAGTCGCGGTCCAGCCGGCCCTGCGAGTGCCCGACGTGCATGTACGCCTTCAGCTCGACGAAGTCCGGGTCGGCCCGCTGGTAGAACCCGGCGTACCAGTCCGGGTCCCGCATGTTCTCGCCTTTCACGAGCGTCGTCCGCAGGACGGTCCGGGTGTCGTCCTTGTCCGCGAGGACGTCCATCGTGTCGACGAGGTCCTCCCAGGCGCCGTCGTCGACGGGCTTGACGACCTCGTCGAACGTGTGGCGCTCGGGCGCGTCGACGCTGACGTACAGCTGCGTCGGGTCACAGCGCTCCAGCATCTCCGGGTTCGTCCCGTTGCTGACGAGGAAGGTGGTGATGTCGCGCTCGCGGAACTCCTCGATGAGCTCCGGCAGGTACGGGTACAGCGTCGGCTCGCCGTCGAGACTGATGGCGACGTGGCGCGGCTCCATCGCCTGCTCGAACACCTCGTCGGGCACCTCGTCGTTGCCGCCGAACCCCGAGAGCAGCTTCTTCTGGAGTTCGACGCTGGCGTCCGCGACGGCCGCGGGGTCGTCCCACTCCACGTCGCCCAGCTCGTACGCGTGGCCGGCGTGGTCGCGCCAGCAGAAGACGCAGCGCTCGTTGCACTTCACGACCGGCGTCATCTGGATGCAGCGGTGGGACTCGATGCCGTAGAAGATGTACTTGTAGCACTTCCCGTCTCCCCGCATCGCGTTCGCCGTCCACCCGCAGGTCTGGGCCGCAGTGTGGTTCTCGCTGTGGTAGTTCGGGGACCCGACCTGGGCCGGCCCGTCCTCGCTGTCGCTCATACTCGTCCGTTCGGAGCGAGCGGCATAAGCCGTGCGGACGGGCGTTCGGTAACGCGTGTCTCTCCGCCGCGGAAGCGACGAGTACAAATGCGCCGGGGCGAGAGCTTCGACGATGGTAGACCTCGCCGTCGGCCTCGCCCTGCTGGGCCTCAATCTCGGGCTCATGCTGCTGGCGACGCTCAACTTCGGACGCAGCTACGAACCGCCCCGCGACTGACCTCCCCCGCAACTACGAACCGCCCCGCGGCGAGCCTTCTCCCACCGGGCCCGACCTCGATGCGCCGCCCATGATCGACGGCCGTTCCTCCACCTCCCCGGCGGTCACGCCGGCCTGAGACGGACGCGCAGACACTCCTCGACGTCCGGGTCGGCGAAGCGGTACCGCGCCGGGCGGCGGTCGACGGCGAACATCACCGGCTCGACCACGAGCCGGTCCCCGCCCGACAGCGTGGCGCGACAGACCGGGCCGCGGCTGGTCACGGACAGGTACGGCGGAGCCGGCACCGGCGCGCCCCGGATCGACTCGTCGATCGCCGCGGCGGCGGTGTCGAGCGTCGCGAGCAGGTCCTCGACGAGTCCCCGCTCCCGGAGTTCCCCTTCGAGCGGAGCCGCGACTGCACTCGGATCTCGTACCGTCTCGCCGGGCCACGCCGCCGCGACGGTTCGAGCGGCGTCGACCGTCGCGGCCAGCGTCTCCCGGTGGGCGTCGACGATCGCCCGCCGCGTGACGGCGTCTCTCGGTGGCACGTTCGTCACGGTGCGGTCCGTAGTGATAAAGACGCGGCTCGCGGGTCGGCAGGTTGCTAATACACGTCGGCACAGTACGTAAGGCGATCGCGGCCCGATTTCGACGCGAGATGCTCGGCGCGCTGTACGGCCTCGCGCTGGCTGTCGCGTACCTCGTCGCCCTCGCGGCCAGCGTCCGCGTCCTCGTCGGCATCGTCCGCGACGGCCGCGAGCGCCTCCGGAAGCGACGGGCCGGCGAGCTGGACCGCTACACCGAAGACGAGGAGTACGGTCCCGCGCCGCCGGAAGACGACGACGCGGACTCGCAGGGCCTCCAGAGAGTGTTCTGTCGGTCCTGCGGGGCCGAAAACGGAGCGGAGTTCGCGTTCTGCCGGCGCTGCGCCGAACAGCTATGAGAAGCGATCGCGGCCGCTCGCCGGTCGGTAGTTCCAGAAAAACGGTAGTCTACGAGCGCGAGCGTCGAATTACTGCCGGACGACGTTGGTCGCGCGCGGGCCCTTGGGGGCCTGTTCGATGTCGAACTCGATGTCAGTGCCTTCGGTGAGGTCCTCGCCGCCAACGTCCTCCATGTGGAAGAAAACGTCGTCGTCCGCGTCCTCGGTGTCGATGAAGCCGTAACCGCCAGTGTCGTTGAAGAAATCAACAGTTCCTTGCGCCATTACGAATAACACGAGGGGCGCTCCACGTATAACCCTTCTGAGAGAAACGTTACCACGAGGGTCGACCCCCCGACGCGGCCGGCGACGCCGCGTCGGGCCAACCCGTCACCCCTATACTCCCGGCCCGTAAACGGGGGCGTATGTTCCTAGCCGTCCGCGAGGAGGTCGAGGACGCGGTGGAGGCGGCACTCTCCGCGCTCGACCTCCCGACCGACGACCTCGGCATCGAGGAGCCGCCGGAAGACGTCGACGCCGTGCTCGCTTCGAGCGTCGCCTTCCGGCTGGCCGGCGAGGTCGGCGCGCCGCCGCCCGAGGTGGCCGTCGACGTCGCCGAGCAGGTAGACGCCGGCGAGTACGAGTACGTCGCCGACGCAGTCCCGCAGGGGCCGTACGTCAACTTCCTCCCGAGCGACCGCTACTTCGCCGACACGCTCGACGAGGCCCAGAACGCCGACTACGGCCGCCTGGAGCCGAAAGACACCTCGGTCGTCGTCGAGCACACGAGCGCCAACCCGACGGGGCCGGTCCACGTCGGCCGCGCGCGCAACCCCATCGTCGGCGACGCCGTCGCCAACTCCCTCGACTACGCGGGCTACGACGTCTCTCGCCACTACTACGTCAACGACGCGGGCCGGCAGATGGCCGTGTTCACGTGGGCGTACGAGACGTTCGACGAGGCAGACCTCGATGCGGCGCCCGAGCGCGACCGCATCGAGTACGACCTCGTGCGCTACTACCGCAAGGGCAACGCGTTCCTGGAAGCGGGCGACGCCGACGAGGTCGAGGAGGCCGAGGCCGAGATCGAGTCGATCATGCAGGGCCTCGAGGCGGGCGACGAGGAGACCTACGAGCGCGTCAGCGAGGTCGTCGACCAGGTGCTCGGCGGCATGCGCGAGTGCCTCGAACGCCTCCCCGCGGAGTTCGACGAGTTCGTCAAGGAGACGAAGTTCATGTTCGACGGCTCGACCGACGACCTGGTCGACCGCCTGCAGGACTTAGACGAGGCCGTCTACGAGGAGGACGCCTGGCAGCTCGACCTAGAGGACCACGGCATCGACAAGAACCTCGTGTTCCTGCGCTCGGACGGCACCAGCCTCTACCCTACGCGCGACCTGGCCCACCACGAGTGGAAGTTCGACAACTACGACCGGGCCGTCACCGTCCTCGGCGAGGACCACAAGCTCCAGGCCGAGCAGCTCCGGACGACGCTCGAACTGCTCGGGAACGACACCGACCAGCTCCGGCAGGTGCTCTACTCATACGTGAACCTGCCCGAGGGGAAGATGAGCACCCGCGAGGGCACCGGCGTCGACCTCGACGACCTCCTCGACGAGGCCGTCGCACGCGCACGCGACGAAGTAGAGAAACGCCTCGACGACCGCATCCGCGACGACGACCTCACCGACGAGGACGTCGACCGGATCGCCCGGCAGGTCGGCATCGGCGCGGTGCGTTACGACATCGTCTCGAAGCAGCCGACCAAGGCGATCACCTTCGAGTGGGACCGCGCGCTCGACTTCGAGGCCCAGTCCGCGCCCTACGTCCAGTACGTCCACGCGCGGTGCTGCGGGATCATAGACGAGGCGCGTAGCGCCTCGGAGGCGTCGAGCGGGCAGGGCCCGCGAGACAGCGAGGCTGCCGGCCGCCCGAGCCTCGACGACCTGAACGCCGACCTGCTCGACACGGAGTACGAGCGCGACCTGCTCCGGACGGTCGCGCGCTTCCCCGCCGTGGTCGAGGAGGCGGCGGAGGACCTCGAACCGCACGTCGTCGCCACCTACACCCGGACGCTCGCCGAGCGGTTCAACGCCTTCTACCGCGAGTGCCCGGTGCTGGCCGACGACGTCGACGACGAACTGCGGGACGCGCGGCTCGCGCTGGTGCTCGCAGCGAGACACGCGGTCGGCAACGCGCTCGACGTGCTGGGCGTCGAAGCGCCGGAGTCGATGTAGCTAGAAGACGCTCCCGCCGACGAAGGTTATCGCCGCGACCATCGAGCCGAGCACGAGCAGCACGAACAGTAGTATCCAGCCGATCGGAACGGAGTTGTCGGAGTCAGCCATACCACCGGGTTGGCGAAACTCCCTGTTGAAGGTTCCCGTTTCAGCCGAGGAGGCGACCGAAGAACCCGCCGTCGTCGTCCTCGTCGTCCTCTTCCTCCTCGTCGCCGACGCCGGTCGGCGTCGACTCCCGGTCGCTGAACGGGATCGCGTCCTCGTCGATGTCCTCGTCCTCCTCGGCCGCTTCCGCCTCGGAGATGGTGACGCCGTCGGCGTCGTCCTCGCCGTCGTCCGGTTCCTCCGCGTCCGGGATGGTGACGCCCTCCTCGCTCGCCGACGCGTCGGCGGTCGCGCTTTCCGGAGCATCGGCGGGGTCAGCAGTCGGGGACGCAGCAGAGTCCGTCTCCACATCTGAGTCAGTCTCTGCGTCCGAGTCGCTCTCCGCGTTCGGGACCGTCTCCGAATCGGCGTCGGTCGTCGCTCCCGTCGGATCAGCTTCGACCGTTGCGTCGTCCTGCGTCTCGGCCGTCGCGCCGCTTTCAGTGCTCGACGCGGCGTCGGTCTCGTCATCCGCCGCACTGTGGCCTGTCTCGTCCGCGTCGGTCGCGGCGTCGGCGGTCCCCGTCGCCTCGTCACTCGTCTCGTTTCCCTCGTCGCCCTCTACGCCGGAGATGGCGGTCGAGACGCCGTCGTCGCCGGCGGCCGAGTCCGCCGGTTCGGCCGCCGCGTCGCTTTCGGCGCTCGACGCGGCGTCGGTTCCCGCCTCGGATGCCGCCTCGTCCTCGTCGGCGCCGACGAGTCGCTCCGCGATGCGTCGGTAGGCGGCCGCCGCCGGGCTGTCGGGGGCGTCGACGACGACCGGCGTGCCGGAGTAGACCGAGTCCCGGACCGCGTCGTCCTCCGGAACGGTGCCGAGCAGGGGGACGCCGACCCGTTCCGCGATGCCCTCGAAGTCGAAGTTCCGGTCGTCGCGGACGCGGGTGATGACGAGGCCCGCGACGCGCCCCTCGGCGCGCGCGGTCAGGTTAGCCGTCTTCGACGCGTCCTGCACGGAGGCGGGCTCGGGCGTCGTCACGAGCACGACCTCGTCCGCCAGGCCGAGCGGAAGCACCGACTCGTGGCTGACGCCCGCGCCCACGTCCAGCAGGACGTAGTCGAACTCCTCGCGGAGCCGCGCGACGACGTCTCGCAGCCCGGTGGCGTCGACGTCGGCGTAGCTCTCCAGGTCTGCGCCGCTGGGGACCGCGGCGATGCCGTCCGCGAGCTCGTACGTCGCCTCCTCGACGGACGCCTCCCCGGCGAGCACCTCGTGGAGCGTCGTCGCGTCGGGCGAGAGGCTGACGAGGCCTGCGAGGTTCGCCATGCCCAGGTCCGCGTCGACGACGGCGACGGTGTTACCGGCCCCCGCGAGCGCCGTGCCGATGTTCACCGTGGTCGTCGTCTTGCCGACGCCCCCCTTCCCGCTCGCGATAGCGTAAACCGTCTCGTGAGACATATTGGTCAATATCCCGATTGTGTAGCGGGAGCTTTATAAATCGTAAGCTCCGGGGCCGCGACCGGCGGAAATATCAACTTTCTACGAGGTGTTTTGAAGGAGAACACTGACGAGAGCCCGCGACGGCCGTTCCGCCGGACGCTCGACCTATCGCCCCCGGGAAGACAAAGGATACTTAGCCACTCCGGGCCGTAAAACGGACAATGAGCCAGCAGGAGAGCGAGCAGTCCGACCGGAAGAAATACGAGTTCCGGAAGGTCATCGAGGACCTGAAGGAGTACGAGGGGTCGGGGACGCAGCTCGTCACGATCTACATCCCGGACGACAAGCAGATCAGCTCCGTCGTCCAGCACGTCACGCAGGAACACAGCGAGGCGAGCAACATCAAGTCCAAGCAGACCCGGACGAACGTCCAGGACGCCCTCTCCTCGATCAAGTCGCGGCTCCGCTACTTCGACACCTACCCGCCCGAGAACGGCGTCGTCATCTTCTCCGGCGCGGTCGACGCCGGCGGCGGCCAGACCGACATGATCACGAAGGTGTTAGAGAGCCCGCCGATGGAGATCGAGTCGTTCCGCTACCACTGCGACTCGGAGTTCCTCACCGAGCCCCTGGAGGAGATGCTCGCGGACAAGGGGCTGTACGGCCTGATCGTCCTCGACCGGCGCGAGGCCAACGTCGGGTGGCTCCGCGGCAAGCGCGTCGAACCCGTCAAGTCCGCCTCGTCGCTCGTCCCCGGCAAGCAGCGCAAAGGTGGCCAGTCCGCACAGCGGTTCGCCCGCCTGCGCCTCGAGGCGATCGACAACTTCTACCAGGAGGTCGCCGGCATGGCCAACGACCTGTTCGTCGAGAAGCGCCACGAGTTAGACGGTATCCTCGTCGGCGGCCCCTCGCCGACCAAAGACGAGTTCCTCGACGGCGACTACCTCCACCACGAGCTGCAGGACTCCGTGCTCGGCAAGTTCGACGTCTCCTACACCGACGAGTCCGGCCTCTACGACCTCGTCGACGCCGCGGAGGACGCGCTGGCCGACGCCGAGGTGATGAAGGACAAGAACCTGATGCAGGACTTCTTCAAGGAGCTCCACGCCGGCGACGAGGCCACCTACGGCTTCGATCAGACCCGGCGCAACCTCATCATGGGCTCCGTCGAGACGCTCCTCATCAGCGAGGACCTCCGGAAGGACGTGGTCACCTACGAGTGCCCCAACGGCCACGAGGAGCGGGAGGTGCTCGACCGCCGCAAGAACACGCCCGACCACACCTGCAGCGAGTGCGGGGAGACCGTCGGCGCCGACGAGGGCGATCGCGAGGACGCCATCGACCACCTCATCGCCATCGCCGAACAGCGCGGCACGGAGACCAAGTTCATCTCCACCGACTTCGAGAAGGGCGAGCAGCTGTACGACGCCTTCGGCGGCGTCGCCGGCCTGCTTCGTTACTCCACCGGCGTCTAAGGTTACTCCACCGGCGTCTAAGACGCTACTCTCCTGCGCGCGCGACCTTGAGAAGCGTCCGTCTCGCCGTCCGCTCAGTCGCCTCGTCAGTCATTGCGGGCGGTCCGACGATGCGACGACGGACACCGGTTGTCGACGACTACCGTCCGGTCGCGTCCGGGAGCGCCGCGGATACTTACGCGGCGTCCCGTGGCGAATCTCACTCGACGGCCTCGTGGTTTTATGGTCGCACGTGATAGATGGCGAAGCCACGGAATGACAGCGACGGACCCAGAGAAGGACGTCGTCGACGTGCTGGCGCGCCGGATCGAGGTGCTCGACTACCTCGCCGACTCGGCCGCAGGGAAAGAGCGGCTGGTGGCGGACCTCTCCGTCTCGCGGTCGACCGTGAACCGGGCGCTCCGCGAACTCGAGGGACTGGGTTTCCTCACGCGCGTCGACGGGGAGTACACGGCGTCGACGACCGGCCGGCTCGTCGCTCGGCAGTACCGCGAGTTCGTCGCCGGACTGGAGGACAGCTGCGACGCTCAGGCCGTCCTGGCGGGCGTCGACCCGTCCGCCGAGATGAGCCCGGCGATGGTGCGGGGCGCGACCGTCTACCTGGCGGAGCCGCCGACCCCGTTTCGCCCCATCCAGCGGATCACGGAACTGGCGACCGACGCCGATGAGTTTCTGGGGCTCTCCGCGTCGGTCGCCGTCCCGGAGTCGATCGACGACATCGCCGACGCGGTGCTACGGGGGGACCTCCGGGCCGAGTTCGTCGTCGCGGACCGGGTCGCGCAGCACCTCCGGGCGAACCGCGCGGACGCGATCGAAGCGGCGAACCGCCGGGAGACGCTGTCGGTGTACGTCGCCGACGACCTCCCGTACGGCCTCGGGATCGCGTACGGCGACGGCGACGCGCACGCGTTCGTCGTCACGTACGGCGAGGACGGCGACCTCCGCGGCGCCGTTGTGAACGACTCGCCCGAGGCCGTCGAGTGGGCCGAGGGCGTCTACCGGCGCTACCGCGCGACTGCGACCGAGTTACCGCCCCCCGCGGACTGACCGCGGCGGCCACCAGTTCTAACACCCTCCCGGATGTACAGGGCGACACATGGGCCGTGACGCCGTCTCCGACCTCGTTCGGACGCTGTGCAACCGTCACGAGTTTCTCGTGGCGCTCCGCGTCGCCCCCCGGGAGAAGCGGGCCCTCGTCGAGACGCTCGGCGTCTCCCGCTCCACCGTCGACCGGGCGCTCCGGGAGCTGGCGGACGAGGGGCTGGTGGCGCGGACCGATCGGGGCTACCGGTTGACGTCGACCGGCCGGCTCGCCGCGTCGCTCACCGACGCGATGCTGGCGGCGGCGGGCGACCTCCGCGCGGTCGCGGAGCCGCTCCGCGCGGTGTCGTCGGACGCGCCGCTCGACCTCCGGCTCGTCGGGGGAGCGACGGCCGCCGAGGCGTCCGAGCGCGTCCGGAGCCGCCCGCTGTCGGAGGTACGGGACCTGTTCGATGCGGCCTCGCGCGTCTACGTCCTCGCTCCGGTCATCAGCCAGCCGCGGAGCTTCGACCGCCTGTGCGAGGCGGTCCTCAAGGCCGGCACGGACGTGGAGATGGTCCTCGAAGCGTCGCTCGCCGAGCAGCTGTTTCCCCCGAACGCCGACCGGATCGCGACCATGGTCGACGAGGGGTTCACGCCGCTGGTGACGACGGGCGTCCCCTTCGGGCTCGTCCTCGGGGAGACCGACGACGGATGGGAAACCCACGTCGTAACGTACGGCGACGACGGCGAGCTTCAGGGCGTCGTCAGCAACGACACGCCGGCGGCGGCCGCGTGGGCGTGGGAGACGTACCAGCGGTACCGCGCCGACGCCGCGGACGTGAGCGACGCGGTCCGGAGCGAGCGACAGGGGCGGCCGGTCGCCTCAGAGTAACTGTTCTAGCTGGTGTCGCCGGCGGTCGAGGTCGACGGCCGGCGAGAGGTCCGGGTCGGCGGCGAGCCGATCGACGACCAGTAGCGGGTCCGCGCCGGCCGCCTCGACGCGCCCGACGAGGCGCTCGATCGCGTCGCGGTTGACGGCCAGCGACGAGAGCAGGCCGACGAGCAGTGCGGTCGGCACCGCGGCGGGGCCGGACGGGAAGGCGCCGCTCACGTCGTCGAACGCCGGGTCGTCGGCCGGTTCAGCGGCGGGGAGGACGGCGAGGCAGTCGGTGCAGATCGCGGCGGCCGGCCCGTCCCCCGGCGCGCACTCGCGGAGGTCGGGCGATACGGAGAACGCGACGGTCGGCGCTCCGCAGTCCGGACAGTCCATACGGGGTAGTCGCGACGAACGGTAAAAAGGGTGCGGCGGTCAGTCGTCGGCCGGGAGGCGCTCGTCCTCGCGCTCGGCGGCCTCGGCCGCGCGCTCCTCGTCCTCCTCTTCCTCCTTCTTGGCCTTGATCTTCTTCATGCGGAAGATCTCCTCGCGCTCCTGCTCCTCCAGTTTCTGCTCGATGTACTCCTGGTTCGTGCGGAGTTCGGGCAGGAGCGTGAACTCCAGGGCGTTGACGCGGCGCTTGGTCTTCTCGATCTCGTCGAGCATCTTCTTCATCGCCGTCTCGACCTCGGCCGCGAGGATGATGGAGTCGAGAAGTTCCTCGTAGGCCTCGGCCGCCTCGTCGATGCGGGCGCTGGTGCCGACGACGCCGTAGCCGCGCTCGTCGAGGCTCTTTTTCACCTTGCTCGACTCGATCTGCGGGACGACGACGCCCATGATGTTGTGCGACTCCGTCGTGATCTCGGGGTGCTCTTTCAGCGCGGCGGCGGCCCCGCGGACCGCGACGTCGCCCTCCATGGCGCGGGCCATGTTGATCTTCTTCTGGGCGTCCTCGTAGTTGGCCTCGACGTTTCCGCGGACGTCCTGCGCCTGGTCGAGGATGTCCATGAACTCCATGATGAGGCCGTCCCGCTTCTTCTCCAGCGTGTCGTGCCCCCGCTCGGAGAGCTCGATGCGTTCCTCGATGCGCATCAGCTCCTTCCGAGTGGGTTTGACGTCCTTGGCCATCTTGGTTAGCCGTTGCGGCCCCTGACGGATAACTGTTTACAGTCTCGGCGATTCGGGGCGCGTTCGACCGGCGACACGGGCGGTCACCCGGCCGGCCGCCACACCCCCTCCGCGCGGTCCATCAGCGCCACGACGACGACGTGGGGAAGGGTCAGCACCGAGACGAACGCGAGGTAGAGCGCCGTCAGTTCGAGCGGCGACTCCGGCGAGGCCGGAACGGCGACGGCGAACCCCCCGAGCAACGCGATCGAGAGGGCGGTGAGCGGCGCGGGCTCGCGGGCGAACCGCCGGAGCGCGTCGCTCGGACGCCCGGCCCGGAGCGCCCCGGCGGCGCGGTCGTCGATCTCGGACGCCGCGCCCGAGGCGCACTCGTCGTCCGTGAACAGGACGAACGGGACGCCCGGAGCGATCCGGCGGACGCCCCGGTACAGGTCCACGCAGTCGTGGTCGGGCAGTCGGCACTCGCTGACCACGCAGTCGACGCCGGCGGCCCGGATCCCGCCGAGTCCGTCCGCCGCCGTCGCCGCCGAACGCACTTCCACCCCAGCGACCCCCAACTTCGACCGCGCGCGACGCCGCGCCTCCCCGTCCGGGTCGACGTAGAGGACTCTCACCCCTCTCGATCGGACATATCGGCGGCTTAGGATTCGATTCACCTAAACGCGGGGTGCGGTAGCGAGTGTCACATCTGTAAGTGGCCGTACCGCTCTCGAATCGGCGTCCGAAAGAAGGCGAGCCGTCGAAAGCGGTTACTCGGCCTCGACCTGCGCGGTCTCGGCGGTCTCGTCCTCGCGATAGTGCTCCTCGATGAGCTCCTCGTCGACGCGGTTGAGCTCCGTCTTCGGGAGCGTCGACAGCAGGTCCCAACCGAGCTCCAGCGTCTCGTCGATGTCGCGGTTGGTGTCGTACCCCTGCTGGACGAACTCCTCCTCGAAGCGGTCTGCGAAGTCGAGGTACTTGTTGTCGCGCTCGGAGAGCGCCTCGCGACCGACGATGTTCACGAGGTCGCGCAGGTCCTCACCCTCGGCGTAGGCGGCGTACATCTGGTCGGAGACGTCGCCGTGGTCGCCGCGGGTCAGGCCCTCGCCGATACCGTCGTCCATCAGGCGCGAGAGGCTCGGCAGGACGTTGACCGGGGGCTTGATGCCCTGGCTGTTGAGGTCGCGGTCCATCATGATCTGCCCCTCGGTGATGTACCCCGTCAGGTCCGGGATCGGGTGCGTGTCGTCGTCGCCGGGCATCGTCAGGATGGGGATCTGCGTGACCGACCCGTCGCGACCCTTGATGCGGCCGGCGCGCTCGTACAGCTGGGCGAGGTCCGTGTACATGTACCCGGGGTAGCCACGGCGGCCCGGGACCTCCTCGCGCGCCGCGCCGATCTCGCGCAGCGCCTCGCAGTAGTTGGTCATGTCCGTGAGGATGACCAGCACGTGGTACCCCTTGTCGAACGCGAGGTACTCGGCGGTGGTCAGGGCAAGCCGCGGCGTGACCGTCCGCTCGACGGCGGGGTCGTCCGCGAGATTCATGAAGACGACCGAGCGCTCCAGCGCGCCCGTCCGCTCGAAGTCGTCCATGAACTCGTTTGCCTCCTCGGCGGTGATACCCATCGCGCCGAAGATCACCGCGAACTCGGAGTCCTCGTCGTCCTCGCCGGCGTCCTCGGGAACGGTCGCCTGACGGGCGATCTGGAGGGCGAGCTCGTTGTGCGGCAGGCCGGACGCCGAGAAGATCGGCAGCTTCTGGCCGCGCACGAGCGTGTTCATGCCGTCGATGGCCGAGACGCCCGTCTGGATGAACTCCTCGGGGTACTCGCGGGCGTACGGGTTGATCGCCGCGCCGACGATGTCGCGGCGCTCGTCAGGGACGATCTCCGGCCCGCCGTCGATCGGGTTGCCGGACCCGTCGAGCACGCGCCCGAGCAGGTCCTCCGTGACGGGCATCTTCATCGTCTCGCCAAGGAAGCGCACCGAGGCGTTGCGGTCGATGCCCGAGGTGCCCTCGAACACCTGGATCGAGACGAGGCCGTCGCTCGACTCCAGTACCTGTCCGCGCTTGGTCTCGCCCTGCGGCGTCTCTATCTCGACGATTTCGTCGTAACCGATCGGTTCGTCGACCTCGGCGAACACCAGCGGACCGCTGATCTCCGTGATCGTCTGATACTCTTTCATTGTTAGTACTTCTCCCGGAGCTGCTCTTTCATGTCGGCCTCGAGTTCGGCGATGAACTCCTCGGCCTCGTCGTCCGGCGTCGTGCCGATGCGGTTCAGGCGCGGTGCCGCGTCGATGTCCTGGATCTCGTCGACCGGGACGCCGGCCTCCAGCGCCTCGAACGCCTCGTCGTTGAACGTCTTGATCGCCTGCACGATCTGGTAGGTCTTCTCCGGCGGGCAGAACGTGTCGACGTCGTGCAGGGCGTTCTGCTGGAGGAACGCCTCGCGCAGGTAGCGCGCGACCTCCAGGGTCAGCTGCTGGTCGTCGGGCAGGGCGTCCTTACCGACGAGCTGGACGATCTCCTGGAGCTCGGCCTCCTCGTCGAGCACGTCGACGGCCCACTGGCGCACGTCCGGCCAGTCCTCCTCGACGTTCTCCTTCCACCAGGGGTCGAGCTGGTCCTTGTACAGCGAGTACGACTCGTTCCAGTTGATCGCCGGGAAGTGCCGGCGCTCGGCCAGGTCGGCGTCGAGCGCCCAGAACGTCTTCACGATGCGCAGCGTGTTCTGGGTGACCGGCTCGGAGAAGTCGCCGCCCGGCGGCGAGACGGCCCCGACGACGGAGACGGAGCCCTCGCTCCCGTTGATGTTCTCGAAGTAGCCGGCGCGCTCGTAGAACTCGCTGAGGCGCGCGGCGAGGTACGCGGGGTACCCCTCCTCGCCGGGCATCTCCTCCAGCCGCGAGGAGATCTCGCGCATGGCCTCGGCCCACCGCGAGGTGGAGTCGGCCATCAGCGCGACGTCGTAGCCCATGTCGCGATAGAACTCCGCGATGGTGATCCCGGTGTAGATGCAGGACTCGCGGGCCGCGACGGGCATGTTCGACGTGTTGGCGATGAGGCAGGTTCGGGCCATCAGCGGGTTCCCGGTCTGGGGGTCCGGCAGCTCCGGGAAGTCTTCGATGACCTCGGTCATCTCGTTGCCGCGCTCGCCGCAGCCGATGTAGACGACGATGTCCGCGTCGGACCACTTGGCGAGTTGCTGCTGGGTGACGGTCTTCCCGGACCCGAACGGGCCGGGGATCGCCGCGGTGCCGCCCTTTGCGAGCGGGAACAGGCCGTCCTGAATGCGCTGGCCCGTGACGAGCGGCTCCGTCGGCGACTTCTTGTCCTCGGCCGGGCGCGCCTCGCGCACCGGCCACTCCTGGTGCATCTGGATCTCCTCGCCGTTGTCCAGTTCGACGACCGTCTCCTCGACGGTGAAGTTGCCGGACTCGACGGAGACCACTTCGCCGCCCTCGTAGTCGGGCGGCACCATCACCTTGTGGTCGATGGTGACGGTCTCGGGGACGGTGCCGACGATGTCGTTCGGGCCGACCTCGTCGCCCTCCTCGACCTCGGGCTCGAACTCCCAGGTCTTCTCCATGTCGATGCCGGGCGCGTCGACGCCGCGGTCGAGGAACGCGCCCATCTTGTTCTCCAGGACGTCGAGGGGGCGCTGGACGCCGTCGTAGATGGAGTCCAGCATCCCCGGGCCGAGGTCTACGGAGAGCGGCTCGCCCGTGTTCTGGACGGGCTCGCCGGGACCGACGCCCGAGGTCTCCTCGTACACCTGAATGGTCGTGACGTTCCCTTCGATCTCGATGACCTCGCCCATCAGCCCTTCCGTGCCGACGTACACCACGTCGTTCATCCGGGCGTCGAGGTCCGTGGCGGTCACGACGGGACCGCTCACGCTTTCGATGACGCCATCTTCGCTGACGTCTGCGTCTGTTGCTTGGCTCATAGTTGCGTTAGTCTTCCTCCATCAGGTCGATACCGATCGCGCGCTTGATCTTGTCGCGCAGCCCGCCGCTTCCGGCCCCGCCGCCCAGCGTCACGACGGTGGGCTCGACGCTCGTCTCGACGTCCTCGCGGACGCCCCGCGAGAGGTGCTGCAGGTCGTCGGCGTGCATGACGACGATGCCGACGTTCTCGTCGGTCAGGACGCGCTCGACGGCCTCGTCGAGCGCCTCCTCCTTCCGATCGCTTGGCACGTTCTCGAACTCGCGGACGCCGGCCAGCCGGAAGCCGGTCGTGAACTCGGGACTGCCGACGACGGCGATTTCCTGGCTCATACGATCACCAGCTCCTCGTTGACTTCCTCCTCCGTGAGACCCGCCTCCTTGCCGCGTGCGACGGCGCGCACGTTCTCGACCTCGCGCTCCTTGGCGAGCACGTAGGCGAGCACCGGGCAGATGGAGTTCGGGAACCGGTTCGAGAGCCCCCGGGAGTACTCCAGCAACGCACGATCTAGGGCGTGCTCGAACCCGATGAGGCTGTCGACTTCCTCGATCTCGTCGAGCGCGTCGGAGAGCTCCTCCTCGTACTTGCTGTCGCGGATCTGCGAGACCAGCTGGTCGCGGCTCCCGACGAGCCGCGAGAGCTCGTTCGCGGTGAACAGCTGGCCGCCCTCGATGTAGTACTCTGAGGGATCCATGTCCGCGCCGCTGCGGGCGAGCCGGAGCCCGTTCCGGACGTTCCGGAAGTCGATCTCCGCCTGCAGGAACTCGACGTACATCCGGGTCGGCTCGTCTGCGCCGCTGATGTCGCCGAGCAGGTTCTCGTAGAACGCCCGGTCGACCACGTTCTCCAGCGGCACCAGCACGCCGGACTCCTCGTACTCCTCGAACGCTTCGACCAGCCCGTCGCCGAAGATCGTCCCGTCGAGCAGTTCGACGGCGTCCTCGATCGTCCCGGCGTTGGCCAGGCGTTCGAGGAACCGGTCGTCGAACTCGCCGGCGCGGATGTAGTCCGTCTCGATCTCCTCGGCGCTGGCTCCGGAGTAGAGGCCGCGGAACGACGTCTTCACGTTCCAGGCGTCGAACTTCCGGAGGTAGCTCGCGATCCGGTCGTACATCTCGCCGCCGGACCAGCGAAGCAGGTCGTCGAAGTGCTTCGCCATGTTGCGGTTCAGCGCGTACTCGATGAGGTCGACGCCGCTGTGGCGGGAGCCGAGCGCGTTGATCTCCGACTCGTACTCGGTCTCCTCCATGAACCGAGCGATCTCGCTCGGCCCCATCCGGACCAGCTTCCGGTAGTCCTCGTCGCTGAACAGCTTCGCGCGCCGGGCCCGGACCCGAGCGTTGACGTACTCGGGGTTCGTGCCGGTCGCGCTCACGCTGACCACCCCGCGGAGGACGGGCGTCGGGCGATGCGAGTGACGGTGGCGTGGGTCATTGCTCCTCGAAGAGGCGGGCGCTGATTTCCTTCAGGTTGTCCTCCCACACGTCCGCCAGCACGGAGTCGAACGTGTTGTTGACCCGGACCCTGCTCTGGTCGCTCTCGACGACGACGCCGCCGAGGCAGTCGACCTCGCCGGCGTACTCGTAGCCGTCGTAGTCTTCGATGATCCCGGTCACCAGCGCCTCGTCGTCCTCGCGGGCGTACACCAGTACGTCGTCGCCCTCGTCGAACTCGACGGACGCGGCGTCGAGCAGGGCCCGCGTGAGTTCCTCGCGCTGGTCGCCGCCGAGGTCGGCGAGCTCGGCCTCGACCGACTCGCGGACCTCCTGCAGGAGGCCCCGACGAGCCTCGAGGCGCTGCTGCTTGGCCTCGAGTTTCGCGCTGGAGAGCTTCTGCTCGCGCTCCTGCTCGATCTCGGCCTCGACCTGCTCCTCGGCCTCGGCGAGCGTCTCCTCGGCGTCTTCCTCCGCCTCGGAGACGATCTCCGCAGCGCGCTCTTCACCCTGGGCGCGAATTTCGTCCGCACGCGCGCGGGCTTCGTCTCGGATGTCCTCAACGACTGTTTCCAAACTCATTGTGAGAAAATGGGGCTGCGGTTTAGACGAAGAGCGCGACCAGCGCGAAGATCACCAGCGTCTCCGGCAGGACCGTCATGACGATCCCGATACCGGTGGAGATGGAGTCTTCGGCGAGTGCGCCGACGGCCGCGGCGCCGATACCGCGCTCCGCGTACCCCGCACCGATGGCGGCCAGGCCGATACCGATCGCCGCGGCACCGTCGGACGTAATGCCGGGCTGGGCGTTGCCCTGGAGTCCACCTTCCTGCAGGACGATGTTACTGAGTTGTTCCGCTGCAAGTGCGACGTCGAGGGAGTTCTCAATCATGTTTGCGTATACCTCGTAGTTGCGACCGAACAAGCGCTACTTCACCCGCCAGTGTTCATAAAACTTCCCAAACGAAACCGCCGCGTTCGGCCGTCTAGACCGTTCTCCGGTAGGTTCTACGGGCATTATAGTTTCGGTTTCTATCGCCCCGTGGGACGTAAGCACGAACCACTCGAACGGCGGGTAAAGCCGCGTGAACGCCGGAAATCGTCGTCAGCGAGCCGGTGGCTGTCGGCGGAGACGACGAAGCGAAAAAGCGGAAACGACGAAACGAAAACGGAAGCGAGATCCGGGGCCGAGGTCAGTCCTCGGCGGTGTGTTCGCGGTCGTAGCCGAACGGCTCGAACACGCGGCCGCCGCCCTCGTAGAACTTGTCGAAGAACTCGACGTACTCGAGACGGACCCCCTGCAGGCCGGCGCTGGTGATGCCGAGCAGCAGGACGATGATGTGGCCGACCACGAAGATGAGCACGCCGGCGAGCACCGATGCCACGCCGCCGTGGAGCAGGCCGCCGAACATGATCTCGGTGACCTCGTGGCCGTGATACATCGCGCCCTCTTCCGGCATGTGGCCGGTGGCGAAGTGCCAGGACTGGTCGCCCTCCTCGCCGGTGACGTACACGCCGAAGAACAGGAGGTTGACGACGAACGCCATCCCTGCCTTCGCGAGGATCACCGCGGCGATCCGGAGGTAGGAGAGCACGTCGCCGAGGACGCTGAAGCTCTCCAGGAAGCCGACGAGCGTCCCGATAGCGACCCCGAAGTGCTGGATCTCGCCGTAGACCATCGTCAGGAAGCCGATCGCGGCGAGGGGCAGCCCGACGTAGAGGCCGATCTCGGCGGGCAGCCCGGTGAACCCGAGGTCGTACGCGGCGTGGTCGCCGCCGAGCACCTCGAAGAGGAAGTCGGGCTTGGGACCGCTCGCGTGTCGGCTGAAGATCCAGATCCAGACGCCGACCATCAGCGTCGCCCACGAACCGTTCTCGAGGTAGGCGTCGACGAAGCCGTGGTCGAGGTCGTTGACGAACCCGAACGCGTACCCCACGGTCAGGTGGAGCAGGCCGAGCAGGACGCTGACGATCAGCCAGGTCTGGCCGTACGCGGAGTAGTGCGGCTGGAGGCCCTTGTGCATCGGCGGCGAGCCGCCGAAGAGGACCTCACCGAGCACGTGCAGTCCGAATATCTCGCCGTAGAGGATACCGAACAGCGCCGTGAATCCGCCGATCCACATACCGATAGCGCCGAGGCTGCGGAAGACGTCCTCCTCGAAGCGGCTGTACAGCAGGTAGCCCGCGCCGAGATAGAGGAGCCCGTAGCCGAGGTCCCCGATCATGTACCCGAAGAACGCCGGGAACGTGAGAAAGAGGACGAACGTCGGGTCGAGTTCCGTGTACTTCGGCCGGTTGATCA
The DNA here is from genome assembly GCF_003675875.1 of Halostella limicola. Lineage (NCBI taxonomy): Archaea > Methanobacteriati > Methanobacteriota > Halobacteria > Halobacteriales > Natronoarchaeaceae > Halostella > Halostella limicola. Next base: position 785,253 of record NZ_RCDI01000001.1, on the reverse strand, counting down.
TCGTGAGGAGGAACTCGAACGGCTTCACCGCCCCCTCGTTGCTCTGAATGACCGGCGGTTCGTCGTCGACGGTGACGGCTGTCCCGCCGTCGGTGACGGCCTCCGCGCCGTCGCCCGGGGCCGCGCCGCCGGACTCGGACACTTCCTCGGAGTGCGTCGGGTGGCCCTCGTGGTAGTCGGCGCGCTCGAGCTCGTCGACCTCGACGCGGTCGCCGACGGCCTGTTCGAGCGCGGCCTCGAGGTCGGGGAACCGCTCGGTCGGGACCCAGCCCTCGGCGATGAAGCTGTTCTCGGTCGTCGCGAACTGGAGCGGCGCCTCGCGCTTCTGCACGTCGATGGTGAGCTTCTCCTCGGCGGCCAGCAGGAAGCCGGCGGCGTCGAGGCGGAGCTTCTCGAGGTCGCCCTCGACGGAGTCACGCCGGGACTCCAGCTGCTGGCGCTCGTGGCGGAGCTCCTCGACGTACTCCTCGGGACTGCCCTCCGCGTCGGGGACCTCGATGCGGGCGAAGTCGACCCCGACGAGCGCGTCTTCGAGGGCGTCCTCGCCGGCGTCGGCCGTCGGATAGACGAAGGCGGCGACGGTCCGGTCGCCGGAGAACGTCTCGTACTCGTCGACCTCGTCGGACGCAGCGAGCGCGGCGGCGATCTCGTCCTCGTCGCCCTCGCCGACCGCGACCTGAAGGGTGTCGTAGCCCGAGAGCAGGTCGAGATCGATGCCCAGATCGGCGAACGGTTCGATCGAGTCGATCTCCTCCTCGACCGAGCGGAGGTCGTCGTCGATCTCGTCGAGGCGGTCGTCCAGTTCGTTCGCCTCCTGGCGGACCTCCTCGAGTTCGGACTCGATCGCCTCGTCGGTGACGATGCGGCTCGGGCCGGCGTCGTCCTCGTCGACGTCGAGGATGCTCTCCAGCGAGCGCACCGTGACGAGCTTCTCGGAGGCCTCCTCGGCGCCCTCGATCGGGTCGCCGTTCTCGAAGCCCTCCCACGACCCGTCGTAATCGCTGAGATGGAGGAGATGGAGGTCGTGGGCCGCCTCGATGACGTCGTCCATGACGGCCTTCGAGCCCGTCACGGACACTTTGCTCATCTGCTCAGGTCTGAGCATGCACCGCCTCCTTGAACGTGTCGACGACGTACTCTATCACCTCTTCCTCCCTGAACTCGGCGCGTTCGACGAGCTCCTCGCGCTCTTCGGCCCTCGCCTCGAGGATCTCCTCGCGCTCGGCGTCGATCTCCTCGCGGGCTTCTTCGAGTCGCTGTTCGCGTAGCTCGCGCGCCTCGGCCGCTGCTTCTTGGCGGATCTCCTCTGCTTCCTCGCGCGCCTCGGCGATGCGCTCCTCGCGCTCGTCCTCGGCCAGCGCGACGATTTCGTCCGCCTCCTGTTCGACGTCTTTGATCTGTTCGAGAACCTCTGGCCTCGGCATACTGTTAGCAGGCGTGGTTTGCAGAAGCGTCTATAAGGTAGTTGCGAAAGGATTCGACGGCGCTGGCGCGCTACGTGCCAAACAGCAGGGTTATTTGGGGGGCGTCCGAACTCCCGACCGATGGGTATCCTCGAGAACAAGGCCCGCGCACGGCTGTTCTACAAGTACCTCTCGAAGGTGTACGACCAGATCAACCCGTTCATCTGGAACGAAGCGATGCGCACGGAGGCGCTCGGGATGCTCGACATCGACGCCGACGACCGCGTCCTCGACGTGGGCTGTGGCACCGGGTTCGCCACGGAGGGGCTGCTCGACCACGTCGACGAGGTCCACGGGCTGGACCAGAGCGTCCACCAGATGCAGAAGGCGTGGGCGAAGTTCGGGAAGAACGACGGCCCGGTGCGGTTCTACCGCGGCGACGCGGAGCGGTTGCCGTTCAAAACCGACAGCTTCGACGTCGTCTGGTCCTCGGGCTCGATCGAGTACTGGCCCCACCCCGTCCGCGCGCTCCGGGAGATCCGCCGGATCACGAAGCCCGGCGGGCAGGTACTCATCGTCGGGCCGAACTATCCCGAAAGCGGGATCATGCAGCGCCTCGCCGACAGCATCATGCTGTTTTACGACGCCGAGGAGGCTGACCGAATGTTCATCGAGGCGGGCTACGAGGAGATCGAACACCGGCTGATGGGTCCCGCCTACAACCCCGAGGTAGCCATCACGACCGTCGCCCGCGTCCCGGAGTAGCGACACGGTCCGCTCCCGATAGCGTCGCTGTTCTCCCCCGATCACTTCTCGCACCGCGATCCACACCGCCGTCACGGGATCGCCGACCGCCGGCGGCTGGCCGGCAGCGTCGTCCACCTTCAGTTCCGCGCCGTCGTCTCAGCCGAGGCGACGCGCCCGCCGTCGACCGAGACGACGACGCGAACGCGATCGCCCGGTTCGATCCCGGGGTCGTTCGTCCCCGCGACCCGGAAGCTCGCCGTTTCGCCCGCCCGCCACTCGGGATCGGCCGCGAGGTTGAACGGCCCGGTCGGTCCGGGGTCGAACCCCGAAGCGGAGAAGAAGGGCACGGGCGGCTGCCTGTCGAGCGGCTCGCCCGCGACGGTGACGCGGAGGGCGAGGTCGCGGACGTCGAGGACGTCGCCGCCGCGGTGGGTGAGCGCGATGCGGTCGTCGCCGGGGTCGGCGTCGACCGCCACGGCTGCCGTCGGCGTCGGATCGGTCGGCGCAGTCGCGGCGGTCAGGGCGACGGCGCTCCCGAGGACGACGGTGCAGACGAGCATGAGAACGATGCCGACGACCGGCGAGAGGGCGCGGACGCGAGTTAACACGCCGCCGGTTCAGTGCGGCTTCCCTGAAAAACACCGGGGCGGTCCTACGGACGGACGGTCGTGTTCACCGTCTCGCCGCCGGTGGAGACGGAGACGAGGTAGTGCGACCGCGGCTCCAGCGTCCACACCGTTCCGTCGTCCCCGGTGCGACCGATCGCGTCGTCGTTGATCGACACGCTCGCGGCGACCGGCTGGCCCGCGCCGTCGGTGATCTGGATCTTGACCGGGCCGTTGTGGGGCGTCTGGTTGATCGTCACGTTGATCTCGTCGCCGGTCGTCCTGATCGTGTTCGAGTGGGGCAGCCGGTTCAACTGGAGGGTTTGGACCTCCCGGAAGACCGAGCGAGTGTTGCCGTCGATGTACGTCGTGAGCTCGCCCTGGTCGTGCGGGACGGTCACTCGCCAGCGGCCGTCGTAGATGCCGGCGAGTCGCACCTCGCCCCGCTTGTTGTCGGACGCCCAGCCGTAGAGGTCCTCGACGTAGCCGAGGACGGAGGCCGCGTCGCCGTCGAACGAGTCCGTCGCGTTGTCGTTTCGGTTGTCGTAGCGCACGGCCTCGCGGTAGTAGTTCTCGTCGCCGAGCGTCTCGACGACGACGCCGTCCCGCGAAGCGTCGACGTACGCGACGGCGGCCCCGTCGCCGCCGCTGAACGACTCCCGGAGCTCGCTCCGAACGGGCGTCTGGAGCATCTCCAGTTCGACCGATATCGCCTGCCGCCGGTCCGACGCCGAGTAGCCGGCGATCGAGGACGACACGCGCCGGTGTTCGCTGACCGCGTTATCGAGCAGCTCGGAGCGGGCGTCGATGCTCGCGAGCGTGCGCAGCAGCCGCGTCTCGGTGATGTTCCCGTCGGCAAACGACCGGACGGCCTCCCGTTCGGTCCGCTTGAGCGCGGCGGTGCGCGCCGCGATGTCGTCGAGGGCGTCGTCGGCAACCGCGGCGCGCGCCTGCGTCGAACTGACCGCGGACAGTCGCGTCTCGAACGTCCGGATCCGGAAGTTCGTTCGCATGCGCTCGTCCGCCGTCGACAGCGTCTCGGCGAGGTTGTGGGAGGGCGCCGCCCGACTCGTGACGACGTCGCCGGAGACGGTCAGTCGCGACGTCGTGTTCGATTCGTCCGCCTGGGGGGACGCGGCCGCCGCAGGCGCCACGTCAGTACCGGCGGGGTCAGCCGCGTCGGCCCCTGCGGGGTCGGCCGCGTTGGCGGGAACCGCGAGCCCCTGAACGGGGGCCGCGAGGAGAACCACCAGGGCAATAACCGTGAGTCGCTTCATCGGGAGTGCGTACAGGTTACTGATACAAAAACCGGTCGGCGCGGCGGGGCCGACCGGGGGAGCGCGTAAGGCGAGGCCAAACGCGAAAACGAACGCATGAGCGGCCCGAAAACCGTTCAAAGCCGCGTCTGACGTTTTATCGGCCGATAGAAAACATTTTGCCCACTGAGTGTCGAGGGAAGACGTATGCGGTCACGCGCCGCCGTCTCGCTCGCCCTCCTCGTCTTCCTTGTTCTCGCCCCCGTCGGCGCGGCCTCCGCCGCGGCGACTGTCGGCGGGACGCCCCCCGCAGCGGCCGCTGTCGGTGATAGTAGCCCTCTGAATCCGACCGCCGACCCGGTTCTCACCGACGCAGTTCAGAACGCGGATCCCGGCGTGGTGATGCGGGTCAACGTCACCGCCGATGGCGACGCCCGCTGGACGATCGAGTTCCGCGAGCACCTCGACAGCGAGAACGAGACGCGGGCGTTCCGGGAGTACCGGGACGCCATCGTGAACGGGGAGGACCGTCCCCCGATCACCGCGAGGGAGTTCAGCCGGTACGTCAACGACTCCGACGCGATGACGGACCGGGAGATGGCGCTCGAGGACGTCGAGTACGGCGGTCGGATAGAGAACGACACGGGCGTCATCACCGTCAGCTTCACCTGGACGAACTTCGCCAAAGTCGAGGACGGCGGCGACAGGATCGTCGTCGGCGACGCGTTCAACGGGACCGGCGGGACGTGGCTCCCCTCCCTCGACGCCGGCCAGCGGCTGGTCATCAACGCCCCCGACGGTTACCTCCCGTACACCGCGCCGCGGGGCCACGAGAACGGCACCATCCGGTGGGACGGGCCGTACGACTTCGCCGACAACGAGATCACCATCGGCTACAGCGCCCAGAACGGCGGGACCGGCCCGTCGATCGACCCCGACGATCCGCTTCCGATGGCGCTGCTCGGCGTCGGTATCGCCGCGCTCGTCGTCGCCGTCGGCACCGGCGGCTACCTGCTCGCGCGGCGCCAGACGGAGGTCGGAGGGGACGCGCCGGTCAGGTCGCACCCGGAGACGACGACCACCGACCACATCGAGGAGCCGACGGCCGCGGCGGCAACAGAGACGGTGGACGAGAACGACGAGGAAGACGATGCGGCCGAGTCACCGGACGAGGACGACGAGATCGACGAGACGCTCCTCTCCGACGAGGAGCGGGTCACCCGCCTGCTCGAGGCAAACGGCGGGCGGATGAAGCAGGCCAACATCGTCAAGGAGACGGGGTGGTCGAACGCGAAGGTGTCGCAGCTGCTGTCCTCGATGGACGAGGACGACCAGATCGACAAGCTTCGGATCGGTCGCGAGAACCTCATCACGCTGCCCGACACCGACATCGGCGACGACGAGTGACCGACTCGCCGCCCGAGGGCGCGGAAATCCTTCTTGCGTGCCACCACGTTTCAAAAACGTTTATCTCAGATCCGGTGGAACCTGAACAACGATGAAAGTTCTCGTAACGGTCAAGGAGGTCGCCGAAGTCGAGGACGACTTCGAAATAGAGGGAACGGAGATCGGATCGCAGTACCTCAACTACGACCTCAACGAGTGGGACGACTACGCCGTCGAGGAGGGCGTACAGATCAGCGAGAACGTGGACGACGTCGAGGTGGTGGCGGTCACCATCGGTCCGGAGCGCAGCGAGGAGACCATCCGGATGGCGCTGGCGAAAGGCGCCGACCGCGCCGTCCGCGTGTGGGACGAGGCGCTCGAGGACATCGACCTGCTCGACGTCGGCGCGAAGGTACGTCTGCTCGAAGCGGTTGTCGAGGAGGAGGACCCGGACCTCGTGCTGTCGGGCGTCCAGGCCGGCGACGACGCGTTCGGCGCGACCGGCGTGGCGCTCGCCGACGCCATCGGCTTCGAGTGGGCGGCCGTCGTCAACCACCTCGACCTCGACGTCGACGAGGGCGTCGCCCACGTCCACCGCGAACTGGAGGGCGGCGTCGACGAGGTGACCGACGTGGAGACCCCCGCGGTGCTGACCATCCAGACCGGTATCAACGAGCCCCGCTACGCGAGCCTGCGCGGCATCCGGCAGGCCCAGAGCAAGGAGATCGCCCCGAAGGACCTCTCCGACCTCGGCCTCTCCGCCGAGGACGTCGAGAGCGAACTACGCCTGACGGACATGTACGAACCGGAGACCGAGAGCGACGCCACGTACTTCGAGGGCAGCCCCGAGGAAGAGGCCGGACAGCTGGCTGACATGCTCCGCGAGAAGGGGGTGGCAGAATGACGGACGTGCTCGCCGTCGCGGAACACCGCCGCGGCGACCTGCGCGACGTGAGCTTCGAGGTCATCACCGCCGGTCGGGAACTGGCCGACGGTGCCGGCGGCGACCTTCACCTCGCCGTGATCGGCGGCGACGTCGACGGCTTCGCCGAGCGGCTGAACCGCGAGGGCGTCGACGTCATCCACACGGTCGACGAGGGCGAGGAGTTTAACCACGACGTGTACGCACAGGCGCTGACCCAACTGTACGACGAGGTCGACGCCGGCTATCTCCTGACGCCTAACAGCGTCAACGGCCTCGACTACGCGCCCGCGGTGGCCAACGGCCTCGACCTCCCGATCGTCACCGACGTCGTCGAACTGGACGCGTCCGGCGACGGCCTCGTCGCCACCCGCGAGATGTACGGCTCGAAGGTTGAGACGACGAACGAACTCGACGCCGACCGCGCCGTCGTCACCATCCGCGGGGCAGAGTGGCCCCCCGCCGAGGAGAGCGGCGACGCCGAGGTCTCGGCGTTCGACGCCGACATCGACGAGTCCGCCGTGCGCTCGACGGTCACCGGCTTCGAGGAGGCCGGCGGCGGCGACGTCGACATCAGCGATGCGGACGTCCTCGTCAGCGTCGGCCGCGGCATCGAGGAGGAGGAGAACCTCGATCTGGTCCGCGACCTTGCCGACGCGCTCGACGCGACGCTGTCTGCGTCCCGCCCCATCGTCGACAACGACTGGCTCCCGAAGAACCGGCAGGTCGGCCAGTCCGGGAAGGTCGTCACGCCCGACGTGTACATCGCGATCGGCATCTCCGGCGCGGTCCAGCACGTCGCCGGGATGAAGGGCAGCGACACCATCGTCGCCATCAACACTGACCCGAACGCGCCGATCTTCGACCTTGCGGACTACGGCATCGTCGACGACCTGTTCGACGTGGTGCCGGCGCTGATCGAGGAGTTCGAATAGACCCGCGAGGGAGCGGTAGCGACCGAGCGGCCTTTTCGCCCACGTTTTTCGAGGAGGGTTCCCGCAGCGAGCGGCCTTTTCGCCCCATTTCTCCCCGAGCGTTTTGTCGACGCCGTGCGAACGACTAGCGTGGCTCGCGACGAGCGCCTCGAACCGCCCGCGCCGGACGCGGTAGCGGCGGCCGCGGCGACGGCGCTCGACCGGACGGTGACGAGCGCGACACACGTCCACGAGGGGGTCAACGCCGTCTACCGGGTCGACTGCGCGGACGGAAGTCGCGCGGCCCTGAAGACGCCGCTGCTTCCGTCCGACGACATCTTTCTCGCCGAACCGGAGTTGCTTGCGCGTGTCGGCCGCGAGACGACGGTCCCCGTCCCGACGGTGCTCGCGACCGTCGAGAGCAACGCGGGGGCGCTGGCGGGGCCGTACTTCCTGACACGGTATCGAGAGGGGCGCGCCGCCGAGGGGGTGCTGGCGCTGTCGGCCGCGGAGCGAACGCGTCTCGTCCACAGGGCCGGGCGACACCTCGCCGCGATCCACCGGGTCCGCGTCGCCGACCGATTCGGCGACCTGCGCGCCGTCGACGGCGGCTTGACGACCGACCCCGGGTGCGACTCGTGGGCGGTACGGTTCGACGACATGGCGGCCGAGGCCGCCGACGGCCTCCGCGGCGATGCGCGCATCGCGGACCCGGACCCGCGGTTCGCCGACCTCGCGCCCGCGGTCCGCGAGGCGCTAATGAGCGGCGACGTCGATCGAGCGGTCGACCCCGCGGTCCTGCACAACGACTACCGGCCGGCGAACCTGGTGCTCGCTCCCGAGGGCGACGACCCGCCGCTGGTGCGGGCGGTGCTCGACTTCGGCGGCTGCTCGACCGGGGACGGACTCCTCGATCTGGCCCACGCCGAGGACGCGCTGGTGGACATGCCGCTCGGCGGGACCGCCGCCGCGGCGCCGCTCCGTGACGCCCTCCGGTCCGCGTACGTCGGGGCGCGCGGCCTCGACTCCGGGGTCGCGTTCGGCGACCGGTACCGACGGTACCGCCTCTACGCCCGCGCCTGGCGGCTGGGGCTGTTCGAGTACTGGGCCGAGTTCGCGCGGGAGGACGACCGCGACGCCGTGGCTCGGCGATGGCGGGCGTTCGTCCGCGAACTCCTCGGAGAACAGAACGGTTGAGCGTTCCCGCCGGTACGCCGGCGTCCACTGCGGGCGATCGCGGCGCTTGCCGACGAATTTCCCGTTCTCCGCGACGTTTGCGTCGGGTTAACCGCGGACCAGCGACGTTACCGTGTTACAAGGTCGATACGTTTCGCTGGAACAGCGGAAACGACCGACCCGGTTAATCCCGCTTCCCGTGGTCGGGATGATCCGTCATGGCACGACACACCGACGACCAGCACGAGCGTCAGCACCGGCGCGGCGGACAGGGGGAGTTCCACGCGGATCAGGGACATCAGGGACAGCAAGGTGGTCGCGAGCAGGGACAGCGGGGCGGCCGACGACAGCGAGGACAGCAAGGACAACAACAGGACCAGATCCGGGGCGAGCATCACGGCGGGTTCCAGCAGCACGAGGGACAGCAACACGGAGGCCACCGGCAGGGCGGCCAGCAGCAAGGGGGCCGAACGCAGCAGACCGGCGGCCACTCCGGCGGACAGCACCAGCAGCGCGGCGGTCGCCAGTCCGGCGGCCGGCAGTCGCAGGGGCAGCAGGGCCGCCAGCAGCACGGCGGCGGCCGACAGGGGCATCAACAAGGCGGCCGACAGGGGCGTCAGCAAGGCGGCGGCCAACAGCGCAGCCACCAGCAGGGCGGCGGCCAACAACAGCAGGGTGGCAACCGGCGACGCGGCGGACAGCAAAGCCAGCGAGGACAGCAAGGTCAGCAGGGACAACGAGGCCAACAGGGTCAGCACCGCGGCATCGGCGGTCACGGGGGCCACCACGGCGACCATAGCCAGCAGGGACGGCAAGGCGGCCGACAGGGCGGTCAGAGCCAGCAGGGCCAGCGAGGAGACCGCCAGCGCGGACAGAGCCAACGCGGCGGCGGCCAGCAGTTCGGCAGCCAGCAGTCACCGCGGCGCGCCGGTCGCCAGCGAGGCGGCCAACAGGGCGGTGGACAGCACCAGCAGCGAGGCGGACACCAGTCCGGCGGTCGGCAGTCGCAGGGACAGCAGGGCCGCCAGCAGCACGGCGGCGGTAGGCGTCAAGGAGGTAGTCAGCAGCGCGGCGAACAACAGAGCCACCAGCGAAGCAGCCAGCACTACCAGCAGGGCGGTCGGCAGGGCCAGCAGCCGCACCACAATGAAGGCTGGGAAGGAGAGGGGCAACAGGGTCAGCAGAGCGGCGGCAACCAGCGGAGTCGGGATCACGGAGGTAGCCAACAGGGCGGTCACAGGAGCGAGCGGCGACGAGGCGGAAGCGGCGGCCAGCACCAGGGCTACTAACGCGGGGCAGCGCACCGGCCGGCCGGAATCGCGTCCGGCGGCGCGGCGGCGACCGGCCCGCGTCGCCCGATACACGTACCGATCCGTTACTTTTCAGTATTTCTTCGATAGTTTTACCCCGATATAGCTCGTCTCCTGTATCAATTATATCATGGCTACCGCGGTAGACGCGGAAGCGGCGTTACGGGGTCGGGCGGGGCGTCGGAGAATCACGGACGAACCCGATGGGCGAGCCTCGGCAACAGCGGCTTCCGACGCGGTTTCGGCGGACGCCGCCGCGGCCCGGGCAACGACCGAAGGGACGGTGAGAGTCGCCGAACGAGTGAAACGGTGCATCGAACGGTCACGGTCCGGGCGAGGAAGCGGTCTGTTGAGCCGGCGGAAACGCCGGTCGGTCCGGGATGAGAGACACGGGAACACGAGCGACGTCCGCGACGATGACCCCGAGTGCGGATCGACGTGCTATTCCACCCTCCGCGACGTAGGTGAGACGAATGAGTAACGTTGGGGGGACCGAGGTCGAACCGGTGGACATCCTGTTAGTCGAGGACAACCCCGGCGACGTCCGTCTCACGAAGGAAGCGTTCGAGGAAGAGCAGATCAAAAACGCGGTCCACGTGGTGAACGACGGCACCGAAGCGCTCGATTTCCTCTACCAGCGCGGGCAGTACGAGGATGCCCCGCGACCGGACATCGTGCTGCTGGACCTCAACCTCCCGCGCAAGAACGGCGACGAGGTGCTCGAAACGGTGAAAGGCGACCCCGATCTCAGGGATATCCCCATAATCGTGCTGACCAGTTCGAAGGCCGAAGAGGACATCGTCAGGTCGTACCGGCTCCACGCGAACGCCTACCTCCGCAAGCCGATCGACCCCGACGAGTTCATCGAGAAGATCCGCTCGTTCGAGCGGTTCTGGCTCTCCGTCGTTCACCTCCCCGGAGGCGATAACGAATGACCGACGAAAGCGACTTCACGGCGTTACTGATCGAGGACAACCCCGGCGACGCGAGGCTGATCCGGGAGATGCTCCGCGACGCGGAGGAACTCCCCCGCCGCGTCGACCCCGACTCCACGGCCGACCAGATCCCCAGGCTCCACCACGAGAAGCGGCTGTCTGACGGGCTCTCGTACTTCGAGGAACACCGCGTCGACGTGGTGCTGCTGGACCTCAACCTGCCCGACAGCTCGGGGCTGGAGACGGTGTCGGCGACGGTGGAGGCGGCCCCGGAGACGCCGATCGTCGTCCTCACCGGCTTCGACGACCGACAGGCCGGGGTGCAGGCGATCGAGGAGGGCGCACAGGACTACCTGGTGAAAGACGAGGTGACGAGTTCGTCGCTCGTCCGGTCGCTGCACTACGCGATCGAGCGCAAGTCGAAGGAGATAGAGCGCAAGCGCCACCGCGAGGAACTGGAGGCGCTCCACCGGCTGAACCGGATCAGCCAGGACGTCACCCACATCGTCATCAACGCCTCGTCCAGGGAGAGCCTCGAACGGCGCGTCTGCGAGCGGCTCGTCGACTCCGAGGACTACGTGTTCGCCTGGATCGGCCGCGTCGCGCAGGGGAGCAACCGCGTCGTGGCCGAGACCGAGGCCGGCGTCAACGAGGGGTACCTCGACGCGGTCGAGATATCCGTCGACGACAGCGAGACGGGACAGGGCCCGACCGCGACCGCGATCGAGTCCGACCGACTGCAGGCGGTGCAGGACATCGCCGCCGATCCGGAGTTCGAACCGTGGCGCGAGGCTGCGCTGGAGCGGGGCTACCGTTCCTCGCTCGCGGTCCCGATCGTCCACGACGACCTCCGGTACGGCGTCCTGAACGTGTACGCGTCGACGCCAGAGGCGTTCTCCGAGCCGCAGCGGGAGACGTTCGCCCGCCTCGGCGACATCGTCGGCCACGCCATCAGCGCCATCGAACGCAAGAACGCGCTGGTGAGCGATGCCGTCCTCGAACTGGAGTTCCGCCTCAACGGCGTGGCTCGCCCGATCGTCGAACGGACGGCGGACGAGAGCTGTGCGGTGCGCATCGACCGGTTCATCCGGACCGACGACGAGGCCCACCTCCTGTACGGGAGCGTTCGGGGGCTGGCCGCCGAGGAGTTCGAGGACGTCGTCGCGGAGGTCGACGTGATAGACCGCGGCCGCGTCGTCGAGGAGGGACCGGAGGAGCGGGCGTTCGAGGCGGTCACGGCGGAACCGGTCCCCCTGATAGAGACGGTCGTGACCCACAGCGGCCGCGTGCAGTCGGCGACCATAGACGACGGCGAGTTCCGCCTCGTGGTCGAGTTGCCGCGGGGACGGGACACGCGCAAGCTCGTGACCGAGGTCCAGGAGTCGTGTCCGAGCGCCGAGTTCGTCGCCCAGCGGACGGCGGAGCACGAGGAGGGGCAGTTCCTCGGACAGCAGTCGCCAATCGAGAGCCGGCTGACGGAGAAACAGCAGACCGCGCTCGAGACGGCGTTCCGGGCGGGCTACTTCGAGTGGCCCCGCACGAGCACCGGCGAGGAGATATCGGAGCGCCTGGGGATCGCCCCCGCGACGTTCGGTCAACACCTCCGGACGGCCGAGCGGAAGGTGTTCGAGGCGCTGTTCGAGGACTAGAGCGCGTCGGCGTCCGCCGGCGACGCGGCGTCGAACTCGCGGATGGCCGCGTCCAGGTTCTCGTCGGGTCGAGCGCCGAACAGCGGTTCGTCCGCGGTGCGACACGCCCCGTCGACGCCGAGGCGGTCGCAGACGCGGTCGGCGGTCGCCTCGGCCATGAGCCGATGGGTGGTGAGCTTCCCGCCGACGACGGTCGTGAAGCCCGTAACGCCGTCGCGCTCGGCGTGGTCGAGGACGAAAAAGCCCCGCGAGATGCCGCGTCCGCCGGGGCGTTCGTCCTCGTCCGGACCGTACAGCGGGCGGACGCTCCAGTACGTCCGGGTCACCGCGGCGTCGGCGACCGGCGGGAGCATCCGGGCGCACTCCTCGATACAGCGCTCCACCTCCCAGCGCTCCTCGTCGAACTCGTCGGGGTCGTCCACGTCGACGCTCGTCGTGCCGAGGACGGCCTCGCCCTCGTGCGGGACCACGATGTCGCCGTCCGCCGGCGGGCGACAGCGGTTCAGCACCGCCGGGAGGCCCGGATAGTCGACGGCGACCATCGCGCCCTTCGCCGGGCGCATCTCCACGTCGATCGCGGCCGTGTCCGCGATCTCCCCGGCCCACGCGCCGGCGGCGTTGACGACGTGATCCGCGCGGACCGCCTCGACGCCGTCGCCCGTCTCGACGCGCGCGCCGACGACGGCGTCGTCCTCGACCAGCAGCCCCCGTACCGGCGCGTTCGGCCGGATCGTCGCGCCGTGCTCGCGGGCGCTCGCCGCCGTGGCCGCGACGAGTCGGGATGGGTAGATCACGCCGTCCGGGACCTCCATGACACGCTCCGCGTCGTCGGCCAGGTCCGGGACTGATTCCCGGGCCTCCTCGGGCGTGAGCACCTCGGCGGGGACGTTCAGGTCGCGGCAGGCGGCGAGCTTCTCGTCGAAGTACTCGGGGTCGTCGTCCGCCAGTTGCACGAAGTAACCGCAGTCGCCGCCGATGCAGTGCCCGGCGACGTCGCGGAGGATGCGGTTCTCCTGGATGCACTCGCTGGCCCCGCTCGGGTCGTTCTCCGCGTAGCGCGCGCCGCTGTGGAGGAGGCCGTGGGACCGGCCGGTGGTCCCGCTCCCGAGGCCGCCGCGGTCGACCAGCGTCACGTCGACGCCGCGCATCGCGAGGTCGCGCGCGGTCCCGACGCCGGTGCCCCCGCCGCCGATCACGAGCACGTGTGGACTGTCCATAGCCGCCCTAAGGACGCCAGCGGCAAAGGAGTGGCCACGGCGCTACGACGCCCGGTCCAGCAGGCGGAACACGCCCCAGAACGATCCGAGACCGAGGACGTACGCGAGGAGGAATCCGGCGTCGACGACGGCGTCGTCCGGGGAGAGGACCCGCGCGGTCGCGAGTCCGCTGACCAGAATCAGGATCGGGGCTCCGAGCAGCAGGAACGTCCGTTGATAGCGCTTCATCGTAGTCTGCCGGTGACGGTTCCAAACCGGCGAGCGGACTTAGAAACTCGGTCCGCTCCGCGCAGAGCCGCTCGGGACCGCCCGCGAGACGCGGATGCGTCGGCAACACGCGATTCCGTCACGTACTTGCGGGACCGGTCCTAAGCCGGCACTAATGGAGTTTCTGGAGCGCCGACAGTCGCTCGTCGAAGACCGCCTCACCGCCGTCGTCGACGGCGTCGAGCCGGCGGAGCTGGAGGACGAGGTGCGCCACGTCGCGCTGTCGGGGGGCAAGCGCGTCCGGCCGATGGTCACCCTGCTCTCCTGCGAGGCCGCCGGCGGCGAGGCCGAGGACGCCGTCGACTTCGGCGTCGGCGTCGAGCTCGTCCACAACGCGTCGCTGGTCGTCGACGACATCATCGACCGCTCCGAGGTGCGCCGGAACGTCGACAGCGCCTGGGCGAAGTACGGCTACGGGCCCGCGATCGTCTCCAGCGACGGGCTGCTCGGGGAGGCGTTCGCCCTCTTCTCGCCCAGCCCGCAGGCGATGCAGGTGGTCGCCGAGGCGATGGTCGAACTCGGCGAGGGGGAGGCGACGGAGCTCGTCGCCAAGCCCGACTCGGAGGAGGCGTACATGGAGCTCGCCCGCCGGAAGACGGGCGCGCTGTTCCGGGCGGCCGCGGAACTCGGCGCGGTCGCCGCCGGGGCCGACGCGTTCACCGTCGAGGCGTTCGGCGAGTACGCCGAGCGCGTCGGCGTCGCCTTCCAGATCCGCGACGACGTGCTGGACGCGACGGCCGACCCCGAGGACCTGGGCAAGCCGACCGGCCACGACGCCGAGATGGACCGCCCCTCCGTCGTGCAGGTGACCGACCTCACGCCGGAGCAGGCCAACGAGCGGGCGCGCGACGAGGCCGACCGCGCGCTCGCCGCGCTCGACCGGGTCGACACCGAGGACACGCAGGCGAAGGAGTACCTCCGGGACCTGGCGAAGTTCGTCGTCGTGCGGGAGCGTTAGACCGCCTCGCTCCCGTCGCGGTCCGCGTCGCGGGGGTACCGCGATTCCGCGACGGCGAACGCCAGCGTGCTGACAAGCCCCAGCAGCGTCCCGCCGGTCAGCGCCATCGCGAGGTAGGACAGGTCGGCGAGATCGAGGAAGTAGGCGCTGACGCCGTGGAGCACGACCGCGATCGAGAGGACGTAGAAGGGGGCGTTCAGGTACCGCCACTGCAGGCGGTCCGCGAGGTACTCGTCGGTGATCTGGCCGAGGCTCGTGGTGACGCCGGCCGCGGCGAACCACTGGACGGCGCCGTGGACGAGCGCCGCGACGATCTCCAGCGCGCCGAGCGCCCCCGCCGCGTCCGCCTGCATCGCCTCCAGCTGGTTCAGGCCGCTGACCCCGCCGATGACGAGCAGCGCGGCGGCGACGAGGTAGGTGATGATCGTCACCCGACCCGCGTAGAGGCTGTTTCGCGCCCGACCGACGACCGAGTCGACGGTCTCCATCAGCCCCAGGCCGCGCGAGAGGAGATAGAGGCCGAGCATCGCCGAGATGATGCCGAACACCGCGCCGCCGGGGAGTTCGAGGAAGCTGGCGATGACCGCGAGCGGGTAGATGAGCAGGAGGATACCCAGCGGCACGAGCACCGTCCCGCGCGTCTCCGGGTCGTTCAGCACCTGCTTCATCGTGTAGTACACCGACTCCAGGTCCTGGGCCTGCCGGACGACGACCCGCCGGACGCCGTCGATGGTGACCCGCGATCGGATGACGGGGACGACGCTCTCGTCCTGCGCGCCGTCGGTGACGACGAGAGCGGTGACGCCCTCGCCGGTGCTGAGGCTGGCGAGCACCTCGTCGACCTCTTCGCCGACCTCGCGGTTCGCGCTCACGTCGCCGCCGTCGTTGCCGGTCACCGCGGCGACGGTCACCTGCTCGTCGTCGATCTCCTTGGCGATGTGCAACCCCTGGAACAGCACGTTGACGTCGCTGTCCTCGGGGTCCACGGTCGCGAGCGCGACGGCCGCCTCCTCGACGGCGTCCCGGCCGACGACCGGCGTGTCGACGGCCGTCTTGCGCCCGAGGTCGTCGTCGAGGTCGACACAGAGCACCAGCAGCATCGAGTGAGGGTAGGAGTGGGCGGTATAACACTTTTCTGGAGAGTCGGGCGCGACCGCCGGCGCTCGCCCGCGGCGTCGTCCCCGCCGTCCCGGTTCCGCCCTCCACTGGTACGACGTCGCACGGACCGGCGGCCGCGATTCGCACGCTTTTTGCCGCCTGAGCGGGTAGGGGAGGTAACGAATGATCTCGAAGGGCTGCGAGCAGTGCGCCAAAGGCGGCAAGATGGTCATGTTCGTCTACGGGTACTGCGACCAGCGCGACTGCTTTTACTGCCCGCTCGGCGAGAACCGCAAGAACGTCACGGACGTGTACGCCAACGAGCGGAAGGTCGAGTCCGACGAGGACGTCATCCAGGAGGCAAAGCGCATGGACGCGCTGGGCACCTCCATCACCGGCGGCGAACCGCAGGAGGCGATGGACCGCACCTGCCACTACCTCTCGCTGCTGAAAGAGGAGTTCGGCGAGGACCACCACACCCACCTCTACACGGGCATCACCGGCGGCCGCGAGAACATGCGCCGCCTCTCGGAGGCCGGGCTCGACGAGATCCGGTTCCACCCGCCGCTGGAGCTCTGGGGCGACATGCACGGCACCGAGTGGGAGGAGATCCTCTACATCGCCCGCGAGGAAGGCCTGACGCCCGCGTTCGAGATCCCGGGCATCCGCGCCGAGGAGGAGTTCCTGGAGTTCCTCGACGAGGGCGCGGCCGACTTCTGCAACGTCAACGAGTTCGAGATGTCCGACGGGAACTACCGGCGGATGCAGGAGAAGGGGTACGAACTGCAGGACGGCCACATGAGCGCCGTCGACGGCTCGAAGGAGATCTTAGACGCGATGGGCGACCATGAGCGCGTCTACTTCTGCACCAGCGTCTTCAAGGACGCCGCCCAGCACCGCAACCGCATGAAGCGGATGGCCCGCAACATCCGCCGGGAGTTCGACGAGGTGACCGACGACGGCACCATCGTCTACGGCAAGACCTGGGAGACCGAGGAACGCCTGGAGAAGCTGGGCGTCCCCGAGGAGTTCTACTCCGTCAAGTCCGACCACGTGGAACTCGCCTGGTGGCTCCTCGAGGAGATGGTTGAGGAGGGCGACGTGGAGGAGGGCGAGATCGTCGAGCAGTACCCGACCGTCGACGGGACCGTGGTCGAGCGGACGCCGCTGGCGTAGACCGCGGGCGAAACGAGCGACTCGTCTTGAAGTGACTGGCCGTCGTAGCGCGCACATGGCCACCGACGACCCCACGATAGGCGACGTCACGTTCGACGAACTGGAGAGCGTCGACCAGTACGAGGCGACGTTCACGGGCGCGCTCGACGGCGACGAGGTCACGCTGACGTACACCCTCGAAAGCGCCGTCGCGCCGGAGGAGGACGAGGCCGTCTACGTGCCCGGCGACGCGGAGCTCGACCAGGTGCTGATCCAGGCGGACTCGTACGAGTTCGAGACCGACGACCGGGAGACGGTCCGGTTCAGCGGCACGGACGACGACGGCGACGACCTGTTCCTGACGTACGTGTTCGCGGAGGCCGAGGACGCCGACGAGAACCAGGTCGGTCTGGACGTGGACGCCTGAACGGGGAGACGCCCGGCGGCCGCGATGCCGCGACCGGACGCTCCCTATCGTTTTATTTCACACCGGACAGTCGGTTACGCTATATGGCGATACGTCACATCTCCCGGCGGAGGCGGCGATGAAGTTCGAGTTCGACAGCTCGAAAGTGCTGTACGCGGTCGGGGTGCTGTTCGGCATCGGCGCGCTCATCTACTTCGCCCGCGATCTGGTCTTCGACCTCTCGCTGACGGTGAAGGCCGCGTTGCTCCCCGTCCTGTTCGTCGGGCTGTTCGTCGCCGCGAGCGCGGTTCGGCGGGCCGGTCTGGACGCGGTGCTGTACGTGCTGTCAGCCGCGACGTACGTCGCGTTCGTCGGCTACGTCGTCTCCCGGTTCGACGTCGGCGACACCGGGATCTTCCTCGCGCTGGCGGCGTCGTCGGTCCTGTTCGTCGGCCTCGGCTACCTCCACCGGGAGCGCGGCCTCCGGGTCGAGGCGGGCACCGCGAAGCGGGTCGCCCTCGTCCTGCTCGTGGTGGCGGCCGTCTTCGTCACCGCCGACCTGCTGGTCGGGGGCGTGGCGTACGGGTTCACGGCGGCCGAGAGCGCGAACGCCGGCGACTACGAAGTCAGGGTCGGGACGGTCACGGCCGAGAACGAGTTCGTCTTCCGGGAGTCGGCGGACTTCCCGCGGGCAACGGCCTGCGTCTACGCGCCCGACCGGCGGGACCGGCCGGTCGACTACCGACGGAGCGCCGAGGAGTGGTCGGTGCCCGACAGCGTCGGGGCCGGGGAGACGGTGACCGCCGAGGCGTGGATCTGGCTGGAGACCGAGGAGCGGGCGGCGGTCGACAACGGCACGATACCCGTCGAGCGGGCCGAGTCGTGTCCGGAATCGACCGACGAGCCCCGGATCGTCGTCGTGGTCGAGGACGAGTGAGAGTCAGCCGGAGAGCAGGACGTACTCGGCGAGACACGCCACGATGGCCGCCGACACGACCGCCCCGGCGCGGCGCTCGGCCCGGCGGCCCGGCACGCGCGAGGTGTAGTACGCGCCGCCGAGCAGCAGCACCGCGGAGGCGACGAGGCCGTAGAGAAAGACGTTCGCGCCGGCGGCCGCGCCGAGGCCGAAGACGCCGACCGCGGCGAGGGCGGAGCCGGCGAGCGCCGGCAGCGCCGGCAGCGATCGCAGGCGGCCGCCGTGACCCGCGTTGTAGATTGCCGGCGGCAGGGCGAGGAAGACGGCGACGGCGAGCGCCAGCGCGGGGCCGGCGGGCGCGCCGAGGAGGCCGACCGCCGCGGCGGCGACGAGCGCGGTCCCGAGCAGGGGATCTGGGGGCAGGAGCCACGTCGGGTCGTCCATCCGGAGGACGGCGAACGCGGCGAAGGGGTACAGGATGACGAGCGCGATCGCGACCGTCATCAGCAGGCTCTCGGCCTCGGCGAGAAAGCCCGGTTCGAGCGCGACGACGGCCGCGACGAAGCTCCCGGCGAGGACGAGGCCGACCAGCAGCCCGAGTTCGGGGACGCGACGGGTCATCGTCTGCGGGTTGGCGCGGGCGGGAAAAAGCGTTGCGACGGGCGCTCCGACAAGCGCAAGCGTTTAATCGCCCGGCAGAATAGCGTGTGGCATGGCGGACTGTCCACTCGCCGACGACTGCCCCAGTTTCTCCGAGCGGATCGAGGGAATGGGGTGTCAGCACTACGGCGACCGCGGCGGCAAGGAGTGGTGCAACCACTACAGCCAGCCGATAGACGACCTGAAGACCCAGCCGGTGAAGCCCCAGGAGGAACTCGTCGTGGACGTCACGGACATCCACGAGAGCGGCGCGGGCGTCGGCCGCACCGAGGACGGCTTCATCGTCCTCGTCGACGGCGTGCTCCCGGAGTCCCGCGCGAAGGTGAAGATCACCAACGTCCACTCCAACCACGCCCGCGCCGAGGAGGTCGAGCGTCTCCCGATGGACGCGGACGAGGAGGAGACCGAGGAGGAGACCGGCGACGACGCCGCGACGGCCGACGCCGATGCTGACGAGGAGGACGACGGCGGGCGACGCGGGCCCGACCGCGAGCGCCTCGGCAGCCGCGACAACTTCTGGGGATCCTGACCGGCCGTTCGGGCCGCGCTCGGGGATGGACAGTCCCGACAGTTTTTCGCGTTCGGGTTCGTATCGGCGAGCGATGAGCGACCGCGACGACGCGCCGGTGACCGAGGAGGACGTCGAGGAGCTACTCGACCGGGTCGGCTTCGACCCGGAGGAGGGAGTGCTGACGCGGCGGCAGGCGGAGGTGCTCGCCCTGCGTCAGCGGGGTGTCCCTCAGTCCACCATCGCGGAGATGCTCGGCACCTCGCGGGCGAACGTCTCGAGCGTCGAGGCCAGCGCCCGGACGAACGTCGAGAAGGCCCGCGAGACGGTGGCGTTCGCGGAGGCGCTGAAGGCCCCGGTTCAGGTCGAGGTCGACCCCGGCACGGACCTGTACGACGTCCCCCAGATGGTGTACGACGCCTGCGACGAGGCCGGCGTGAAGGTGGACCACACCGCGCCGGACCTGATGAAGGTGATAAGCGACGAGGCGGGCGACGCGATCAGCGGGCGCGACGTTGGCGAGGCCCTGCTCGTCGGCGTCACCGCCGAGGGGAGCGTCCGCGTTCGGCGGCCGTAGCGAGCGTCGGCGTCACCGGGGGAGCGTCTCGTTCGGCCGCCGCGCCGGACTGCCGGTGCCCTGAACGATTAGTGAGCGGCCCGCGTTGACACGCGCATGGACCTCGGAATCGACGGCAACGCGGCGCTGGTAACGGCGAGTTCGAGCGGACTGGGCCTCGCGAGCGCGAAAGCGCTCGCCCGCGAGGGAGCGAACGTGACTATCTGCGGGCGGAGCGAGGACCGCCTCGAAGCGGCCCGCGAGGAGGTCGAGGAAATCGCGGACGGCGACGTACGCGCCCAGCAGGCGGACATCACCGACCGGTCGGACGTCGAGTCGCTGGTCGAGGAGACCGTCGACGCGTTCGGCGGCCTCGACCACGTCGTCACGTCCGCGGGCGGCGTCCCGAGCGGGGCGTTCGAGGACATGACCGAGCAGGACTGGTACGCCGCCTACGACATGCTGGTGATGAGCCACACGTGGACGCTGCGGGAGGCGTACCCGCACCTCCGGGAGAGCGACGCTGGCACTATCGTCTCGATCACGTCGACGAGCGTCCGCGAGGCGATCGACGGCCTGATCCTCTCGAACTCGGTCCGGCGGGCGGTCATCGGCACCGTCAAGACCGTCTCGCGGGAGTTCGCCCCGGACGTGCGAGCCAACGCCGTCCTGCCGGGGGCACACGAGACGCCCCGCATCGAGAGCCTCATCGAGCAGGCGCTCGACCGCGGCGAGTACGACAGCTACGACGAGGGGCTGGACGACTGGGCGTCGGACATCCCGCTCGACCGCATCGGCGACCCGATGGAGCTGGGCGACGCCGTCGCGTTCCTCTCGAGCGATCGCGCGAGCTTCGTCAACGGCGTGGCGATGCCGGTCGACGGCGGACGCCTGCGCTCCTGAAAAGCCCGCCCGCGGGTTCTCGACGGCGACAGAACGCGGCTACCAGGTCTCGATCCGGCCCTCGCGCACGTCCTCGGCGCAGCCCTCGCAGTCGGGGTGGCCCCCCTCGTAACAGGCGGGCCGACCCCGGTCGTCGATGGTGGCCGTCCGCTTCTCGGCGTAGCGCCGACAGACGATCTTCGCGCGCCCGGCGTCGTCCGTCGGCAAGCCGTACTGGATGCGGGCCGAGCGGTACGCGCGCTTCGCCTCACCGAACTGCTTGCCGGCCTTGCGAGCGGTCGACCTGATGAGTCGCGAGATGCGGTCGCCGCTCACGCCGGACCACCTCGAAGCATACCCCGATAGTCGCCCGCGAGGACCATATGTCTCCCGCCGGACCGGCGGTCGGCCGACGCTATCAGTCCCCGGCAGACCGCCAGCACAGGGCCGCTCTCCACTTCCGCCGCGCTCTGCGAGGGTTTTTATGCCAAGCCGACCAAGCCGAGACTGTCTCCCGACGAAAACAAGGTGGAGACACGAGGCAACCAATGACGCTACGCGAACACGCGGAAGACGTGCACGAACAGTTCTCGGACCATTTAGATATCGACGTCGACGACGTCGAGGACCGCCTCTCGACGCTGGTCGACGAGTACAAAGTCCCCGTCGAGGAGGCGCGCCGGAGCGTCACGAACCACTACCTCGACGAGGCCGACATGGACCGCGACGCCCTCGGCAGCGGCGGCGAGAACGCGGAGGTCGGCCTCGGCGAGATCGAGACGGACGAGCAGTGGCTCGATGTCACGGCCAAGGTCGTCGACCTCTGGGACCCCCGGAGCGACGCGGTCGGGCAGGTCGGGCTCCTCGGCGACCCGACGGGCACGATCAAGTTCACCAAGTGGGCCAAGTCAGACCTCCCGGAACTGGAAGAAGGCCAGGTGTACCGCCTGGGCAACGTCGTCACCGACGAGTACGAGGGCCAGTACTCGGTGAAGCTCAACCGGACGACGACCGTCGAGGAGCTCGACGAGGACATCGAGGTCGGCGACGACACGAGCGAGGTCGAGGGCGCGCTGGTCGACATCCAGAGCGGCAGCGGCCTCATCAAGCGCTGCCCCGAGGAGGACTGCACGCGCGTCCTCCAGAACGGCCGGTGCCAGGAGCACGGCGAGGGCGAGGGCGAGTTCGACCTCCGCATCAAGGGCGTCCTCGACGACGGGAACGACGCCCACGAGGTCATCTTCGACAAGGACGCCACCGAGGACCTCACCGGCATGAGCCTCGAAGAGGCCAAGGACATGGCGATGGACGCGCTGGACACCACCGTCGTCGCGGACGAGATGGCCGAGGACACGCTCGGCCGCTACTACCGCGTCGAGGGGCCGGTGTTCGGCCGCTACGTCCTGGTCGACGAGATGGAAGAGCTGGACGGGCCGGTCGATTACGAGGACGTGCTGATCAAAGCGAGGTCGATCTGACATGAGCGACGCACCCACCCGCGAGGTCGCCCGACGCGCCTTCGCGAGCGAGTTCAACGACGCAGGCTACACGTTCAAGGAGTCCGACGACGAGCGCGCGCCCAACTACGCGCTGCTCCCGACGGGCGAGCGCGCCAACCGCGTGTTCGTGGTCGGGACCGTCACCGAGAAGGAGGACGTCGGCGAGGACAGCGAGTACTGGCGCGGCCGCGTGGTCGACCCCACGGGGACGTTCTTCATGTACGCCGGCCAGTACCAGCCCGACGCCGCGAGCGTACTGCGGGATCTGGAACCCCCCGAATACGTCGCCGTCGTCGGTAAGCCCCGGACGTACGAGACGGACGACGGGTCGATCAACGTCTCCGTCCGCCCCGAGTCGATCTCGATCGTCGACGCCGCCACGCGCGACCGCTGGGTCGTCGAGACGGCCGAGCGCACGCTCGACCGCATCGAGCGGTTCCAGGGCGGCGACGAGGGCGAGGACGCCGGAAGCGTCTACGAGTACGTCGGCATGGCGCGCGAGCAGTACGACCTGCCCGTGGAGAACTACCGCCGCGACGTCGTCACCGCTCTCGAGAGCCTCGACGAGGAGACCGAGGGCAGCGACGACGCGTCCGTCGAAGCGGAGTAGACGCCGCCCGCCGTTTTTCGCGGTCGCATCGCGCTTCGAGCGCCGAGACGGATGTCCGCGATCGGACGCTACATCCAATGGTTGGACACCGAATAATTTAAACTATCTAACGTGATTGTGAAACGCACAGCAGATGGCCGAATCGAAACTCTGCGAGTGTCCTCGCTGCGGCCGGCTGGTAAACCGCGACGTGAACCGCCGCTGTCCGGAGTGCCGGACGTCGCTGACGGACTCGACCGAAGTGATCGAGCAGTGACCCGGAGAGGCTCGCGATGAAGTGCGAGCGCTGCGGCACGGACACGTCGGTGAAGCGCTACGAGGTCGACGGCTTCGCGGGATACCTCTGCGACGAGTGCCGGTCAGAGTGGCAGCAGTTGACGGACGACTGATAGGGACTGTCGTAACTGTTTACCGATATTCGCCGACCCCGCGTCGGCGAAATACAGAACTGAGGTACACAGTCCCTACGAGCGCGACGTCAGTTCGTCACGACGAGTTTTCCGACCGACTCGCGGTCTTGCATCGCGGCGAACGCCTCGCCGGTCGCGTCGAGCGGGTACGTCTCGTCGATCGTGGGGTCGAGGTCGCCCTCAGCGACGAGGTCCACGAGCCGCTCCAGGTCCGCCTGGGTCCCCATCGTAGATCCGATGACGCGCTTGTGGCCGAGAAAGAGGTCGGGGATGTCGATCTCCGAGCGGCCGCCGGCGGTGCGGCCGCAGACGACCATGCGGCCGCCACGGCGGAGCAGGTCAAGTCCGAGTTCCGTGTAGGGGCCGCCGAGGTGGTTGATAGCGGCGTCGGGCGTTCCGACGTCCGCGACCGCCTCGCGGAGTTCGTCCGGGTCCGTTCCCTGCACTACGTGGTCGGCGCCGAGGTCGGCGATGCGGTCGAGTTTCTCCGACGACGACGACGTGCCGACCGTGCGGGCGCCGAGCACGTCGGCGAGCTGGACGGTCGCGACGCCGACGCCGCCCGTCGCGCCGGGGACGAACACGAGGTCGCCCGGTTCGACCGCCGCCCGCTGGAGCATGTGGTAGGCGGTCAGGTACGCCGTCGGCAGCGCGGCGGCGGCCGTCGCGTCCACGCCCTCGGGCAGCTGGATCAGGCGGTCGGCGTCGACGAGCGCCGACTCCGCGAGGCCGCCGTGGTACAGCGAGAACTCCTCGCAGAGGTTCTCGGGGCCCTCTCGGCAGAACCGGCAGACGCCGCACGTCTCGTTCGGACAGAGGACGACCCTGTCGCCCGGGTCGACGCCGGACGGTCCCGTCCCCCGACCGACGGCCTCGACCGTTCCTGCCACGTCGAGGCCGCTGACGAAGGGGAGGTCCTCGGCGTCGACCATCGCCGAGTCGCCCTCCAGTATCCAGAGGTCGTGGCGGTTGATCGAGCAGGCCTCGACGTCGACGAGCGCCTGGCCCTCGCCCGGTTCTGGCGTCGGTTCCTCGACGATCGACACGCCGTCGGGGCCTGTCAGATCGGTGAACGCGGCGGTGCGCATGGGGAGACGAACGGTCGCCGGCGGTAAAGGCGCGGGGGACGGCGAACCGTCGCCGCGCGCCGACGCGCTCTCACATCCGGTCGATCACCTCGTCGGCGAACCGCTCCAGGGCGCGCTCGCGGTCGTCGTTCTCGACGGAGACGATCACGTGGTCGACCCCGAGGTCGTCGAGGCGGCGGAAGTACTCGCGGAGCCACTCGGCGCCGGCGCGGTAGCCGAGGTGGAGGGGTTCGGGGTCGGCGTCCGGGTCGTCCGCGAACGCGACGCGGACCGCCATCGCGTACGGCTTGTCGCCGGCGACGCCGCGCCAGTCGTCGAGGTAGCTCTCCAGCGTGTCCTCGGGGAGGTGGTAGAACAGCCAGCCGTCGCCGCGGTCGCCGATCCACTCGATCGACTGCCGGGCGTGCCCGGTGGGAAGCAGCGGGAGCGTCTCAGTGGTGGGGTCCGGGACGACGGAGAGGTCGCCGTCGAGCGTCCCCCAGCGCGTCTCGGTCTCGGGGAACTCCTCGCGCCAGACGGTCCGGAGGACCTCGACGCTGTCGCGAAACAGCGCGCCGCGTTCGTCTTTCTCGACGTCGAACGCGGCGAACTCGGGGTCGCGGTCGCCCGAGGCGACCCCCAGGACGAGGCGGCCGTCGGAGAGGCGGTCGACCGACGCCGCGGCCTTGGCGACGTGGAGCGGGTGCCGGAGCGTGAGCACGACGCTCGCGGTGCCGAGCGCGATGTCGTCGGTGCGCTCGGCGGCGAGCGTGAGCCACGGCCACGGGTCGAACGTCTGGCCCGCGTCGCCGAACTTCGGCCAGTACGTCGGGACGTCCCGCGCCCAGAGGGCGTCGAAGCCGAGCGACTCCGCGCGCTCGGCGAGGCGCATCTCTTCGTCGACCGGCGGCGTCGAGCGGTTCGCGCCGGTGAGCGGGAATCCGGCCCCGAACGAGAGGTCGTCAGCGCCGAACAGTCGCCGGTACCCGGCGTTCTCGTGGCCCGTCATCGCCTCGGAGAAGGGACCCGACGCGTATTACGGTGGCGTCGGCGGAAGGGCGGAGCGTCGTTCCGCGGGCGGGGAGCGGGCGCCGCCGCGGGCGGCGAACGGAGAACGCGCGCCGTGACCGGCGGCCTCACGCGTCGAGAAACGCGTCGAGATACCGCGCGACGAGGTCGGCGTGCTCGTCGAGCGCGACCGCGTCCGTCTCCTGGTCGTAGGTGACGACGTTCGCCTCGTCGAGTTTCGGCACGTGGGAGTGGTACAGCGACATGTACACGTTCTTCACGTCCTCGGCCGGGATCTCGCCGATCGGCGCGCCCCGCTCGCGCACCGCGACCTCGTCCGCGAGGTCGGCGAGCGGGAGGGCGTCGTGTTCGAGCAGGCATCTGAGAGCGTGCCGGCGGCGCTCGTCGGCTATCAGAGGGATCATGCGGTCGGGAGAGGGAGGGTCCGACTCCGCCATCTATCGCGACTCCATTGCTTCGCTACTATCGACAAGTCGGATTTCAGCGTTGCGATCTGAACTACCGACGGGGACCGACCCGTCGAGACGAAACCCCCGGCGTCGCCGCGGCCGGCCGTCAGGTCGCCCGCGAAACCTGTAGCCTGACGACGACAGCCGTTTATGCGCCTCGCCGCGGTCGTAGCGGTATGGCGAGGATACTGAACAGCCACACGGAGACGGTCCACAAGTACCGCGGGGACGACCACCGGAACCGGACGGAGTGCGGCGCGCTCAGGCACGTCGCCGAGGAGCACGTCCGGCGCGTCGACGGCGATCGGGGCGACGCGGTCGCCGAGGCGTCACGGTGCGGGCGCTGCTTCGACGGTCAGGGCGGGTACTGAGCGTGCGGCGGGGGCGCGACTGTTTTTCCGGCTCGCGACGGCCCGAGGAGCCGCCGTGCCGGCGGCTCACTCCACGAGGTCGCCGAGCGCGACGTCGAGCGTCCCCGACGCGACAACGGCGTCGACGAGTTCCACGTCCTCGTGGACCGGCCGGTCCCCGGACAGCGGCGTCACGACCTCGCGGACCGCCTCGTAGACGCGGGCGGTGCCGTCGCCGTGCGAGAGGTCGCCGTCCCCGTCGGCGTCGACCTCGTCGGGATCGACGCCGGGCGTCGCCGCCCGGACCGCTTCTGGCGTGACGAACTCGGCGGCCTGCGCGCCGCAGAGCAGTTCCGTCGCGACGACCCGGGTCGCGTTCTCGACGGCCCGGCGCGCGTCGAGCGCCGACTGGCCGCTCATGCTGACGTGGTCCTCCTGCCCGCCGCTGACGGGCGTGTTGTCCGTCGACGGGCGGCCGATGGCGCGGTTCTCGTTCAGCAGCGCCGCCGCGGTGTACTGGGCGATCATGTAGCCCGACTGGAGGCCACTGTCGGGCGCGAGAAACGGCGGGAGGTGCGGCTCCTGCAGGTTCGGGTTGAGCATCCGGTCGACGCGGCGCTCGGAGATGGCCGCCAGTTCCGTGACGGCGCTCGTTAGGTAGTCCAGCCGGAGCGCGAGCGGTTCGCCGTGGAAGTTGCCGCCCGACAGCACCGCGGCGCGGTCGGTGCCGCTGGCCCGGTCGTCGACCGCGTGCGGCGGGAAGACCAGGGGGTTGTCCGTCGCGCTGTTCAGTTCCGTCTCGACGGCCTCGCGGAGGTGAGTCGCCGCGTCGCGGACCGCGCCGTGGACCTGCGGGAGACAGCGGATCGAGTAGGCGTCCTGCACCCGGTCGCAGTTGCGGTGGGACTCGACGATCTCCGAGCCCTCGGTGAGGCGCTTGACGTTGCGCGCGCTGACCCGCTGGCCGCGGTGGGGCCGCACGGCCTGGATGGCGTCGTCGCAGGCGGCGGTTGTCGCCAGCGTCACCTCCGTCGTGAGCGCGCCGGCGGCGTCGGCCGCGCGGACCGCCCGCTCGGCGTCGACGACGGCGAGGGCGGCGAGGCCCACGGTGAGTTGCGTCCCGTTGATGAGCGCCAGCCCCTCCTTGGCCCGCAGGGTCAGCGGGTCGAGGTCCGCCGTCGCGAGCGCGGCGTCGCCGGCGAGGCGGTCGGTCGAGCCGCCGTCGTCTCGCGGGCGCTGCCCGCTCGATCCGTCCGTCGAGCGGGACTCGACGCGCGCTTCCCCCTCCCCGATCAGCACCAGCGCCATGTGCGCGAGCGGGGCGAGGTCGCCGCTCGCGCCGAGGCTGCCCCGCGACTTGACGACCGGGTGGATCCCCTCGTTCAGCATCGTCAGGAGGTGGTCGACGACGACCTCGCGGATGCCGGAGTACCCCTTGACGAGGGCGTTGATCCGGGTGAGCATCATCGCGCGCACCTCCTCGCGGTCGAGTTCGCGGCCCGCGCCCGCGGCGTGGCTGCGGACGAGGTTCGTCTGTAGCTGCTCGACATCCTCCGGGGGGATGCGCTGGTCGACTAGCTCGCCGAAGCCGGTGTTGATACCGTAGACGGTCTCGCCGCTGTCGAGCACGTCCTCGACGCGCTCGCGGGACTGCCGGACCGCCTCGCGGGCCTCGTCCGCGATCGCGACGGTCGCGCCGTCGCGGGCGACCGCCGCCACGTCCTCGGGCGTCAGCGACTCGCCGTCGAGGACGACCTCACTCACGGACGACCACCCCCTCCTTCAGGACGGCGCCGACGGGCGACCCGTCGAACCGGTAGGGGACGTGGACGTGCGACGGGGCGTCGAGGACGACCAGGTCGCCCGGCGCGCCCTCGCGCAGGGTGCCCGTGCCGTCGTTCCGGGAGAGCGCCAGCGCGGCGGCGTGCGTGACCCCGACCAGCGCCTCGGCCGGCGTCATCCCCATCTCGACGCAGCCGAGCGTCGCCGCGAACGCCTGGCTCCGCGAGAAGCAGTTCGGGTTGAAGTCGGTGGCGAGCGCGACGGGCGACCCGGCCTCGCGGAAGGGCGCGGGGTCGGCGTAGTCCGCGCCGAGGCCGAACGCGGTCCCCGGGAGGAGGACCGGCACGACGCCGCTTTCCGCGAGGGCGCGGGCGTCCTCCTCGGTCGCGTGGAGCAGGTGGTCCGCGCTCGCCGCGTCCACGTCCGCCGCCAGTTGCGCGCCGCCGAGGCGGACGAACTCCTCGGCGTGGACCTTCGGCGTCAGGCCGGTGTCCGCGCCCGCGTCGAGCACTCGGCGGGACTGCTCGACCGAGAAGACGTCCTCCTCGCAGAAGACGTCGCAGAACTCGGCGACCCCCTGCTCCGCGACGGCGGGGATCTGCTCGTCGACGACCGCGTCGACGTAGTCGTCCGCGTCGCGGTCCTCGGGGACGGCGTGGGCGCCCATGAACGTCGGAACGACGTCGACGGGGTGTCGCTCGTCGGCCCGCTCGATCGCCTCCAGCAGGCGCAGTTCCGTCTCGCGGTCGAGGCCGTACCCCGACTTCACCTCGACCGTCGTCGTACCGTGGTCGAGCATGGCGTCGAGGTGGCCGACGAGGTTCGCCAGCAGCGTCTCGTCGCTCGCCTCGCGCGTCGCGCGGACGGTGCGGAGGATGCCGCCGCCCTCCGCGAGGATCTCCTGATACGTCCTCCCGCGGAGCTTCGCGGCGAACTCGTCGGAGCGGTCGCCCGCGAAGACGGCGTGGGTGTGCGGGTCGACGAACCCCGGGACGACGGCCTGCCCCGCGGCGTCGATCGCACGTTCGGCGTTCTCGGGCGGGTACTCCCGCGTCACCTCCTCGGTGTCGCCGACGCGGACGACGTGCCCGTCGGCGATGGCGACGGCGGCGTTCTCACGAACGTCGAGAGTGAGAGCACGAGCCGACGCCGTCGGCTCGGCGACCTCGCGGGTCTCCAGCGTGCCGTCGGTCCCGCTCTCGCTCGGCCCGACCACCACCTCGCGGGCGTCGTACACCACCGCGTCGATCTCGCTCGCAGTCATGCGTCCACCCCCGCGGCGGCGAGGAAGTGGGCGACGGCGCGGCTGCCGGCGGCCGCCGTCCGCGATTCTATGTCGAGCGGCGGCGCGCACTCGACCACCTCGAAGCCGGCGACGCGGTCGTCCGCGGCGACGAGCCGGAGCGCGCGGAACAGTTCGCGGGTGGTCAGCCCGCCCGGCGTCGGCGCGCTGACCCCCGGGGCGGCCGTCGCGTCGAGCACGTCCAGGTCGACGCTGACGTACAGGGTTTCGACCCCGCGGAGCGCGTCCAGCGCGCGGTCGACCGCCTGCACGACATCGTCGCCGACCTCCTCGGCGGTGACGACCTCGCCCCCCTGCTCGCGGACGTAGTCTGCGTACGCCGTCGAGGTCTCGAAGTGGCGCGCGCCGACGCAGGCGTAGCCGTCGAGGCCGGCCCGGAACAGCTGGCGGTAGGGCGTCCCGCTCGACGCGCCGTCCTCGTCGCTCCGGCAGTCGAGGTGGGCGTCGAAGTTGACGGCCCCGACCGATCCGTCCTCCACGAGCGGGAGAGCGTTCGGGTACGAGAGCGAGTTGTCCCCACCGAGGAAGACGGGGAGCGCGTCGGCGGCGTGGACCGCCCGCGTCACGCCTCGGACTGTGTACTGCGCGCCGTTCACGTCGACGTCGTCCGGGACGACGACGTCGCCGAGGTCGGCGACGCTCCCGACGGGGCCGGCGTCGAAGTGGTGGGTCTTCACGCCGGCGAGTTCGTCCCGGAGGGCGGCCGGCCCCTCGCGCGCGCCCTTCCGTCCGATGACCGCGCCGTCGTACGGTTCGCCGAGCAGGACGGCGTCGTAGCCGTCGAGGGCAGTCGCTATCTCGTCCGCGTCGGTGGGGTCGTCCACCCGCACGGCGTCGACCGCGTCGCCGAACTGCGCGTCGTTCGGGTCGTCGGAGGGGCCGACCCAGTCGTCGGGGGCGGCGAGGTCGGTCATCGCCGGTCCCGCTCCCGGCCGCCGGCGTCGGCGGCGCCGTCGCCGCGGTCGGCCATCGGCACGTCGACGCCGGACTCGCGGGCCTCCGCGGTCGCCTCCTCGTACCCCGCGTCGGCGTGGCGGATCACGCCCATCCCGGGGTCCGTCGTGAACACGCGGCGGGCCTTCTCGGCGGCGAGGTCCGTGCCGTCCAGCACGACGTGGTTGTTGGCGTGGAGCGCGTTGCCGATGCCGACGCCGCCGCCGTCGTGGACCGAGACGATGTCCGCGCCCGCCGCGCAGTTCAGCAGGGCGTTGAGGATCGGCCAGTCGGCGACGGCGTCGCTCCCGTCCTTCATCGCCTCCGTCTCGCGGTTGGGGCTGGCGACGCTCCCCGCGTCAAGGTGGTCGCGCGTGACGACGACCGGCGCGGAGATCTCGCCCTCCCGGACGAGGTCGTTGATGCGCAGCGCGAAGCGGGCGCGCTCGGTGAGGCGGTCGCCGTCGCGCTCGTCGGCGTCTTCGGCCTGATACCCCAGCCAGCACACCCTCGCCGGGAGGCCCTGGAACTCCACCTGCTCCTGCGCGAGGTCGATCCAGCGGTGGAGCGACTCCTTCTCCGGGAACAGGTCCTTGACGGCCTCGTCGGTGCGGTGGATGTCCTCGGGGTCGCCCGACAGCGCCATCCAGCGGAACGGGCCGCGCCCGCGGCAGAACTGCGGGCGGATGTACGCCGGGACGAAGCCGGGGTAGTCGAACGCGTCGTCGCGTCCCCGGTGCTCTTTCACCTGCCCGCGGATGTTGTTGCCGTACTCGAACGCCGTCGCGCCGCGTTCCTGCAGTTCGAGGACGGCGTCGACGTGGCGCTCCATCGTGTCCACCGACTCCGCGACGTACGTCTCGGGGTCGTCCTCGCGGAGTTCGTCCGCCTCCGCGACGGAGTAGCCGCTCGGGTAGTACCCCTCCAGTTCGTCGTGGGCGCTGGTCTGGTCGGTGACGACATCCGGGACGAAGTCGCGCTCCAGCATCGCCTCCAGCATGTCGGCCGCGTTGACGTGGACGCCGACGCTGTAGGGTTCGCCGGCCTCGGCGGCCTCGCGGGCGCGGTCGAGCGCGTCGTCGAGGTCGTCGGCCTTCTCCATGCAGTAGCCCGTCTCGATGCGGCGGTCGATGCGGGCCTCGTCGACCTCGGCCGCGACGCAGACGCCCCCGTTCATCGTCACCGCGAGCGGCTGCGCGCCGCCCATCCCGCCGAGGCCGCCGGTGGCGACGATACGCCCCGCGAGGTCGCCGTCGTACTCCCGGCGCGCGAGTTCGGCGAGCGTCTCGTACGTGCCCTGAATGATCCCCTGCGTGCCGATGTACGCCCACGACCCCGCGGTCATCTGGCCGTACATGATCAGCCCCTTCGCCTCCAGTTCGTGGAAGTGCTCCCAGTTGTCCCACTTCCCGACGAGGTTCGAGTTGGCGATGAGCACGCGCGGGGCCATCTCGTGGGTCCGGAACTTGCCGACGGGCTTGCCGCTCTGGACGAGCAGCGTCTCCTCGTCGCCGAGGTTCCGGAGTTCGTCGAGGATGGCGTCGTACGCGTCCCAGCTCCGGGCCGCGCGGCCGGTCCCGCCGTAGACGACGAGCTCCTCCGGCTTCTCCGCCACCTCGGGGTCGAGGTTGTTGTTGAGGACGCGGAGCGCGGCCTCCTGCCGCCAGCCCTCGCACTCGACGTCGCTCCCCGTCGGCGCACCCTGGTACTCCCGCCACTGTTCGCTCGGTTCACCCAGTCGGTCCGAACGCTCTCGTTGCTCGGCCATACCTCGTGATAGGACCTCCCACGGCGAAAGCACAGGATCGCCGCATGGAGCTGGATTTATAAGGGTGCGCGGGGTAGTCGCCGACCATGTACGAGGCGACGATGCGCGTCGGGGACTCCGATCAGCCCGTCCCGACGGCCGGCCGCGACGTCCGGGTCGACCTGTGGTGCAACGACCACTGCGACCTGGTCCGCGCGGTCGGGAGCGACGCCGACGTCGTCCTCGAAGAGATCGCGGACGGCGTCGGGATCGCGGACCGGATCGACCAGGGGGACGAGCGGGTCGCGATCACCGAGGACTGCCTCGCGGCCGAGCGGACGGACAACGTGGAGCGCTACGTCGCCGAGCACGGCTGCCTGCTGCTGCCGCCGCTGCAGTACGTCGACGACGACCGCGTCTGTCGCGTGCTGGCGCTCGATTCGACCGCGCTGCGCGACGTGTACCGCGACCTGATCGCGGACGACCACGACGTGACGGTAGTGTCGAAGCGGGACGTGACGACCGTGACGGGGGACCGGCCGCTGCTCGACCCCGGCGGCCTCGTCCCGGACCTGACCGGCCGGCAGCGCGAGGTCGTCCTGACGGCGATCGAGAACGGCTACTACGAGATCCCGCGGGAGGTCTCGACCGAGGCGATCGCCGAGGAGGTCGGCATCGGCCGGCGGACCGCCGAGAACCACCTCCGGCGGGCCGAGCAGAAGCTCGTGACGGCGTTGCGGTCGTACCTCTGAACCGAGCGGGCGGTCGCGACGCCCTCAGAGCAGTCCGAGCGCCGCGACGAGGTGCGTCATCGCCGCGATCAGCGGCACCAGGATCGCGGTCCGCATGGCGAACAGCAGGACGAGGTCCCGAAACCGGATCGGGACGTCGCTGAACATGTCCATCATCATCGGCCCCACCGCGGAGAAGAAGATGAGCTGGGAGATGGAGAGGACGGCGACGAAAAAGCGCGCCGCGGGCTCCGCCTCGACGACCAGCAGCGCGGGGATGAACATCTCGGTGATGCCGATGATCATGGCGGGCGCGACGAGCTCCGGGTTCGGGAGGCCGAGCGCCGCGACGACCGGCACTAGTGGTCGCGCGAGATAATCGAACGTCGGGGTGTACTCGGCGACGAGCACCGCGGCGAGGCCGACCGTCAAGATGGTGCCGAGGATGAGCACCGCGAGCTTCAGCCCGTCGACGAACCCCCGGACGCAGGCGTCCGCGATCGACCCGGCCTCGTCGGCCTTCCGCACGGCCTCGCTCAGGGCGAACCGACCGTAGTCGCCGGGCGAGCCGGTGAACGGTGTCTCGGGATTGGGCTCGGCGACGTACGCCTCGGGCACCCGCGAGAGCGGCGGTACCCGGACGAGGATCGCCGCACAGACCGCGATGCAGACGAGGTACGCGAGGAAGATGACCGGGAACAGCCGGAGCAGGCCGACTGTCGCGGCGACGACGCCGACGAACCCGATGCTGACCGTCGCGAAGCACGTGCAGATGACGTAGACGTCCCGCATGCTGTACTCGCCGCGATCGAAGACGTTCCGCGTGACGTAGAGGCCGACGCTGTAGGAGCCGACCCACGAGGCGACGCTGTCGAGCGCGGCGCGGCCGGGCACGTGAAACAGCGGACGCATGACCGGGCGGGCCATCGTCCCGACGAACTCCAGGCCGCCGAGTTCGACGAAGAGGTTGATGAATATCGCGCCGACGGGGACGATCACAGCGACGCTGAGGATGAGCGTTCCCCACACCAGGCCGCCGACCGCGGGCGCGTGGAGCCACGCGGGGCCGACCTCGAAGAACATGACCGGCGCCAGCACCGCGCCGGCGACGCGCAGCGCCCAGAAGGCGGTCGTCGTCTCCCAGTAGGGGAGGTCGAAGCGGTCCGCGACGGCGTCACTCGCGTCGAGGACGCCCCGGTCGACCAGTTCGCTCATCGTCGTCAGTAGCCCGCCGGTGACGATGAGCGCGAGCGCGAACAGGCCCGCGGCCGTCGGGAACGTCTCCGTGATCGCCGAGACGACGATGTCGAACGGGACCGTCACCGACCCGTCCCAGGGCACCGGAACGAGGAAGAACACGAAGCCGATCAGGAAGGCGACGACGAACTTCGCGATCGGTTTCGGTCGGAGGTCGACGAGGTCGACCTCGTCTATCGTCCGCGCCGCTTCGGGGGCCGACGGCCGGTACGTGCGCTGTTCCTCGCGGTCCCAGATGCCTTCGTCGAACATGTCCTTTCGTGTGCGCCTCGTTCCCACAGGTTGTGGCGCGCCATACGGCAGGGGTTTTATGACGGCACCCCGTTCGGGAGCGCTGTCCGGACTGTCGAACCGCCGGTCCGACGCCGACCGTCACTCCCAGCAGCGGAGGCTCGCGGGCGCGTCGTGTACGGATTGGAACGTCATCGCGGGGTCGAGCGCAAGGTATCGCAGCTGCCAGCCTCCCGGAGTTCGACCAGCGTCGACAGAAAGTCGTCGCCGAGAAAAGGACAGCCAATTCTTCGAGGTCGAGCCTTCGGCGATCACCTATCGCGGATCACAATCCGATACGCTTCCGAATTTGCGGTCCGATGAGGCGCGTGACCGAGATCGGAAGCCGTCGCCAGACGTCCTGGGCGAACTCGTACTTGTCGTCTTCGGGGTCAGGAAGCTCGGCTACATCGCCCGGGAAGTAGTGGAGGTCGTCGTACCACTCCTTCGACCCGCCGAAGCTCTTCTTGAACATGTAGACGCCCGACCCCTCTCGAGTGCGACCGAACTCGTACGTGTCGTAGCCGTTCTCGGCGGCCCACTCCAGCGACTTCCACAGGAGCAAGCTTCCGCCGTTCAGATCGCGGTGTTCGTAGTCCGTGATGACGCCCCACTGGTACACCGTCGACCCGAGAGCGAGGTCTATCATGCCGTTGATCAGCGACCCGTCGCGCGTTATCATGCTGAGTCGGAGGTTCCCCTCGTCGTACAACCGATCCCACAGGATCCGGAAGAAGTCGAACGAGTGAGGCGGACTTCCGTGCCCCCGCATCGATTCCAGATAGAGCCGATAATACTCCTCGAGGTCCGCGATGGAGTCGCCGGTCCGAAACTGCAGCGACGAGTCGCCGTCGGCTTGCTCTATCTGGCGCAGCCGGCTGTCTTTCACGTCTTTCCAGACCGCGTCCGGCCCTCGGTCCGTCGAGACCTGAAAGGTGACGTAACTGTTCTCCTTCGAGAAGCCGTCCGTCCCCGCGACGTCCGACCCACGCAGGGTCGCGTGGTCGACGCCGAGAGTATCCGCCACGTCTCTCGTTCGCTCTAGCAAGAGGCGTCTCGCCGCCTCTCGATCGCCGTCGCCGAGCGTGATCGACCCCCGCTCCGCGAACGCGGGCGACAGAAGCTGCGATCCGAACAGCCTGCTGTCCACGTGGTACAGCGGGAGCGCTCCAGCGATGCTGCCCGAGTCCCGGTCGCGAACGACGAGGTTCCAGCGGTCGTGACCGTACGACGCTACCGCGTCGCTCCATCCCCAGAGAGCGTACGCGGGACCGTCGTTTCGCTCGAGGAAGGAGTCCCACTCGTCGCGGTCCGTGCACTCCTCGACGACGTACCGGGGTTCGGAGCGAGCTGTCTCAACCATACTACGTAAAGTTCGTTCTCCGCGTTGGGCCGAAACAGCGGTATTTCGTGCCGCGCAGGCCTGTCTCAGCTAGAGGCCACGAATCACTTTGTTAGATACCGAGTATCGGTCTCCGTTCGTCAGATACCGCTGATTACTGTCTCTTGCATCATTCCTTTTCTCTGAAAGCCCTCCAGAAGTGATGCGCGTTCGCCGAACTGAGGATCGGATACCGCCCGCGGCGAGTATCGGCGATAGATAGCAACGAGGGAGGCGGAAAACGGGGCCCTACGAGCCGAGCGGCGGTCGCCGCGGATTCGACCGTCTCGAAGCCGGTGTCAGGCCGACACAGTGCCGGTTTTCGAGCGTTCCTCTCCGCGAGAGTCGACGACGGAAACGACTACGTCGTAGGTCCCTCCGGCACCTTTCTTGATACTGAAGTCGTTCGATCCGCTCGCACTGGCCCCGCTGACGGAGATGGTCTCCGAGTCCACCCGTCGGGACCCGTCGTAGACGGAGACGACGACCGCGTCGAGGTTTCCGTCCTCGTCCGAGACGGACCAGAACGCCGTCACCTCCGCGTGAGGATTCGGGGGACTCGACTCGCTGACCGAGACGCCGTCGACGGAGGGAGCCGCATTGGTCGTCTCGTTCCCGCCGCTACTACCGTACCCGCCGAGGCCGTAACCCTCGGTTCCGAATCCGGACTCGGCGGCCGCGGCCGTCCCACTGGCCGCGCCAGCCACCGCCGCGGGAACCGCCGCGCCTCCCGCAAGTTTCAGATACGTCCGTCGGTTGAGAGCGGAGTCTTTGCATCGCTGTTCGTTTCCGTTACAATTCATGTCTTTTTCTGGTGATGTCACTATTCTTTGGTAAGAAGCTATTAACGTGTTAAGTGTTCTAATTACATACGTATTATATACTATTCTATACTTACCATATGCATATGTATTTTCGTCTCACGAGGAAGAAGGAACCTCGTCTAGCATGATTCAGGGGCATTTCGACGGCGTTCCCCATGAAGAAGAAATAAGTATATCCTATCTTATAGGTCGTGTCCGCTTTCTGTGGCGGGAGATCGGATCGTCGGGCCGCTTTCGAGTCGGAGCCACGTCGACGTACCAAATGCTGTACCGGAATTCGAACTGATTAACCAGTCACCGTTCGGGAAAAATACCCCGCGTAGCATCGGAATCCGTCCAGCGGCGCTGGAATATTCGTTCTAAGAGAACAATAACAAATGCCGTTACCGCCGAACACCGATCCGGCGGTAGGGCGTTTTCGAGCTGTCGCCGGGACACTCAGAGGAGACAATGGACGTCGTACGAGACATCATTCGCGGCTTCAAAGCCGAGATCGGGGGGCGGATACTCTATTTCGCCGCCACTGGAGCGGTTCTGATATTCCTCGCGCGCTTTCTCTCTCCTCGGACGTACGGCGTCGTCTTCCTCGGGTTCTCCTTGTTATCGGTCGGACAACTGTTCGGAGACCTGGCGATACCGGCGTCCGCGGCCAAGTACATCGCGGAATACGACCAACTCGACCGGGAGCGCGTCGGCTACATCGTCGCCCTCTCGTTTACGGCCGTCGTCGGTACGTCGATACTGGTCGGAGCCGTCCTGGTCGCGTTTCACGAGCAGATCGCGGGGCTCTTCGACGAACCGGCGCTCGGCGCCGTCCTTCTCACGGGAAGCGCGATGATCCTCTGTAGGACGCTGTACAAGTACTTCCGGAAAATCCTTCAGGGGTTCAAACGTCTCGGATCCAGCGCTTCTGTTTACGGTATCGAAGGTGTCGCCCGGCTCGCGTTCGTCGTGGCGTTCGTTCTCCTCGGGTTCGGCGCCGTCGGCGCGATCGGCGGATACACGCTGGGATACGTGAGTGCCGCGGCCGTCGGAGCGGTCGCGTTCTATCGTCACATCTACCCGGACGTGACGATACGACTGGGCGGAGACCCCGAAATTCGCGCCCGCGTCCTGAAGTACGCGATACCGTTGTTAGGTACGCGCAGTGCGAAGGTGGCGGACAATCGCGTCGACACTGCGCTCGTGGGGTTTTTCCTCACCCCGACGGCGGTCGGCTTTTACACCCTGAGCAAGCAGGCTGTGCACCTCCTGCAGGCACCGGCGTCGGCGCTCGGCTTCTCGGCCGGTCCCTGGTTCGGCGACCAGAAGGCGGCGGGCAACGTCGACCGGATCGGCGAGATATACACTTCGTCGCTCGCGTATATGTTGCTGCTGTACATCCCGATCACGGCCGGTCTGGCTCTCCTCGCTCGACATGCACTCCAGATCGTCTTCGGTGAAGCCTACGTCCCTGCGACCGCGCTCCTCCAGATATTCTCCGCGTTGGCGATCTTACAGGCCGTCGAAGAGGTTTCCGAAAACGCTCTCGACTACCTCGGTCGGGCGCGGGAGCGTTCGATCGGGAAAGGCGCCACGGCGTTCGTCAATCTCGGAGTCATCGTCGTTCTCGTTCCGATCGTCGGGGTCGTCGGCGCCGCGGTCGCGAAGGTCGCGACGCACGCCGTCTACGTTCTCACGCTGTTGTACCTCATGTACGAGGAGGTGAACTTCAGCGTTCGCGAAGTCGGGCGGAAAGTCGGCCTGATCCTGGCCGTGACGGGGGTGATGAGCGCCGTCGTTCGCTTCGCGAGTAGATTCATTTCCGGCGTGTTGACGCTAGCTGCCGTCATCGCTCTCGGAGGGGCGGTCTGGGTCGCCCTGTCCGTGTCCCTGGGACTGCTGGACGGGGAGACGATCACGTCACTCCGGTAGTGCCTGTGGTCGACGAATCGGAGCGTACCGGAAGCCGACTGGCGCCATCAGTCGCCCCCTCCGGACCGCTTTCCGACGTCCGGTTCGCTGACCGCACGGTCGAACTGTGGTAAGCCGACGCGGTGCCCGAGTCGTACACTCGGTTCGTCAAGGCGAGGTCCGACCAGACGCGGGCATCACCCTCGACGTACCCCAGTTCCGCGAGATAACCGGCGTCGTACCGGTAACTGTCCGTTATCCACACCTGCAGCGGCCGCCGCTGCAGCTCCGCATCGCGGACGAGAACGAGATCGCGATCGGAACCGAAGTACAGTCTGTCCCTGTCTTCGTTCACGCCCAGTATTTGAGCCTTGGCCGCGTATCTCGAAGCGTTGTAGTACCGCGTCCCGACGTAGTCTGACGACACGTTCCCGGCGCTGACGTCCGCTACCGTTCGCATGCTCTGCTCCTCGGCTTCCGAGACGTAGTTCGTGTAGAACTGCCGTTCGACTACGGGGTTGTCCGACGCGACGAAGTCGTTGGAAACGGTGGTGAACGAGAACAGGACGAACACGACGAGCGCCACGACTTTCGCGGTTTCGCCCGTGATACGGGGGGAGTTCGCACGGCGAAACAACGAGACGATCCCGTACGCGGCCGTCATCGCGATAAACGGGAAAGAGTACTGCGCGAACCGGAGCACGTTGAACGACTCGGCGAGTTTTCCGACGAGGAGGTGCGGCCCCGGGAACGAGACGCCCACCAGGACCAGCGTCGAACAGAGGGTCGCCTTCGTGAGCCCGGAGACGCGGTCGCTCGACAGCCCGGTCAGGGTTCCGACGAAGACGAACACCAGAAGCGTGCTGTAGTGGAGGTAGTTGGCGAGCTCCCGGAAGGGGTTCTCGACGACCCCCGAGTTGATCTGACCGGGCGAACTCTCCTGGAACGCGATCGAAACCACGTGCTCGAGGAGGTAGTCGGCGAAGAAGAGCCAGTAGGCTGCCTGCACCAGCACGATCAGCGCGAGGAGGAGGTGCGACGTTCCGATCGTCCGAGTCGCGACACCGTCGCCGGCAAACGGAGCGACGACTCGCCTGAAGAAGTACTCGACGGCGAGAATAAAGAACACGAAAGGCAACGAGACGGTGTGATACGCCGCGATGGCGAGAGAGAACAGGGCGAAGAGAGCGACCGACCGACCGTCGTCCCGAACCCAGTTGAGGAGCACGAGGACGAAGAGAAACGCAGCGACGCTTCTCGGGATAGCGTACATGCCGTTGTGGATCACCGTCGCGTCCAGACACGTGAGGAGCCCCGCCAGCAGCGCGACCCGGTGGGATTCGAAGAGCCGCGTCGCCACCAGAAACACGCCGATAGGAACGAACACGTACAGTACGCCGCTTATCACGAACAGCGTCGTTCTCGGCGCCCATTGCCCGCCGAACAGGAGATGTTCCATCGCGCCCAACACGTGCCACAGTGGGAACGCCTGATAGAACCCCGAAAAGCCGGACGTGAACGTGCCATTCTCGAGGATCAGGCGAACGTACTGGACGTGGCCGAAGATGTCCGTTCGGCCGATGAAATAGTTGTACTTCAGCGTCACGCCCCAGACCAGGTTGAGGTGCAAGAGCGATATCTGTACCAGAAGAGGCCACGAACGGTCCCGCTGTGGCGAGAAACGGAGGATCTGCGCGAGCAGAACGAACGCGATCCCAGCGACGACGGCGTAGTAACTGTACGGACGGACGTCGTTGGAGACCAACAACGCGATCGAGACGGTCTGGAGGAGGAAGTATCCCGTCAGCAGTAGCCTCTTGGTGTACTGGTTCCCCGCCGAGGTGTCTGTCTCGACGTCGGAAGCGTACAGGTAGAGAAGGGGCGCGAGAATACTCGGAAAAGCGACGTAGCTTGCGAGGATCGCGAGGCTCGTGAATCCGAGGGCGTACGGACCGGCAACGCCTGCAAGTCCTATCAGCGGGAGCAGAACGGCGAGAGCCCTTGCTACCGTCCGGAAGTCGGCATTCCGTTCACGTAGGTCTGGAAGGCGGATGAGTTCCATCTTCGTCTCTGCGTCGCAGCGGGTCGGTACGGCTTCGCCTGCGACGGGTCTGGAGCGTACCACGAGAGACTGGCGTATAAATCGGCTGGACCGTTTTTTCGGCGTTGCAGCGTTTCAGGCGGAGGAGTTTCCTAGTCCGCGACTACCACCGGAGACGATACCCGGGCCTGCCGACGCTGTCGCAAAAAAGGAGGGATCTACAGAAGCGGATCCTGAGCCAGCGTGAAGTCGGAGAAGTAAGCGGCGTTGTCCTTCGGGGAGGTCCAGCTCCCACCGTACGTGTAGGTGAACCAGTACATCTCGATCTTGATGTCGTTGTAACCCTCGTTCCGGAAACTGAGGTCGCGCTTGTCGAACACCTGCTGACCGTCGACCCAGGCCTCGAGGACGCCGTCGTTCTGTCCGGGCGTGTTCATCTTTATGTGCTGGTCGATCTGGTACCATCGACCGCGCTCGAAGGTCGTGTCCCAGGCCCACCGATCGCCGTAGCTGCCGCTCATATCGGCGTGGTAGACGTAGTACTCGGGAAGGATCGGAACGGAGGTCGAGCTATCGGAGGTGTTGGCGGGCCGGAACGCGCCGCGAGCGCTCCACCCGTTAGTCCCGTCGGAGGGGTTGCCTGCTTGGGCGTCGTCGCCGTACGCGCCCGCGGGACCGGGGAGTTTGCCGCCCCCTTCTATCGCTGCGAAGTCGCTGGGGAAGTAGAGGTAGTAGCGGGCGTAGAGTTCCTCCGGTTCCGGATAGCCCGCGTCGCCGAACGCGTAGCGGAGAATCGACCCCCAGTGGTTCCCCTCGTCGGTAGCGATTTCCAGAGCGGTCCGGTCCAGAGCGGTTCCCTGGTGCGTCTGGGAGGTGATCGATCGGTTTCCGTCGTTCCAGCCGTCCACGTTCGTGAACGTGTCGGTGTAGGCGGTGGTGTCGAACGAGATGCTGTCGTACGTTCGGATAGTGCTGTCACCGCCGCTGTCGGAGGACGTGGACGCGAACTGGAGGGCTTTCGGGCCGTCGGCCGTCTGTACCTTGACGTCGTCCGCGTCGGCGCGGTACCAGACCTGCCCGACGACGGGGTCGGAGGGATCAGACGTCTTTCTCGGCAGTCGGAACGGAACTTCGGTCCACTCGGTGCCGTTGCCGACGTAAACCGCGCCGGTGTCAGTGGCGAAGAACTTAGCGCCATTCTTCGGGGCGTAGTTGTTTAGCTGGCTCTCGACGTCGCGCACTTCGACGTCCCTGTCGAGGCGCTCGAAGTTCTCGTTTACGGGGACGTTCCAGTCTGTCGAACCTTTTTCAGGGGTGTTGTAGGAGTGGTTCTCGGTCATAGCTTGCTTCTTTCGTGACGACGGAGAAACGGTCGCTTACTCCCCCGTCGACAACCACTCTCAACGCACCACCAGTGATTTAAGAATATTTTGGTTTTGCGCCAAAGTATTACAGTAGTATTATCTATTCTGGACTGAAGTTTGTAGTGTCTGGTAACTACTTGGTAGTAATGTGGGGAAATATAAACCCTCGTGGATCAGATAGCTATCCGTTTCCGAACGAGGGATGCGAGTAATGGTCAGTTACCGTCGGTCACGTTCACCCAGAGGTGCGTCGACCGATACGCGTTCTCCGCGGTCGCGTGAGACGGGGGATCGCCGCGGTAAAGCAGGAACTGCAGACGAAGTCGTTCGCCGCTCATCGTGGGCGTCACCGGGATACGGTCGACGCTCCGTTCATCCGTCCTGACCGTGACAGTGAACGTGTTCAGTCGCGTCTGGTTCGTTACGCTGACGGAGTCGGCCCGAATATCCACTCGCTGTAGCAGTACCACGATCGTGTACTCCGCGTCTTCGCGCTCGTTGTTGGCGATCGCGACAGCCAGCGGTTCGCTCTCGCCCCGTCGGAACTCCGTCGGGTAGTTATCCGCCGCGAGTTCGCCCGATTCGTTCTCGGCGAGGAGGTAGAACTCCGTGTACGACTCTCGGTCGTTCGCCGTCGTCGTCGCGTAGACGCCAGTGCCAACGGCCAGAAGGATAGAGAGCACGAGGACGGCGTTCACCGCCGCGCTCGTGCGACTGCTCGGGCCTCGGAGGCCGTCGCCTATCGCGGCGTACAACGCGGCGAACGGGACTCTGAAACGGACCTCGGGGGGAAGGGAGGTTCGCCGATGAGCCGCGATCGTCGTTCCGACGAGGATGACTGCCGCGACGGAAACAGTAACAGGGAGCAACCGGAGGCCGACGCCGGCAAGTATTAGCCCCGTCCCGAGAAGCGGCACGACCACCGCGCTCAGGGCGACCGAAACGGTCACGCGTTCGATCCCGGTCAGACGTCCGGCGGCCGCCCGTTTCGAGAAGGTCTGTTCACCGGGACGGTCCGTCCGGGACCGTTCCGGAAACAGGGCGGCGGTCAGCACGTAGCCGGGAAGGAAAAGCGAAAACGGAAGGGCGAATGCGGGCGCGAGGAGAGTCGAACGGGTCCGGGGTATCAGGACGACCGCACAGGTGACGGCGGCGAAGAAAACAGCGATCCCGAGATCCGCGGGGGGATCTCGGACCGCGTTCGAGCCCGATGGCGATCTATCGCCCATGATCCGGACGATATACTACCCGAGCCGTCAAAAACGAACGGGGGAGGAACGCCTCGTCCGGAAAAGGGCTGACCCCTGATCGTTGAAAATCCGGGGATATAACGTTGGTATTCTTACGTTCCAATACCTTCTACACCGTCGCGGTCGTACTCGAAGACGTGCCGACACTCCGTCGACTGCAGGTCGTACGCTACCAGTTAGCCTGGATGGTCAGCGTCATCGCGCTTCTAGTTCTGTTTGACGCGATGTCGGTCCCGCTGTTTCTCACTGCGGCGTTCGTCGGCTTGATCGTCCTCGTGGAGATGGCATCCCCCCGATACGCACGGCCCCGGTGGACGGCTGGACTGCGGCGGTTCGTCCAATTCGGCTTCGTCGTGTTCGGGCTCTACGTCGCGTTCCGACTGGCGTTGATGGTCCCAGCAGGCGCCGTCTAACGCTCAGAAATCCGTTTTTCCTCGTTCCAGGTGCAGGTGACGACGTACTCCTCCTCGTCGACGGTCGCCACGTCGCCCGTCACTGGGACGCCGAGCCCCGTCGCCAATCCGACCGCAAGGAAGGAAGAGACGGGATGATCGAACCGATCCGCCGGACCGTACGCGCAGTCCGTCATCGAGACCCTCAGGCGACCATCCTCCACTTCCGCCGACGCGT
Source organism: Halostella limicola (assembly GCF_003675875.1). Classification (NCBI taxonomy): domain Archaea; kingdom Methanobacteriati; phylum Methanobacteriota; class Halobacteria; order Halobacteriales; family Natronoarchaeaceae; genus Halostella; species Halostella limicola. The sequence goes on along the minus strand of NZ_RCDI01000001.1, from coordinate 741,507 downwards.
CGTCGACGAGTTCGAACTGATTGACGAGCCCGTCGGTCAACTGTTCAGCCAGAGGGGCGGGGCGCTCGGCGAGACCACCGCTCACAGAGCGCCTGTATTCGCGATAGAGTTGTCCACCCGACGGCCGTACGGAAATTCCTTCGGCCCGCCCGTCGTCAGAGTCGACGAAGAGCGCGGCCAACTCTCCGTCGTCGGGAATCACGTAGTCGGACCGAGACGGAACGAACAGGCGGACGGAAGCGTTCTCCCGGTCGTTCGCCGCGGTCGGGACGTACACTCTCTCGTCGCGAAGTTCGAGTTCCGCGACGAGTTCCTCACCGGTCGCCGCGAAGGCCGCATAGAGTGACTCACCTGCCGTCGGATGGACGAACCGGGTCGGCGTGAGATATCGGAGCAGGACCGCACCAAAGAGGCCCACCCCCGCCAGCGCGAACAGGACCGTCCGAGCGTCAGGTAGCGTCAGTGCCCCCAGTAGCGCGGCAGTTCCTAACCCGGCGAGTACGACTATCGCGCGACGGTGGGACGGACCCTCGCCGTGCCCGTCGCCGGATCGCTGATAGCCTTCGACGGGTCGGTCGCTTCGCGCCGTTTCGCCGGATACCTCGGGCGCGTCGCCGCGGTCGTTGTGGCTCTCGGTGTTCCGTTCGACGTCGCTCACCGTAACCCCCCACGAGCCGACGTCGCGCTCTGGCGCTGCCGTGGTTTCTTCATAGTTGAACGATCATGGTCAGGAAGTTCAAGCTAGTGTGCCCGGTATCGAAGGCCGCTGTCCGTATCGCAACTCGTCGAACCCGGATCGGTCGCTCCGCAGCACGCGGCGGCTGGCGAGCGGCGGTTCGCGAGACGGGGCCACCGGCGATCGGTCGCCGCGTCTGAAACGAGGACCCGCTGTATCAGCGCGTGATCCGTCACCGAACGCCGGGAGGCCGCAGTCATCCACCGAGGCCGTCGCTACCGACGGCGTACTGAAACAGATCGTAGTAGAGGATGTTGTCCTGCGGCGACTCCTTGGAGCCCCCCCAGTACGACCCGGGTCCGAGCCGGTCGAACCCGAGCTCTGCGGTGGTCCGCCACCGGAGGTCGCTACGGGCGTTCTGGAGAGTTCCGTTCAACCACGTTCGAACGACCCCGTCGTAGTTAGCGGCCCCATCGGTCACGGAGTTCAGTTTGACGTACGTGTCTATCTGGTTCCACGTACCGATAGCGGCCCGGTCCGGCCACCGCCAGAGGCTCCCGAACCGGTCGGGCTGGTCGAGGTGGTAGACGTAGGTGCCGACCGACACTCTACCGTCGGTAACGGGCCCGCGAGTGTAGATCCGGACGCTCCACCCGTCGTCGCCCGACGGACGGGTCCCCCCCTGTCCGGCCGCGCCGGCGCTCAGATTACAGCCGGCCCAGTAGACCTTACACGTGTCGTTAACCGTAGGTTGTGCCCAGTCCTCGTCCAACTTCACGTAGATGCGGCTGTACACCTCATCTGGCTGCTCCGCGTCGAGCCCGAGCGACGAACGGTCCAGGAAATACGTGAAGTTGTTCTCGCCTCTGTGGCTGCCTTCCCCGATCACGTGCGTATCTACTTTCCCGGTGCCTGGCTCCCCGGTCGTCCCGGCGCAGGTTCGCTCTCCCACCGTCTCATTGGACTCGTTGCCCGACGGCTTACCGGAGCCGGCGTTCGATGAACCTAAGAGTGACGCGGTCCCGATCCCGCCGGCGGCAGCGGCGGTGTACCCCAAGAGTTCGCGACGCGAGACGTTCTCTACCAATACTCTCCCTCCGATAAAGCAGGCGCTCTACGGATTAAAGCCTTGTTCCAACAGCGCTGTGAGACTACACGCCCCCAGCGAAACCCCCGAGCCGAGCGGACGGTCACGACGGACTCCCTGCGGTACGCTCCCGGCGACGGATGCGGTCTGCAACCTCGCCGAGTTTCCGGAATCGGTAGCCGCGCTCTCGTAGCAGGCCCACGAACTGCTCGAAGAGCTGCCTCGACCCGTCGAGATTGTGTCCGAAGAGAAACCGCCGGATCCCTTCGAGCTGATCGTGAGCCGAAGTGTGGAAGTAATCGTGGAGGTGGGAGTTGAAGACGAGCGGGTCGGGGAGGTTGGAGCGTCTCAGCAACCCCAGATACGGTCTGTGAAGCAGCCGTAAATAGCTCTGTTCGAACGGTATCCGAAGCATGGGGTGGACAGAGATGGGCAGTTCTAAGAGCTCAGGTGACGCGGCGGGGAAGTACGGGTCGGTCGGTTCGCCGAGGTTGTTGTACACGCCGGGCCTGTAAGACGGACAGACACTGCTGTCGAACTCGAAGCCCGCTTCGGAGAGGGCGGCGAGATCGCCGTCGTCGATGATGAACCGCGGTGCACGGTAGCCGCGCGGTTTCTGACCGAGGACGGACTCGAAGGCGCGGACGCCGTCGCGGATCTCCCTTTCGATGTCCACCTCGCCGTGCATGTTGTGACGGTGAGAGTGGAGGTGAAACTCCGCGTCGAGCCCGGCATCGAGACGGCGCACGACGTCCGGGCGATCCTCGAGGATCTCGCCGACGACGAAGATCGTCACCGGGAGATCGAGGGATCGAACCATCTCGATGTACTCGTCGACGTACTCGAACACGAGGTACTGTAGGTCGTCGGACTCGAAGTTCCAGTTGTTCTCCAGGTCGAGAGTTATGCAAGCAGTTCGCCCATCCGCTCGCATATCGAACGTTCGAGGAGTCATGAAGGCACTTTCTGCCGCGGTCGTTCGGTCATCGTTCGCACCTGTTCGAGGATGACGTCGGTCGTATCGCGCTTGTCGGCGATCAGGCGCCGCCAGCGTTCCCCCCAATCGGCCTCGTAGCTTCCGTCGAGTATCGCTTTGGCCTTCGCTATCCCGCGTTTCTGTCTGTCCTCGCCGGAGAAGTTGAATATCAGGCCGTAGTCCCGGGCGATCTCGTTCGTGTACCCGACTTCGAGCGTCGAAACGTACACCGCCGGGGTTCCCAGCATGGCGCTTTCGGTGGCCATCGTCGCGCTCTCACCGACGTACAGGTCCGCGTAGTACATCAGATCGTGGATTCGGTGAGGATCGATGGAGAGACGGTACGATTCCAGGTCGGCGGGGAGTGGCGTTTCGGACGTGACGACGACGGTGACGCCCTCGGCTTCCAGGTCCTCGATCACCGCCTTCAGTCCGTCGAAGCCGCCGGCGTTGATGTCGTGCGCCGCGTTCCACCCGACAGTGCGGAGGATGACGAACGGCTCGTCCTCGCCGATGCCGGCCTCGTCGAGTACCGACGGGTCCGGTTTGAACCTGTCCGGATGGAGGTACGCGAGTTCCTGGTACCCGTCGTACCGGACCTGCTTGCGACCGATGTCCTTCCAGAAGCACGTCGAGGTACAGATCCGCGTGGCGAACGGGAAGACGAGACTGTTCTGAAGCGTGGCGTGTTCGGCGTCCATGAACACCAGACTGTCGATACCGAGGAGACGGGAGACCGGTGCGGTTGCCGCTCCGACCTCGGCCACCATGAGGTCGGGTCGTATCCGACGTGCTTCCCTGAACAGGTTGTATCCGAACTTGGACCAGCTCGCGAACAGTTCGGCCTTTGAGGCGTGGTCGCCCGCGAGTACCTTGTGGGGAATCCCGTATTTCTCCAGAAGCGTCGACGTCATCTCCTTTTCGTGAACGAACACGTGAACGCGATATCCTCGGTCGGAGAGCTCCCCGATCGCGTTCCGAAAGAGATGCACGTCGTGTGGATGCGTTATCGTAAAGAAGATCGTAGGGGGGTCTCCGTCCGTCATCGTTCCCACCCCGTTCCGTCCGACTCAAGCCCCGGCCGCGTCTTCGTCGCGTCGACCGCGATCGGGATCGCTGCCCTGTCGAGAACGGCCGCGACGACGAACGCGGCGAGGGAGATAACCAGACCGCCCGCCGTGGTGCGCCGGGAAATGCGTTTGCGGTCACCGGTCGCCGCCGACAGCAGTCCCCCGAGAACGGTGACAGAACCGACCGTCGCGCCGACAGCGTAGCAGACGGGAACGAGAGAGGGATTTCGCTCGCTGTACTTCCTCGACAAACGCCGGACGAAAGAGACCAGTAGCAACAACGAGACGCGACGGATGTATTGAAGGTAGTCTATGCTGCTCTCTTCGTCGCCGTACGTTACGGGCATCGGGACGTCCGCGACCCGTACGTTCGCCGCGTTAAGCTGCGCCATAAGCTGGTTCATGTAGCCGTAGTACTCCCAGATCCCATCGACGTCTACTTGCTTCAGTGCGTCGCGGGAGACCGCTGTGAACCCGTTCTGCGGGTCTGATAGCTGCCAGTACCCGCTCGCAACGCGAGTCAAGCCGGTCAGCAGGACGTTACCGAACAGGCGGAACGCGGGCATCTCTCTGACGAGGTCGCGCCCGGCGAAGCGGTTACCTTTCGCGTACTCGGCCTGTCCGGTAACGACGGGGTCGAGAATCCTCGGCAGCCGGCCGCTGTCCATCTGCCCGTCGCCGTCTATGGTAGCGATCACGTCGACGCCGTCCTCGAGGGCCGCGAGGTATCCCGTCTTCACGGCTCCACCCGCCCCTCGGTTCTCGCTGTGACGGAGCCGCGTCACGTTTCCGATCGTCTCGGAGTCCGAGATCCGGTCGGCGACCGAGCGCACTCGTCTCTCCGTGGCTGCGCTCGCGGCCGGGACCGCGGTTCCTCCGACTTCTCGCGCTTCCATCGCTTCCCCCATCGCCGCCCACGTTTCGTCCGTTGACGCGTCGTCTACCAGATAGACGGCGTCGACGAACTCCGGAAGGTCGCGGACGACGCCGCCGACGAATGCCTCCTCGTTGTACGCCGGTACGACGACCCCGATAGTGCTGTTACGGTACATCTCAGAGCCTCCGGTACGTGAACCCGTCCGCCGTCGCCGTCTCCGGGTCGAACGCGTTACCGACGTCGACGAAGACGGGGTCGTCGTTCATCCGGTCGGCGACGGATTCCAAGTCGAGCTCACGGAACTCGTCGTGCGGGGCGAGGAGGACGACGGCGTCCACGCCGTCGAAGTCCAACCTCCACATGACGTCGAAGTCGTACGACTCCGGAACGCTGGTGGCGTCGTGGAACGGGTCGAATCCGCTGACCTCGAGGTCGAGTTGTTCGAACTCGCGCGCCAGTTCGGGAACGCCCGAGTTTCTCACGTCTCGGGCGTTCGGCTTGTACCCGAATCCGAGCAGCAGAACTCGGGACCCCGCTACGCTCTCGGGGAGCGACCCCTCCGTTCGGATATCGCCGACGCTCTCGACCGGCCCGCCCACGATCCGTCCCGGCGCTTTCGCGGTGCACAGCGCGTCGACGGTTCTCGAACGGACGTGTTTCACCATCTGCTGATTGGTCGCGCGGGCGGTCCGGAGAGCCTGCGGGTCGAAACCGGACTCCTCGAACGCGTACCGCAGGTAGTGCGGGTCGACGGGGATACAGTGACCGCCGACGATACCCGGTCTGTAGTCCTGGAAGTTCCACTTCGTCCGCGCGGCCGTGAGAACCGCGTGGGGATCGAGGTCGAAATCGAGGTGGCGACACCCCATCGTGAACTCGTTGACGAGGCCGATGTTGACGTCGCGCTGTGCGTTTTCGAGGCACTTCGACGCCTCCGCCGTCTCGATGCTCTCGGCGCGATGGACCCCGGCGTCGACGATGCTGTCGTACAGTTCCGCTAGATCGTCGAGCGTACCGTCGTCCTCGGCGCTGACGACCTTGGTTACTTCCGAGAAGCTCTTTCCTCCTCCCGGAACGATCCGTTCCGGCGAGTATCCCACGCTGAACGACGCGCCTCCTTGCGCCGCCGTTCCCCGTTCGACCGCCGGTCGGAGCACCTCTCGAGTCGCACCCGGGTACAGCGTCGACTCGAACACCACGACCGTCCCGTCCGAAATGTGTCGACCGACAGTCTCGCACGCCGCTTCGAGACCGCTCAGATCCGGCGTATCCGACTCGTCGAGCGGCGTCGGGAGGGAAAGGTGGACGTAGTCGCACTCCTCGAGGGACTCCGGTGAGTTCGTGAACGAAATGTCGCTTTCGGCGATTGCGGAATCGTCGAACTCCCCCATCGAGTCGTTGCCCCGTCCCAAGGCGTCGACTTTCTCTTCGTCGATGTCGTATCCGGCCGTCTCGTACCCCGCTCGATCGAGGTGAATCGCCAGCGTCAACCCAACGTATCCTAGGCCGACCACGCAGCTATGAACGTTCAAACTATCTGGCATGGTTAGTTATTTTCAACTTGTAATATTTGGAATTAAAAACTAGTACGCGATTTAGGTTAACGGAATGGCAATTATTGTATCCATTCATTTCCTCAGCTGTGGCAGAACGGAGGTCTCAGACAGGGATATACAGCACGTCTGTTCCAGATCGAAACAGTACTTCACGAATAGTTACCCTGTCTACATTTCGATTAATAGCAATTTCTTTGATGCGAACTTGCCGGTAGTAGCGGAGTAGTACCGGGAGTACATCTATCCGCCAGAGCGCCAAATTACCGGTCGTCTTGCAGCAGAACCTGAGGAGGGCACCGGGGCCGCGGACCGTGCCTCGATTCAGTTACAGACGCGTCCCGGGAGATGGCGAATGATCCGAGGCCGGTGGACCATTCACGCCTCATTATTGAAGATCCTCACGGCGATAATTTGCACAGTGGATCCCCGCAAAGTACGCGACCCTCAAAATACGGGCCTTAATCGGTGTCGGTCCGAGTAATACGGTTACGCACGGGGAAACGGCCCTATAACTATCCCCCCTCTGGTTCGGGGACCTGTCGTTCCGTTTCAGGCGGAGATCGCTTCAGGAACACAGTCGGTCTACGGGCTCGCCCGCGCGGCAGCGCCGCGAGAACGCGTTTCTTTGTTCGCGGTACGACCGGAACGAGTCCCCAGCGCTATGCCGTCAGAGCCGTTGTCACTCTCTATGTGGCCGCCCGGTCATCTCGCCGTCGGATACCTCGCCTATGCCCTCTCTCGGCAGTACCGGGAGGGACGGTCCCCCGAGCCAGCGGCAACAGTCGCTCTGGCTGTTGGGACCCAATTACCCGATCTCGTGGACAAGCCGCTATCGTGGACGCTCGCCGTCCTCCCGACCGGACGGACGCTGGCCCATTCGGTAGTGACCGCGGCCGCCGTAACGGTAATCGTCGGCCGATATGCCCGCGCCGTCGACAGGGCCGAACTCGGAAACGCATTCGCCATCGGTTACGGATCCCATCTACTGGCCGACCTCTACGCCGCCGTCGCCGCCGGCGACGCCGAGACGAACTTGTTTCTGTTCTGGCCGATCGTCTCTCAGGAGGAGTACGCGACCCGGCCGAGTTTCCACGCGTACGCGGAACTCGTCGGTTGGACCGGCGTCGTCGCCCTCGCTTACGTGGCCGCGTTCGCTGTTGCGGTCGCCGCACTGTCGTACCGTACGGAGGCGTCCGTCCGGTCGGTCACCGCCTTCGTCGTCGCGGCCGTTGCGACGACCGCTGGGATCGTTCTCTGGAGCGGGGTGGGGTCGCCCTGGGCCGTTCTCGAGCCGGTCCTCGTCATGATCGCAGCCGCTTCGTGGGTTCGGGACGGCGCGCCCGGCCTCCCCCGCATCCGTCGCAAGGATCACGGCCGCGAATAAGGAGATGCGGGGCCCGACCGAAGGAACTGATCCCACCCGTACGGGATCACAGTCTGCTCTGTCCGCTCCGCCGGATTTCGCTCCGTCGCTCCGAGCTTTGCTGCCCCGTGCGGCGGTCTAGTCGGACTCCTGAAGTAGGTTCCGAGCCACCAGACTCGCGCCGCTGAAAAAGGGGCCGGGATCGTCGAGGCGCGTGTAGTCGAAATACGGGTCCTCGTAGAGCGAGGAGAGTATCGCCAGGCCGGTCGCGGCGACCGGGGGACGTTCCACGTGCGGCGAGCCGTCCCCGAACAGGCTGAGAAAGTGCTGCAGCTCGCCGTACAGCGAGTGCGTCCCCGCATCGAGTTCGTACGCCGGATCGATCGCTGCCGCTCGTCCCGCCGCAGCGAGCCAGTAGTAGAGCGGAAAGTCGGCGCCCGCGTGGACCGCGGCCGAGAGCGACTGCCACGTTCGAGGGTTGATCTCCGTGAGCACGAACTCGCCCGTGTTCGCGTCTCGCATGTACTCGATGCAAGCGAGGCCGTGCCAGTCGAGGTGGTCGAGAAGTCGCTCGGCCGTCGTCTGGAGATCTCGGTCGAACACGGATTTCCGATAGACGCCTCCGCCTCCGACGTACGAGTCACCCCTGACCTGTCGGTGCTGGAAGGTCGCTAGCGGTTCGCCGCGGTCGTACAGCGCGGCGAACACGAACTCGTCGTCGGTCGGGACGAACTCCTGAACGATCGGAACGTGACGCATCTCCTCGCAGATTCCCTCCACGTCCGGTCTCTCTCCCGGGTCGAGGTGCGTGACCGCTTTGACCGTCTCCACCTGTCCCCGGGGGACGCCCTCGGCGTTCTCCTCGGTGAGGAGGTTGTATCGCGACTTGATTATCGAACGACGGGACCAGTCGTCTACCTCGGTGAGCAGTCGCGTCTCTGGGACTGGGACCCCCGCCTCCTCTGCAGCCTCCGCCAGTCGCAACCGATCGTTGGCGGTTCGGAGCGTCTGAAACGGGGGGACGACGAGCGAGACGCGTCCTTCGAAAGCGTCCAGATACTTCGAGAGCACGTGCACACAGTCTTCTCGGGTCGGAACGATCGTCTTCACCTCACGCCGGGCGGCGATTTCGAGGAGAGCGTCCTTGAACGCGTGCAGATCCTCCCTCGGAGACGGGATGAGTTGCGTTTCGTCGCAGTACCGCGACGCGCAGACCGGCGACTTGGCGTCCGTGCAGGCGAAGATCGTCGTTATCCCCCGCTCTTTGAGCGATCGAACGCACGGGTAGTCTCTGCCGGGACCGCCGCCGACCAGGACTGCCGCTCCGTCTTCTCCAACGCCTTCCTTCCGTTCGTTTACCATTATAATCCTAGATTCACGCAGCCGGCAGTGATCGAGAGTCTGTCTACTGGTAAACTACCACGGGTGAATACGCTTGTGGGTGTAACCAGGGTGTCGAGGGCTCGTCCTGTCGATTTATGCGGTATTCCGGAACGCCGAAGCGGCGTCGGGGCGAGCCGCGTGTTCGGAAGCGAGTTCGCAACGATAGTCACTCCCCATCCCTAGCCCGCCGGCGGAGGCGCGCGGGCATGTCGTGTGCGGGCTGGAGGGTCATCGCGGGGTCGAGCGCCAGGTCCCGCAGCGGCTCGACGCGGTACCGCTGGCCGACCGTGGCGAGCGCGATGACCGCCTCAAGGAGCGCGAACCGCTGTGCGAGGCAGGCGCGCGGGCCAGCGCCGAACGGGACGAACGAACACCCCTTGTCGGCGGGCGAGGCGTCGCGCCACCGCGCCGGCCGCCAGTCGTCCGGGGCGTCCCAGAACCGCTCGTCGCGGTGCAGCCGCCAGATCGAGACGTGCGTCCGCATTCCCTCCGGGAGCCGGTAGCCGCCGAGGTCCACGGGGCGCGTCGTGACCCGGGGGAGCATGAACACCGGCGGGTACCGGCGCAGCGTCTCGTGGACGATCCGCTCCGTGGTCGTGAGCTTCCCCACGTCCGACAGCGTCGGCGCGTCGCCGCCGAGGACGCCGTCCAGTTCGGCGTGGAACCGTTCGCGCACCTCGTCGTGAGTGCCGAGCAGGTACAGCGCGTACGAGAGGAGCAGCGCCGTCGTCTCGTAGCCGGCGAACGTCAGCCCGGTGACCTGGTCGACGATCTCCCGGTCGCTGAGGTCGGCCCCGCCGCCCCCGCGCAGTTCGACCAGCGTCGACAGGAGGTCGTCGCCGAGGTCGCCCCGCTTGCGCTCGGCCAGCAGCGCCTCGCCCTCCGCCCGCAGGGTCTCGACGGCCTCGTGGAACCGGCGGTGCGCCGGCGTGGGCACCCAGTTCGGGAGCGCGAAGGAGGTCGGCTCGAACCAGAGGTTGAGGTCGCCCGCCGCCCGGCGGAGGGTCTCGTCGCCCTCGGGGTCGAGCTCCCGGCCGAACACCGCCCCGAAGAAGTTCGCGAGCGCGACTCGGTCCATCTCCCGGCGCACCGATATCCGGTCGCCGTCGGCCCAGCGGTCCACTCGTCGCCGCGTGATCCGAACCACGTCGTCGACGTACGACCGGATCCGCCCCGGGTAGAAGAACTCCTCGAGGGCGTCGCGCTGGCGACGCCACTGCTCCCCCTCCGTCGAGCCGACGCTCTCCCCGAACGCGACCCCGAAGTCGTCGGTCTTCGCGAACGCCTCCGGCTCCTCTATCAGGGCGCGTTCGACGTGGTCCGGGTGGGAGAGCAGGCAGTACTCTCCGACCCCGAGCGTCCGTATCCGCACGACGTCGCCGTACTCCTCGGCGACCGCGTCGTGCAGGCCGAGCTGGTCGCGGATCAGCTCGACGGTCTGTCCCAGAACGGGGAGGCCGTCCGCGGCCGGGGGTGGGGTCGTCGACACGGCCGACGCTACGCCGCGAACCGGTGAAGAACCTGTTCGTGGTGTCGCCGCCGACGGCGGGGGCGGCGCCGGAACGGTCAGCCGATCGCCCGAATACAGCTAGTGATCGGTTCGGTTACATACAGGCTGTATTCGCGCAAGCAAGAGGGGGTCCCGTCGACTCCAGAGGAGTATGGCCGTCACCGAAACGAACGCGACGCAGCTCCCCCGGACCGACAGCGACGAACTGTGCTACCGCATCGTCTCCGCGGTCGCCGAACGCCGCGGCGTCGACGCGGACGAGATCGAGGACCGCCTGTTCGACGTCGTCGACGTCGACGCCCTCGACCGGTTACTCGGCGGGCCCGCCTCCGACGCCGAACTGGAAGTGTCGTTCACTCTGGCGGGCGTCGAGGTCCTCGTGACCGCCGACCGCACGGTGCTCGTGACCGGCGTCGTGGAGTGAATCGCCGGCGTTGTGGCGTCTCTCCTCCCCGCGCACCCTCGACGGGCACTCTCCTTGCCTCCGTCTGACAAATGGTTAAGTGGCTGTAGGGACGATTCGTGGGCAAGATGGGGAACAAGAACAAGACCATCTCGTTTCGCGTCAACGAGGACGCGTTCGAGACGCTTCGGGACATCGCGGAGGAGCGAGACCTCTCGCTGTCTGCCGTCTTCCGGGACTACGTGGACACGCTCGTCGCGCACGACGGTCAGGTGCGGGTCGTACCCGAGCACGAACTCGACGAGGGCGACGAGGACACGTCGTCGTTCCCGCCGAAGGTCGAGGTGCCGAAGAGCTTCGTCCGCGAGCACGAGCGCCTCGAACTGGAGGCCGAACACCTCCGGGAGCAACTGGAGGAGCACAAGCGATACGTGACGGAGCTCCGCCAGCGCCTCGACGAGCAGAGCGACGACGAGGACGTGATCCACCTGGAGGAACTGGACGACGAGGACGGGGACGAGGAGGAGCGGCCGTACCGGTACACATAGCGCGGCGTCCGGGACCGATCCGATCTCGCTTTTTCGCCCTCGCCGGGAGCACCGCGAATCCCGTCTCCGGTCGATGCCGAAGCCGGTTTCCGTCCCCCTGCCGAAGCCCGCCCCATGTGGCCCTGGGGACACCTCGCCGTCGGGTACCTACTGTTCGCCGCGACGTCGCGTCGGCGGCGAGCGCGCCCGCCCGACGGCGCGGAGACGATACTGATCGCCCTCGGCACCCAGTTCCCCGACCTGATCGACAAGCCGCTGGCCTGGAGCGTCGGCGTCCTCCCGAACGGGCGCTCGCTCGCGCACTCCGTCTTCGTCGCGGCGCTCGTCGTCGCGCTCGTCCTGTGGCTCGCCCGACGCGCCGGCGCGCCGACGCTCGGCGGCGCGTTCGGCCTTGGCTACGCCTCGCACCTCGCGGCGGACGCCCTGCCGGCGCTTCTGTACGGCGTTCCGTCGGATCTCGCCTTCCTCGCGTGGCCGGTCCTGCCGCCGGTGGAGTACGACACCACCCAGAGCTTCGTCGCGCACTTCGCCGGCATCGAGCCCACGCCGTTCTTCCTCGCACAGGTCGGCCTCACGGCGGCGGCGCTGGTCGTCTGGCTCCGCGACGGCGCGCCGGGGCCGGGCCTCGTGCTCGACCGGGTCGGTGTCGGGCGAGCGGGCGAGGCGGACCGGTGACTCACTCGCTCAGTTCGAAGCCGTCGAGGTCCCGCTCGCCGGCGCGGTGGCGTTCGAGGTAGTACACGACCCCGGGCTGGTGGGCGGCCCCGACGATCAGGTGGACGGGCCGGGTGCCCTCGGCGTGGTACACCGCGTAGTCCGCCATGCGCTCGTTTCGCGCGTGGGTCACGAGCTCGAGCTGGCGGTCGTGGCGCCGCAGCCACTCCCGCTCCAGCGGTTGCGGCAGGAAGCGCTTCGCGTAGTAGCGCTGGAGGTCGACGAGACGTTCGGGGTTCTCCGCCGCCCGCCGCGTCTTGCGGAACGACTCGAAGTCCTCCCCGGTCGCGAGGTCCTCGTGAGTGGTGAGAAAGCCGGAGGCGACGTCGCCGAGCGCCGCGCCGAACCGTTCGCCGTAGACGTCGCTCCCGGACTCGATGAGCGTGAAGGCCGCCTCCCGGAACTCCTCGGCGAGCGAGTCGACGTCCTCCAGCAGGCCCTCGAACTCCGAGACGGCGAAGCCCTCCGCGGGGGCGTCGACGTCGGCGTCGCGGCAGCGGTTCATCGCCCACCGGTAGTCGTCCATCGCGTACACGCCGGGGACGTCGTCGAAGTACATCCGCCGGACGCCCTGCTCGCAGTACACCGTTGCGCCCCCGTCGAGCAGGCGCGAGACGTGCTCGCGGAGGTACCGCTCCTCGGCCGGCGTGTCAGCGTGCGTGATCCCGTGGACGCAGATGGCGTGTCCGTCGACGGTCACGCAGTCGCCGGGGAGGCCGTCGCGCCGGGGGACGCTGGCCAGTTCCTTCTCCCGGAGGTCGTACCAGTCCCGCTTCGCCGCGAAGTAGGCGTCGTGCTCCGAGTCGGCGTCGAACCGGCGCGTCAGGTCGGCCAGATCGGTCGCGGCGCGGATATCGGCGAGTCGCGTGCGCTCCGCCGGAGTCAGTATCGCGTCCCGGCCGTCGCTCGAACCGGATGGCATTCGTCTCCCACTAGGGCCGAACGGGTAATAAGCCGTCGCCGGACGCTCGCTCACGCGAACTCGGTCGCAACCTCGACGCCGACCGCGTCGAACTCGCTCATCGCCGCCAGCCGGTCGGGGACGTCGGAGAGCGCGACGGTGGCCGACACCAGCGCCTCGGGGTCGACCCGACCGCTCGCGATCAGCCGGAAGAGGTCGTCGTAGCGGGCGGGCGGCATCCCGCGGGAGCCGCGGACCGCGATCCCCTTCTGGACCACCTCGTCCATCGGGAGCGGAATCTCGCCGCGGTCGTCGTCCCCCGTGAGGCCGACCTGGACGTGGGTGCCGCCGCTCGCCAGCGAGCCGACCGCCGCCCGGCACGTCTCCGTGCTGCCGAGCGCGTCCATCGACACGTCGGCGCCGCCGACGAGGTCCCGGACCCGCGCCGGCACGTCCGCCGCGTCGGCCGCGTTCACCGTCTCCGCGGCGCCCACCTCCGCCGCCATCGCGAGGGGTTCGTCGCGGACGTCGACCGCGACGACGGTCGCGCCGAGGGCCGACGCCACCTGCACCGCGGAGAGGCCGACGCCCCCGCAGCCGACGACGACCGTGCGGTCCCCGCCGCCGACGTCCGCGACGGCGTCTAACGCCTCGAACGCGGTGACGAACCGACAGCCGAGGCTGGCCGCGGCGACGGAGGACACGCCGTCGGGAAGCGGGACGGCGTTGACGTCCGCCCGCGGGACCGGGAAGCGCTCGGCGAACGCGCCCGGCGCGTCCGGGCCGAACCCGAGCGCGGTGGCCCCCTCGCAGTAGTTCGTCCGGCCGCGGCGACAGGCCGGACACGTCCCGTCGGCGAGGTTGAAGGGGACGACGACCCGGTCCCCGACGTCGACCGTCTCCACGTCCGCCCCGACCTCGACGACGGTGCCCACCGGCTCGTGGCCCAGTATCTGCCCGGTCGGGACGCGGTCGTCGACCCAGTCGCCGTGACCCTGCCAGGCGTGCCAGTCGCTCCGACAGATCCCGCAGGCCTCCGTCTCGACGACGGCGCCGTCCGGGTCGACGGTCGGATCGGGGACGTCCCGCACCGACAGCGGTTCGCCGTGCTCTTCGAGGACGACAGCGCGCATGGCCGATCAGTCGGCGCGCCGGTAGAAAGTGCCTTGGGCTCGGCGCGTCACGCCCGCCGGGCCAGTCGGTCGACGTTCGCGGAGGTCGCGCGGGTCAGTGGCCGCTCGCCGCCAGTCAGCCGCCGGCCGACTCCTCGTCGTCCAACGCCCGCTCTATCTCCGACTCGTCGAGCAGGTCGACGAGAGTCACCTCCTCGCGCCGGTAGGACCGCAGTTCCTCGTCGGTCAGGAGCTCCGCTAGCTCTCCCTCACCGAGGTTCGCTTCGAGCGCGTCGTCGACGTCTTCGGGGTCGTAGCCGGGAACGGGCATGCGTGCCATTTCGTGGCACACGGAGTTATACCCACTCCCGATGCCCGCGCGGACCCGGCGTCTACTCGAAACGTCCCCGATGAACGATCTCGTCGAGCGGCTTGCGCCCGCTCGGCTCCTCGCGCTCCCGGAGTTCCTCGGGGAGCGTCTCCGGCGGCGCGCGCTCGCCGACGGCGACCATGGCCTCGACCGCGAACTCCTCGGGCACGCCCAGCACCGCGGCCGCGCGCTCGTAGTCGAACCCGGCCATGGCGTGGACGGCGAGGCCGCGGCGGGCGCCTTCGAGCGCCAGGTTCTCCCAGGCCGCGCCGGTGTCGAACGAGTGCACGGGGGCCGGTTCGCCGTTGTGGTCGAACGTGGTCTTCGACGTGATGACGGCGAGCACGGCGGCGTCAGCGGCCCACGCCCGGTTCGCGTCGTTCAGCAGACCGAGGAAGTCGTCCCACTCCTCGTCGTCACGGGCGGCGTAGACGAAGCGCCAGTGCTGGTTGTTGAACGCCGACGGGGCCCACCGGGCGGCCTCGAACAGCGGGAGGTACTCCGCCTCGTCGAGCGGCTCCCCGGTCATCGCCCGCGGCGACCAGCGGTTGACGAACAGCGGGTCGACGTCGTGGTCGGGGTCGCGGTAGCCAGTTACCTCGTCGCGGATCTCGCGTCGCCTCGTGACTTCTTGCATCGTCGCCCTCTAGCCGCCGCGTATATTTATTCCCTATGTGAAATGAATGCAACCACGTTACACCGATGTCCACGTCACGTCATCCGTTTATAGTGTTCGAGAATACAGTATTCAAACTGACACGATAGCGCCCGGGCGGCCGCGTGGCCGACCGCGGCTACTCCTCGCTCTCGTACGGTTCCCCGACCGCGGCGGGCATCCTCGTCGAGCCCCAGAACGTGAGCACGACGACGACGGCAACGTAGGGGAACAGGTTGACGAGCCGGTTCGGCAGGTCGATGCCGGCGGTCTGGAACTGGATCTGCAGCATGTCCAGCCCGCCGAACAGGAGCGCCGCGGCGGCCGCGCCGAGCGGGTTGTAGTTGCCGAACAGGTAGGCGACGATGCCGATCCACCCTCGGCCGTTGACCATCGTGTCGCCGGTGCCGGTGAACGACCCGGCGTGCGCGAGCAGCACCGCGCCGCCGAGCCCCGCCATCGCGCCCGAGAAGATCACCGCCGCGTACCGGACGCGAGCGACGTTCACGCCGGCGGTGTCGAGCGCCTCGGGGTTCTCGCCGGCCGCCTGTATCCAGTAGCCGTACCTGGTGCGGTAGAGCACCACCCAGGCGGCGACCGCCAGAACGGCCGTGAGCAGCACCAGCGGCGACGCGTCGAAGAGTATCCGACCGACCACCGGGACCTCCGAGAGGACCGGGACGGTCAGGTCGTTCACGCTCGCGATACTCGGGCTGTTCCTGCTCCCCCAGAGGATGACCGCCGTGAACGGGCCGAAGCCGAGGCCGATGAACCAGACGGCCAGCCCGGCGACGATCTGGTCCGCCTCGTACCGGATCGTCAGCACGGCGAAGACGACCGTGTACGCGACGCTGATGAGTACCGCTGCGAGGATGGCGAGCCAGAGGTCCGCCTGGCTGGGTGACCCGCCGCCGAGGAGCCACGTCACGGCCGCCGCGTTGGCAGCCCCGAAGATCATGAAGCCCTCCAGGCCGATGTTGAACACCCCGCTCTTCTCGGCGTACAGCCCGCCGATAGCGGCGAGCGCGATGGGCGTCGCCGCCTGGAGTGCCCGCTCGACGAAACCGACCGTGACGATGACTGCGACTGGTAGGTCCAGCGCGACCGCGGCCGCCGCGACGAGGACGACCAGGGCGGCGGCGCTCCCGACGCGAACGCGGTTCTCGGCCGCGTAGTCGGCGACGCTCACCGGTCGTCACCCCCGAAGCCGGCCCGCGGCGCGACCATTCGGAACAGCTCCGGCGCCGCGACGAACAGGACGACGAGGCCGACAATCCCGTCGATGAGCTGGACCGGGACGTCGCTGTTGATCCCGATGTGCGTCCCGGCAGAGTCGAGCGCGCCGAACAGCAGCCCCGCGGGGACGACCCCGAGCGGGTTGTTCGCCGCGAGCAGGCTCACGGCGATGGCGTCGAACCCGTACGTCCCGACGCCGCTCGGGTCGCTG
Source organism: Halostella limicola (assembly GCF_003675875.1). Lineage (NCBI taxonomy): Archaea > Methanobacteriati > Methanobacteriota > Halobacteria > Halobacteriales > Natronoarchaeaceae > Halostella > Halostella limicola. The sequence goes on along the minus strand of NZ_RCDI01000001.1, from coordinate 724,859 downwards.
TAGTACCCCTGGACCATGACGGCGAAGACGGCCCCCGCGATCCCTGCGATCATCCCTGAGAAGGTCATCGTCGCGACGATCGTCCGCGCGGCGTCGACGCCCGAGTACGTCGCGGCGCGCTCCTGGTGGCCGCTCGTCACCATGTCGTAGCCGACGTGCGTACGGGTCATGACGACGGAGACGACCGCGACGACCGCGAGCGCGACGGCGAGGCCGACGACCGAGAAGTCGGGCGAGTCGAACGCGATCGCCGGGAGCTCGACGTACTCCGGGATCCGCTCCGTGTTGGGGGCTCGGTTCCCCTCGCCGCGCAGCGGGCCCTCGACGAGGTAGCCGACGACGCCGACGGCGATGAAGTTCAGCATGATGGTGGTGATGATCTCGTTCGCGCCGGCGTAGGCCTTCAGTACGCCGGGGAGCGCCGCGTACGCGCCGCCGGCGAGGGCAGCCGCGACCGTCCCGAGGACCAGCAGGGCGACCCCGCCGGCGGTCCCCGTCGGCAGCGCCGGGGCGAGCCGGAGGATCGCGACGACGCAGACGACTCCGCCGACGACGAACTGCCCCTGCACGCCGATGTTGAACACGCCGGCGCGGAACGCGACCGCCACGGCGACCCCCGTGAGGATGAACAGCGTGGCGAACTTCAACGTCCGCGCGAGGGCGTTCTCGTCGCCGAACGCTCCCTCGAACACGTTGCCGAGGAACAACAGCGGGTCGTACCCCGCCGCCGCCACGACGGCGAGCCCGACGAGCAGCGCGAGCGCCGTCGACGCCGTCGCGACGACGACCCGCTGGAGCACCGACGCGTCAAGCATCCGGTCCGCCGCGCGGTCGACGGCGGCGCGGGCCCGGCCGGGGTCGGCGTCGCTCAAGGCGACGCACCCCTGTTCCCGTCCGTCGCGCGCTCGGCCACCTCGTCCTCCGGTTCGTCGCCGTCGCGCCCGCGGCCCGCCATCAGCAGGCCGAGTTCCTCGTCGGTCACCCGCTCGGGGTCCACCGTGTCGACGAACTCGCCCTCGTACATGACCGCGACCCTGTCGCTGAGCTTCCGTATCTCCTCCAGCTTCGACGAGACGAACAGGATCGCAAGCCCCTCGTCGCGGAGCGCCAGCAGTCGATCGTGGATGAACTCGATCGACCCGATGTCGACCCCGCGGGTCGGGTGCGACGCGATCATCACGTCCGGGTCATGCTCTATCTCCCGGCCGACGACAAACTTCTGCTGGTTCCCGCCGGAGAGCGATCCGGCCCTCGCGCGGGGGTTCGGGGGCTGCACGTCGTACTCCCGGACGATGTCCTCGGCGTGATCGCGGACGGCCGCCCAGTCGACGAAGTGCCGGTTCACGTACGGCTCGACGGTCTGGTTGCCGAGCAGCGCGTTCCGCACGAGGTCGTAGTCCTGCACCAGCCCCTCCGCCTGACGGTCCTCGGGGACGTAGGCGATCCCCTCCTCGATGCGCCGGCGTCGGCTCGCGCCGGTGACGTCCTCGCCGCGGAGCCGGACGGTGCCCTCAGCGACGGGTCGGAGCCCGGTTATCGCCTCGACGAGCTCGGTCTGGCCGTTCCCCTGGACGCCCGCGATCCCGAGGATCTCGCCCTCGCGGACGGTGCAGTCGACGCCGCGGACCCGCTCGACGCCGCGGTCGCCCCGGACGCGGAGGCCCTCCGCGTCGAGCACGGGGTCCCCCGGCGCCGTCTCGCGCGGTTGGCGGTCGAACAGCACCTCCCGCCCGACCATCATCCGCGCCAGTTCCCGCTCGGTGGTGTCCGCGGCGTCCACCGTGCCGACGACTTCCCCGTCCCGGAGCACGGTGACGCGGTCGGCCGCCGTCAGCGCCTCGTCGAGCTTGTGGGTGATGAAGACGAGCGAGCGGCCGGCCGCCGTCAGCTCCTCCATCACGTCGAACAGCCCCTCTACCTCCTGCGGCGTGAGGACCGCGGTCGGTTCGTCGAGGACGAGGACCTCCGCCCCGCGGTAGAGGCTCTTGACGATCTCGACGCGCTGTCGGACCCCGAGGTCGAGGTCGTGGACGCGCGCGTCGAGGTATCGGCCGACGTCGAAGTCGTAGCGCGAGCTGATCGCCGCGACGTCCTCCCGCGCGGCCGCCTCGTCGACCAGCCCGTTCTCGGTCGGCTCGTGGCCGAGGATGACGTTCTGGAGGACGGTCATCGGCTCCACGAGCTGGAAGTGCTGATGGATCATCCCGATCCCCGCGTCCATCGCGTCCCGGGGGGAGTCGAACGTCCGCGGTTCGCCGTCGACGTAGATCGTCCCCGCGTCCTGGTCGTACAGGCCGTAGAGGACGCTCATCAGCGTCGTCTTGCCGGAGCCGTTCTCGCCGAGCAGGGCGTGGACGGACCCTTTCTCCAGCGCGAAGTCGACCCCGTCGTTCGCCACGACGTCGCCGAACCGCTTGGTGATCCCCTCCAGTCGAACGGCGGGCGGTGCGTCACTCGCGTCCATGGTGTAGTAGTGGTGGCATGAGTGCGGAGAGACGGAGAGAGTCGTCAGTCACAGCCGGCGGCGGTACAGGGGACCTCGATGTCGCCGTTCGCGATGCCCTGCTTCGCGTCCTCCAGGTTCTGGTTCACGGCGTCCGGGAGCTGCCCCTCGAACGCCTGGCCGATGACGCAGTCGACCGCCTCATCCTCCAGTCCGAGCGTGTTCGCGCCGGCGACGCTGTCGAACTCGCCCTCGGCGACCGCCGTCGCCACCTCGCGGGTCCCCTCGTTGATGTACTTGACCGCGGAGCCGAGGATGACGTCTTGGAAGTCCGGGAGCGTCTGCGACTGGTCGGCGTCGACGCCGATGGCGAACCGGTTCTGGTCCTGCGCGGCCTCGAATACGCCCCGCCCGGCGGCGGCCGCGGCGTGGTAGACGATGTCCGCGCCGTCGTCGTACTGCGAGCTGGCGATGTCGGCAGCCGTGTCCGTGTCGGTGTAGTCGCCGATGTAGCCGACGTTGACGTCAACGTCGCCGTTCACCCACTCCGCGCCGGCGACGTACGACCGCTCGAACGCGTTGATGAGCGACTCGTCGACGCCGCCGACGAACCCGATCTGGGCGCTCCCCGGGTCGGTCTCGCTCCCCTCGTGTGAGAGCTCCTCCGTCGTCATCGTGCCGGCGAGGACGCCCGCGAGGTACGACATCTCGTGGTTCGCCCAGGTGTAGCCGGCGACGTTCGGCTCGTCGACGTGGTCGTTGATGAGCATCCAGTTCTGGTCGGGGTAGTCAGCGGCGTTCTGGGTCAGCGCCTCGGTGTGGTTGTACGACACCAGCACGATGAGGTCGTAGTCGCCGCTCTGGGCTAGCTCGGACTGGGTCGACTGGTACTGCGCCTGCTCGGTCTCCTCGACCTGATTGATCTCGAGGTCGTACTCCTCGGCTGCGGACTGCAGCCCTTCGAGCGCGAGGTCGTTGAACGCGTTGTCGTCGAAGCCGGCGGGGCTCGACACGATGGCGACGTTCGTCGCGCCGTCGCCGGAACCGTCGTCGTCGCCGTCACCACCGGTACACCCGGCGAGCGCCGTGCCGCCGACAATGGCCGCGCCGGACGCGAGTACCGTCCGCCGGTCGATCGTCGCGGGGGACCCGTCGCTCGCCTCGGAGGTGTCGCAGTCCGAATTACTATTGGGAGACATACTCAATCAATAGTTACTTACTCTACAGTAAAAAGCTATCTGCGGATCGGCCCCGCCGGCGTCCCTTACCGGCGACGCTCGTCGGCCCACAGCGCCGCCGCGAGCGCCGTGGCGCCGGCGAGCGACCCCGCGAGCAGCCAGAACGCGGGGATGAAGCCGACGGTCTCGGAGAGGATCCCCACGACGGCGGGCGACACCGCTCCTGCGCCCATCAGGAGCGTGCGGACGACGCCGAGGCTCCCGCCGGCGATGGCGTCCGGGACGAGCGACATGAGGTACGCCCCCCGGACCGGGCGGAAGCCGTGGCTCCCGAGGCCGGTCGCGACCGCGGCGGCGCCGAGCAAGAGTGGGTCACCGGTCGGCGTCAGCAGGATCAGCGCGATCAGCGCCGCCGTCGACAGGCCGAGCGTGGCCCCCACGACGGGGACTTCGCCCAGCCGGTCGCTCGCCTCGCCGGTCGCGAGCTGGACGAGGCTGGCGGCGAAGAGGGCGCTGTAGATGAGGCTCGCCGTCGTGGCCGACAGCCCGGCCGCCTGCGCGAGGTACGTCGGGAGGAATGCGACCAGCCCGTTGTACGCGAACGAGAACAGGACGGTCGCGACCACGAACGCCGTGAACCGCCACTCCCGGAACAGCGCGACGTACTGTCGCAGGCCGCCGCGCTCCCCGCTCGCGGACGCGTCGGTGCCGCCGGAGAGCCGCCGCGGGACGCGGACGGCGAACCCGGCGGCCAGCGCGACGCCGGCGACGCCCCCCGCGAGAAACAGCGTCCGCCACCCCGCGCCGAACACCCCCGGGGCGCCGAGAAAGAGGGCGACCGCCGCGGGCGCGACGACGCCGCCGAACGCCCCGAACGTGTCCATCACGCCGAGGGCCCGCCCCGTCCGGTCGGCGTACGCGCGGGCGAGGAGCCGGACCGCGACCGTCTTGTGGACGCCGGTCCCCGCCCCTACGAGCAGCATCGCCCCGACGAGCACGGCGAAGGGAGCGTCGACGACGAGCACGAGCGCCCCCGCGGCCGCCACCAGCGCGCCGGCGGTGATCACCGTCACCGATCCCACGCGGTCGGCGAGCAGCCCGGACGGGAACTGCACCGCCGCGTACACGAGCATCAGCCCGGAGTAAGCCGTGCCGAGGATGGCGTAGGACGCGCCGTAGGTCGCCGCCAACGGATCGAACAGCGGCGGGAACGCGTACCGCAGGAACTTCGCGAGAAACCAGATGAGCGCGGTCAGCGCCAGCGCGTCGAACCGGCCGAGTCGGCGGACCGTTGCCGTTACGCTCCCTGGAGTCACTGTGTCCCACGTAGCGCGGCCGAGCGAAAAAAGCGAATCGAAGCGGCAGCGCGCCACGCGGCGACCTCCGTCGCTCGCCGCGACCGGCAGAGGTAAGGGGAATCCGGCATCACCCGCACGGACGAATGGCGGAGGAACCCCCGGCGAGGGGCGACGGCGCGGGACCGACGGCGGACGAAGGGACCGCGACGACCGGTAGCGACGACGCCGCGACGACCGCGGCCGACGCCGTGACCGCGGGAGACGACCCCGCTGGAACCCCGAGCAGCGCGGCGACCCCGTCGACCCGCGACGAACTCCTCGAGCGCGCCGCGGCGTACGCCGAGACCGTCCCCCTCGACGTCGACCTTGACCGCGTCTCGTGGGAGATCTCGGAGCGCGCGAAGCGCCGCGCCGGCGTCTGCCGCTTCGACGCCGAGAGCGGGTCGGTCACCGTCCGGCTCACCTGGGCGGCCTACGAGGCGTACGGCTGGCCGGAGTTCACCGACGTGATCCGGCACGAACTGGTCCACGCCTGGGAGTTCCAGCGCTTCGGGGAGTCGGCCCACGGCGAGCGGTTCCGGGAGAAAGCGGCCGCGGTCGACGCGTCCCGGCACTGCCGATCGTTCGCCGACCCGCGGCTGGTGCTGCGGTGTACGGACCCCGACTGCGACTGGACCGCCGACCGCCACCGGGCGTCGAAGACGGTGACGGAACCCGGCGCTCGGCGGTGCGGGAGCTGCGGGGCGCGGTACGTCGTGGAGCACGTCGAAACCGGCGAGCGGTGGAAGACGAACGAGGGCTACGAGTCCGCGCGGGCGCGCATCGGGACGGAGTGGTGAGGCGGGCGGTTCGCCGACCTTTTGACGGGGAAGGTTCGTAGTTTCGGTTCGAAATGCCAGCGACGGGTATCGGTCCGACCGGCGACGCCGAACCGAGGGGTGATCGCTGATGGCCGGGTCCCCGCTTCGCCGCCTGGTCGCCGCCCTCCGCCGCCGCGCCGGGACCGTGTTCAAGAGCCGCGACGAGTTCGATCTCACCTCTGGCGACATCGCGAAGCCACTGTTTTACCTCTCGCTGCCAATCGTCGTCACGAACCTGCTCCAGACGGCGTACAACCTCGTCGACACGATCTGGCTGGGCCGGTACAGCACCGACGCGCTGGCGGCGATCAGCTTCGCCTTCCCCGTCGTCTTCTTCCTCATCTCGCTCGGCCTCGGCATCTCGATCGCCGGAAGCATCCTCGTCGCCCAGAACACGGGCGCCGGCGAGGAGGCGCAGGCCGAGTTCGCGGCGTCGCAGACGGTGACGTTCGCGATCATCGCGTCCGTGGTCCTCGGGGCGTTCGGCTACGTCGCGGTCGAGGACATCCTCCGACTGCTTGGCGCCTCCGCCGACGTCCTGCCCGGCGCGACCGCCTATCTGGAGATCGTCTCGCTCGGGATGGTGTTCATGTTCGCCTTCTTCGTGTTCATGTCGCTGATGCGGGGCTACGGCGACACCATCACCCCGATGCTCGTGATGTTCGTCACCGTCGTCGTCAACCTCGCGCTCGACCCGCTGCTCATCTTCGGCGTCGGGCCGTTCCCGCGCATGGGGATCGAGGGGGCCGCGTACGCGACGATCTTCTCGCGGGCGCTGGCGACCGCCGTCGGCCTGACGATCATGTTCCGCGGGAACCGCGGCGTCGAGATCCACCTGTCGCAGATGGCGCCCGATCCGGGCTACCTGCGGAAGCTGCTGCGGGTCGGGGTGCCGGCGTCGGTCGAGGGCACCGGCAACGCCGTCGCCGTCAACCTGATGCTGCTCATCGTCGGCGCGTTCCCGACCGCGGTCGTCGCCGCCTACGGCGTCGGGGTGCGGATCTTCTCGGTCATCTTCCTACCCGCCATCGCCGTCGGCCGCGGCGTCGAGACGATGGCCGGCCAGAACATCGGCGCGGGGGAGGAGGACCGCGCCGCGACCGCCTCGCACTTCGCCGCCCGCTCGATGTTCCTCGTGCTCGCGGCCGTCGGCGTCCTCGTCTGGCTCGGCGCGGCCCCGGTCGTCTCGGTGTTCTCGGACGACCCCGCCGTGGTCGAGACCGGGCGCCTCTTCCTGCGATACGTCGCGCCGACGTTCGGCTTCACCGGGGTGTTCCACGCGTACAAGGGGGCGTTCCGCGGGGCCGGGCGGACGCTCACCGCGGCGCTCGTCTCGATCCTCATGCTCGGGGGCATCCGGCTGTCGGTCGCCTGGTTCGCCTCCCGACCGTTCGGGCCCGAGGGCATCTGGCTGGCGTTCGCGGTGTCGAACATCGCCGGCGCGCTCATCGCGTTCGGGTGGTACCGGCGCGGGGCGTGGCGCGACGCCGACCTCACCGAAAGCGGGGCAGGCGTCGACGCCGCGGGGGGCGACTCGGCGGACGCCGTCGACGCTGCCGAGGACCCCGAGGCGCAGGACTAGGCGGCTCGCTCGGGGCGGCGCGTAACCGCCCGATCGAGATCCTAGGCGATCTTTTTCTGCGATCCGTCCGTACGGGACCCCGATGGGGACGTTCGACGCGTTCGGTAAACGGCGGGTGAGCGATCCCGAACTGGCGGTGTTCGTCTCGGGCGTCGCGAGCATGGGACTGGAGATCCTCGCCGGGCGGATGGTCGCGCCCCAGTTCGGGAGCAGCATCTACACCTGGGGGAGCGTCATCGGCGTGTTCCTCGCCGCCCTGAGCCTCGGCTACTACCGGGGCGGTCGGCGCGCCGCGGAACGGGCGACCGGGCGGCAACTGACGTGGCTGTTGCTCGCGACGGCGGCGTACGTTGCCGGGCTGATCCTCGCCGGGGAGATCCTCCTTGCCCAGCTGTCGACGTTCCCGCTGCCCCCGCGGTTCGCGTCGCTGCCGGCGATCACCGTCCTGTTCGGGCCGCCGACGTACCTGCTTGGCTTCATCAGCCCCTACGCGGCGGAGCTGTCGGACCGGGAGGGCATCGGCGAGGCGTCGGGCCGCGTGTACGCCCTCGGGACCGTCGGGAGCATCGTCGGGGCGTTCGGCACGACGTTCGTCCTCATCCCGTCGCTGAGCGTCGACCAGATCTCGCTCGTCTTCGGCCTCGTCTTAGTCCTCACCGCCGCGCGGATCGCGCTGTCGTCGCCCGCCCGGAAGCCGGCGTTCGCCGTCGTCGCCGTGACGCTCCTGCTCGCGGGCGCCATCCTCGCACCCTCGCTCGGCTACTCCGTGAGAGGCGAGATCGTCTACGAGACGCAGACGCCGTATCAGGAGCTCCGGGTCGTCGACCGGGGCGACACCCGCACGCTGTACCTCGACGGCACGCCCCACAGCGCGATGGACAAGGACGACCCGACCCGGCACGTCTTCGAGTACACCCGGTACTTCCATCTCCCCTTTCTCCTGACCGACGACCCCGACGAGATCGACCGGGTGCTGTTCATCGGCGGCGGGGGGTTCACCGGCCCGAAGCGCTTCGTCGAGGAGTACGACGTGACCGTCGACGTCGCGGAGATAGACCCCGCGGTGATCGACGCGGCCGAGCGCTACTTCGGCGTGGTGGAGGGAGAGCAGCTGAACGTCCACAACGTCGGCGGCCGGCAGTTCCTGCGGGAGACGAACCGGACGTACGACCTGATCGTCCTCGACGCGTACAAGCGGGACAAGGTGCCGTTCCAGCTGACCACCGTCGAGTTCATGCGCCTGACGCGCGAGCGCCTCGCCGACGACGGCGTCCTCTTCGCGAACCTGATCTCCGCGCCGACGGGGCCGGCCTCGCAGTTCTACCGCGCCGAGTACCGGACGATGGCGGAAGCGTACCCGCAGGTGTACAGCTTCCCGACCGCGGGCTCCGGGGTCATCCAGAACGTCGAACTCGTCGCCACGAAAAACGGCGAGCGCGTCTCGCAGTCGGAGCTCCGCGAGCGTAACCGCGAGCGAGATATCGGTATCAACCTGAGCGACGCGGTCGACGACTACGCGGCCCCGCCCGACACCGGCGACGTGCCCGTGCTCCGCGACGACGACGCGCCGGTCGACGCCCTCCTCGAACCGATGGCTGGCCAGCGGTACGTCGTCGAGGAGGCGGACCCGGCGGACGGCGACGGCCCTGCGGAACCGAACGCCTCGGCGAACCGGACCGGGCGTCCGGGGGAGACGGCGGCTGACGCTCCGGCGTAGCCGTCCCCGTCGCTCACTTCCACGGGTTCGACACGAGGTCCTCCTGCACGTCGGCGCCCACCTCCAGCCGGCAGTCCTCGGTCGGCGTCGCGACGCAGGTCAGCACGTAGCCGTCCGCCCGGTGGCGCTCCTTCAACCCCCGCGGTGGCCTGCAGTGGTCGACCGACCCCTCGCGGAGCAGCGCGGTGCAGGTGGCGCACGCGCCGGTCCGGCAGCCGAAGGGGAGGGCGACGCCGGCGGCCTCGCAGGCGTCGAGGATGAGGGTGCCTTCGTCCACTCGCACCGTCTCCCGCCGCCCGTCGCGCCACTCCAGGACGACCTCGTGTCCGTCCCCGTCGGTCGTCACTGCCAGACGTCGCTCGTGCAGTCGCCGTCGGGCCACCGGATCTCGTGGGCGCGGGCCGGCCCCGCGGGCATGTCGCCGAAGTCCACGAGGAAGTCCTCATCGAGCGTCATCGTCCCGCGGCGGGGGTTCACGTCGGCTTTCAGCATCACCGACCCGCGCTCTTTCTCCTCGGGGAAGAACTGGTTGTCCCACGAGGAGAACAGCGACGTCGTCCAGTAGAGGCGCTCGCCGTCGAGCGATAGCTGGAGCATCTGCGGCCCGGCGACGATGTCGCGTCCCTGCACTTCCCGGATATCGCCGAAGTAGCCGCCGATCGAGACCGAGTCGGCCTTTCGGGGGTTCGACGGGTCTGAGACGTCGTACATCCACACCTGGCCGTGGAGCCAGTTCGACCCGAACAGGTACCGGTCGTCCATCGAGATCAGGATGTCTGTCGGCAGCGCGGGGACGGGCATGTCCCAGTCCTCGTGCTCGCGGTCGTCGAACTCGATGACCGGATCGGCGTGGTACTGCCCGTCCGCCTCGTGGAAGTGGATGACGTTCGACGACAGCGCCGCGCCGACGTACCCGTGCGTACTCTCGGGCGTGTGCAGGAAGCGCGCTTCCAGCGGGATCAGGCCCTCCTCGCCGAGGTCGATCGTCTGCTCGACCTCGCCGTCCTCCCAGTCCCAGAAGTGGAGGCGCTGGCCGTACTTGCCGTCCTCGACGTCCTCCAGGTCGAACCCGGGGTAGTAGGTCTTCGGCGCGGCCCACTCCGTCGACAACATCACGTTCTGGCGCGGCTGGTACCAGAAGTCGTAGTTCATCTCGATCTCGCCCGGCGGCTCCCACCGCCCCTCGACCTCGAAGTCGTCGTTCAGTTCGAGGAACCCGCCCGGCAGGTCGCCGTCGGCGTCGCCGAGCATGCTGATGAGGATCTCGCCGTCCGGGATGCAGTGGACCGTGTGCGGGGCCGAGAGGTCGTGCTCGAACACCTCGTCGGGCTCGATCACAGTCTCGAACTCGGGGTCGCGGCGGTCCTCGGTGTCGACGACGTGGATCCGCGACGAGCACTGGCCGGGGATCACCAGGTGCCGGCGCTCCAGCCCGTCCATGTGACAGGACGACGAGCAGGCGTTCCACCCGAAGTGGTGGAGTTCGTCGCCGCGGTTCGGCATCTCCAGACGGTCGACGACCTCCGCGTACGTGTCGGAGTCCGGGTCGAGGTCGACGACCGCGAGGAAGTCCGGCGCGTCGACGTCCGTTCCGACGTACAGCCCCATCACGTAGGCCGTCGTCTCCCGCTCGGACTCCTCGATGGCCGCCTGCGGGGTCGCGTATCCCGGCCCCTCGACGCCGTGGTCGTGAGCGTGCGCGTCCGAATCGTGTGGCTGGTCATCATCACTCATGATCGACAGTGTACGTCTCCGAACGGTAAATACCGAGGGTGGTCTGGACGGCGCTCGGCGCGGATCGGGTCTTCGCCGCGGTGCTTCCGACCCGAGGGGGCGCTTCGGGCCGCGCTACCCCCTTTCCTGGGTCAGCAGGGCGACGTGCAACTCGCCGCGGAGGTACCGCTCGCCGAGTTCCGTCATCCGGTACTTCCCTCGCTCCATCCGCTCCACGAGCCCGTGTTCCTCCAGCGCGGTTAGCCGGCGGTTCACCGCTTCCCGGCTGCGGTCGATGTTGAACGCGATGATCGCGGGCGTGAGGACGAGCTCGGAGGAGTGAAACAGCTCCAGGATCGCGTCGTCCATCGGCGTCATCCAGTCGGCCGGCCGCCGGATCCGCGCCGGTTCGTCCAGCAGCAGTCGGGCCCACTCCTCCGTCCTAAGGTCGTTGCTGACGGGGTTGTAGAGCCCAAAGACGACCAGCAGCGCTCCGAGCCCGTGGACCCAGTGGACGAGGGCGGGGGCCGCCACCTCGACGACCGGGCCGCCGACGACGAACACGACGAGGCCGGCGACGGTGACGAGCAGGAACGGCCGGTACCCCGCCGCCGAGGACTCGAGGTAGAGGAAGTAGACGAGCCCAGCCCCGACGACGAGGCCGACGAGGAGGTTGTACGACTGGAACGGGGTCAGTTCGGCCATCGTCACTCGCCCCGCAGGCGGTCCCGCTGTAGTCGGCGGTGGCTGCGAACGGCCAGCAGGACGAAGGCGGCGATGACCGTGTTGACGACGCTGCGAAGCACTTGCAGGAGGAGCGTCTCGGACCCGGCCGCGAGCAGGACGACGTGGTATATCGTCGTCGCGGACATGATCAACGACACCAAGGCGATCACCGTCCCGAACGGCGACTCGCGGAAGATCTCCCAGGAGAGCACGGCGAGTATCCCCGCACCCGTCCCCGCGACGATCGCGAACGAGACGCCGAGCGCGCGGATCAGGGTTTCGGTCACGCGGTACCGTACGACGGGAACCGCCTTAACCTCCGGTTTCGCCGCGTTCTCGGGACCAGAGCGACGGACAGGCGCGCGTCGCGGCCCGCAGCACTGTTCGCTTCGGCCACCGGTTTCGCGGCCCGGCCCCCGCGATAAGGCGAGACAAACATCCGCCGACCGCGTTACGGTCGGGTTGTACCGCCGCCTTGCCCGCCTCACTAGTTATCGTCCGGCGCTGGCCGGCGAATAACAAAACCCGTCCATCCCCTCCGATCGCCCGCAATGGCGCTCACTCAGATCGACCACGTCAGTCAGAACGACGAGATGCAGCAGTGTATCGACAACTGCCTGGAGGCGGCCCAGGCCTGCGAATGGTGTGCCGACGAGTGCGCGGGCGAGGGCGAGGAGATGGCGGAGTGTCTCCGCCTGTGTCGCGACGTCGCCGACCTGACGACGCTCCACGCGCGCTTCATGGCCCGGAACTCCGACTACAGTTCCGACCTCGCGGAGACCTGCGCCGACGCCTGTGAGGCCTGCGCCGACGAGTGCGAACAGCATGACGCCGAGCACTGTCAGGTCTGCGCGGAGGTCCTCCGGGACTGCGCCGAGACCTGCCGCGAGATGGCGGCCTGACGGTCAGGCCTCAGACGGCGCGGCGCCCTCGCCGGCCTCGAACTCCGTCGCCCGCCGCTCGTAGGCGTCGAGTTGCCCATGGGCCCACTCGCGGACCGCGGCGTCGTCCGTCTCGACGATCGCTTTCGGGTCGTCGCCGTCGACGGCGAGCAACTGGACCGTCTCGTCGATGACGGCGACCCCGAACGGGAAGGAGTCGGGGTAGACGTACATCTCGTATCGGTCCGTCCGGGACAGTTTCTCGAACAAGTCCGCGTACGCGGCGTCCGTGCGGTGAGTTTCCGCCACGTCGGGTTCCACGAGCAGTTCCATCCGCGCGTCGCCGTGAACGACCCGGTCGTGAACGACCTCGAAGGCGTGTAGTCCCGTCACCGGGAGCGACGCCCGGACCGACGAGGCCTCCTTGAGTCGCGCGACGTGCTCGTTGATCATCGACCACGGATCGCCCGCGTCGGCGGTGTGCAAATCGGCGTCGCGGAGGTGCTGGAGGCCCAGGTCGAACTCCGAGCGCGGGACCCACTGCAGGAACTCGGTGAACCGGGCGGCCGCCGCCACCTGTTCGAGCGCGTCCTCGGCGGCGCCCGTCACGAACTCGCCGACCGGCGTCAGGCGGTACCCGTCGGCCCCGTACTCGATCAGTTCGAGGAGCTCCAGCTCCCGGACGGCGCGGTTGACCGTCGACCGCGAGACCGACACCTCCGATTCGAGCGTCCGCTTGTCCTTCGGCCCGTCGGCGAACCGCCGCAGCAGTTCGCGGCGGTCGACGACCGTTTTGAGGATCTCGACCGGATCGTCCTCTCCTCCCATTGACTCTGGGGCTACGTGCGCTCGCCCGGCACAAGTACTGTTCGGCCGGTTTCAGTCGTGGAACGGTCGAAATCATGTCCGGCGTTCGGGACCCGCGCCTACCGCCCGGGAAAAACCCGCCCAGCAGTTCCGGAGTCACGCGGACGGCGTTCCGCTGCGTCGTTCGGGTCGAGGTGACTTCCCGTGACGAACACCCCTACGACCGCGATCGACGACCGCGAGATCGACCCAGAGGTCGCCGAACGGTTCCGCGTCGCGTTCGGCTTCGACGAGGCTCCCGAGACGTTCGGCGAGTTCGCCGACGCGACGGCCGACAGCCTCGCGGAGGTGAACGGCGCGCTCGGCGTCGACCACCTCTGTCTCGCCGAGACGTCCCGCCACGAGGCTCGCGTCGGCGACGAGACCTACCACTTCGCCTGCGTCCTCGACGCCCTGTTGCTCCCGTTCGTCCTCGAGGGCGACGCGACGACGGTCGACGTGCGCTCCGAGAGCCCCGCCTCCGACGCCGTCGTCGCGATGACGGTCTCGCGGGAGGGCGTCTCGGCGGACCCCGAGAGCGCCGTCGTCTCGTTCGGCATCGAGGCCGACCCGTCGCCGCCGGCGGACCGGGCCGACGCGTTCGAGTACGGCTACCGGGCGTTCTGTCCCTACGTCAACGCGTTCCCCGACGAGGCGGCGTACGAGGAGTGGGCCGCCGCGACGCCGGACGCGGCGACGACGCCGCTCCGCGCCGCCAAGGCGTTCGCCCTCGCGAAAGCGCTCGCCCAGCGGCTCTCGGACGGCTGACTTCGGGGACGCCGGACCGGAGCGCCGCAGTCCGACGGCGGACGGGGTCTCCTCCCGTCGCTGTCCGTCACTGCCCGAGGTAGTTCGACAGCAGGTTCCGCTCGGCCCGCTGCAGGTGCTCGGCCACCGTCGACCCGTCCAGATCCAGTTCGCCCGCGATCTCCGCGGTCGACACCTCGCGGGGGACCTCATAGTACCCCATCTCGTAGGCGGTCCGAACCACCTCGCGCTGCCGGTCGGTCAGCGCGTCCAGCGAGTCCCGGCGGCCGTCGTACGCCGCTATCTTCCGCAGGTCCGGCGAGAGGCCGGCCCGCTCGTACTCGTCGACGATGCCGCTGATCGCCGCCTGCGGTCCGACGAAGGACATCGTGGCCCCGTTGTCGGTCAGCGTCGGCTCGCAGCAGCCGACGAGGTCATCCGCGTGGTCGGCGGCCGCGTCCCCGATCCCCGGCGCAGTGAAGGCGATCAGGTACAGGTGCGAGCCGTCGGACTCCGCGAGTCGCTCCCACCGGTCGACGTAGTCGAGCGACGCGAAGCGCTTCTCGTCGAGTCGCGCGGCCACTTCCACCTGTACGATCGCGCCGTCGCCGTAACACGCGAACTCCTCGAAGTCCTCTATCCCGGCCGAGCGACAGATCGACACCAGCTCCTCGAGGCCGACGGCGGCGAGTTCCGATTCGTCGAGGCTGACGAGGGCTTCCCGCATGATCTCCGTAGTATTCGTTCGGTGCCCGATAAAACGTTGTTCCCGGGAGGCTGAACGATACTTCCCAGTCTTTCCGGTCCGAACCGTCGCCGCGAAGGCCGAGAGAGCGAACGCGGGAGCGACGACCAGCGGCCACGGATAAACCCACCCAGCATCGCCGGAGAACCGGCTTTGCGGCGGGAGGGCGTATCCTCGCTCGATGACCGCCACCCGAAAGCGCGACCCAGTGAAGCGTTTCGCCGCCGCACCGTCTCGGCGACCAGGCGGCCGAAGAGCCTCTGACGGGCATCCGGTCAGGGAGGGGAGAGCGTGAGCGCCGCCGCCGTCGCCCGCAAGGACTTCCTCGACGTCCGGCGGGCGAAGATCGTCTGGTTCGTCGTCGGGGTGTACGTCCTGCTGACCGCGCTGTTTTTCGTGCAGGTTCGGCTTGCCGACGCCGGCGGCCCCGACGGCCCCCCGGCGGTCCTCCGCGCGCTCTGGAACGTCGCGTTCGTCGGTGCGGTGTTCGTGCCCGCCGTCGCGCTCGTCTCCGCCTACCTCGCCGTCGCCGGCGAGCGCGAGTCCGGGAGCATCAAGTTCCTGCTGTCGACCCCGATCACCCGGCGCGACGTGGTCGTCGGCAAGTACGTCTCGCGGGCCGCCGTCGTCGCCGCGTCGCTGGCGCTCGCGTTCGCCGTGGCGGCCGCGCTCTCGGCGGTCTGGTTCGGGTCGCTCAGGACCGGCACGTTCGCGGGCATCGCCGCCCTGACGACGGTGTACGCGCTCGCCTACGTCGCCGTGGCGATCGGCATCTCCGCGTCGACGGCGTCGCGGGCGCAGGCGATGGCCGCCGCGCTCGGCTTCTACTTCTCGACGAACGTGATGACGCTGGTCGACGGCATGTCCGCGCTCGCCGCCCTGCGGTACGCCCTCAATGAACTGCTCGGACTCGGCGTGGGCGAGGACGCGACCCGGTTCCTCGGCGTGCTCACCAACCCGACGCAGGCGTACCTCGTCGCCGTTCAGCTCGCCTTCCCCGCCGGGTTCATGGACCTCCCGGCGGCCGACGGAGTCGCCTGGTACGCCCGCCCGGAGGTCGCCGTCGTCGTCCTGCTCGCCTGGCTCGTCGCGCCGATCCTGTTCGGGCTTCGGCGGTTCGAACGGGCCGACATCGGGTGAGCGGCCGGAGAAAACGCACACCGGGAGCTACGGCGTAATTCTTCGAAGGAACGAGGTCCAGGTGCGAGAATTGAACCCGCGTCTCAGCCTCCACAAGGCTGAAGGATAGTCCACTACCCCAACCCGGACACATGTCCACGTAACGGATGAGGAATTAAAATACGTTACGACTCCGGGCGGGCAGTGCCACGACGGGACGTACCGCACCGGCGATCCCCGCCTCACTCAGACGGCGGTCTCGGCTCGGCCGCCGCCTCGCGGAGGAAGGACTGGACCTCCGGGACGACGCGGTCGGGCGCCTCGACGGGACCGATGTGGCTGACGCCGTCGAATTCGACGAGGCGGCTGTCGGGGAGCGCCTCGCGGACGGCGCGGACGCTGTCCCGGAGGTGGGAGGGACCCTCGGAACCGGTCAGCAGGAGCGCCGGCGCGTCGACGTCCAGTTCGTCGGGGAGGCGGTACTCCTCGACGGCGCGGTTCATGTACAGGGCCTTCTCCACGCGCTCGACGCAGTCGGGCCAGGCCGGCCACTCCGCCAGCCACGCGTCGAGGTCGTCCATCTCGCCGCCGTGGATCACCTCGCCGAGGTGGAGCTTCATCGCCTCGCGGCGCTCGCCCTCGTCGAGTCGCGCCCGCATCCGGTCCGCGAGGTCCGCCCGCTCGCGGTACTCGCCGACGATGACCGCCGGTTCGTAGGCGACGACCGCCTCGACGGGGGCGTCGCGGGCGGCCTCGATCGCCTGCAGGCCGCCGAAGGAGTGCCCGAACAGGACCGGGTCGCCGTCGACCGCCTCGACGACCGCGTGGACATCGTCGACCTCGCGGTCGAGGCCGTAGGCGGCGGGATCGTCGGGGTGGTCGCTGTTCCCGCGGCCCCGTCTGTCGGGGACGACGACCGTGTAGTCGTCGGCGAACCGGGGGACGACGGGGTCCCAGTAGCTGCTCGACGACCCGCCGTGGAGGAGGACCAGCGGCGGGCCGTCGCCACGTCGTTCGTACGCGATGCGCGTGCCGTCGGCGGACGCTACCGTCTGCATTGGTGGAACCGTATCTGAGGTGCCGGGTCGGATAGCTCGTTCTCTAACGCGTGAGGGCCTTTAAGTGACCCACCGGAATCGCGTCCTCGACCAGCGCCGCGGACCCGCGGCGGAGGCGCTCCGAGAGCGACGGCGGCGAGATGCCGAGTTCCTCCGCGACCTCCGACAGCGACGCCCCGCGGGGCACCTCGAAGTAGCCCATTTCGTGGGCGGTGCGCAGCGCCTCGCGCTGGCGGTCGGTGAGGTCGGGACCGGTCGTCGCGGCGGGCGTCGCGTCGGCGTCGTCCGTGGCGAGGCGGTGGAGTGAGAACGAGGCGTTCTCGCGCCAGAACGCGCAGTACTCGTCGAAGGCGTCCCGGTCCGCGAACCGGCGCTTCTGGACCCAGCCGTCGGCGACGACGCGGATGTAGTCGACGACGGACTCGTTGGCTGCGAGAGTCTTCAGTCGGGCCAGGTCGTCGACGGCGTCGCCGAACTGCTCGGTCATGGTGAACGCGGGGGTGACCGCGTACCGGCGGATGTCCCCGGTCCGGCCGACAACTGAGTACTCGCTGACGAAGGCGCTCTCGTCGAAGGCCCGCTCCACCGCCTCGAACTCGGCGGCGGCGCGAACGGCGAACGGCGGCGGCCCGCCCTGGTTCGGCTGTCCCACGTCGACGCGCAGGGCCGCGTCCGGGACGGCCGCCGCGACGTCGACGAGCGGGAGGTGCCGACAGCCCACCTTGTATTCCGCTACGAGGGACATACGAATTACTTCGCAAGGGCCGATAAGTACGCGTCGGTCGCCGGCGCAGCGCCCGTCGCCGCGGGCGGAGGCTCAGCCGCGGCGGAACCTCGCGGAGATAAATCCGACAGTTTTCTTATCGTACGAATTAGAATTTAGATCGATGTCCCCGCGAACGCCCCTCCTCCGCCCGGGCAGGTACTTCGACGAACGCGGCGTCAGCCTCGCCCGCGGGCTGGCCGTCGTGGCGCTGGTGACGGCCGCGATGGTCGCCGGCGTGTACGGGATGGGGTTGATATTCACCGAGCGCATCGACGGCGCCGTCACGGTCGACAACCCCGAGCGACCGCCGGACGCGTTCTGCGAGGGATCGGCCGGGAGCGAGCAGCTGGCGAGCAGTTGCGACGAGCCAAAAGAGGTCAAACGGGACATCGACGAGTTCCTCTGGAAGGCGGTGGGCAAGTCGGCGAGCGGTCTGGTGCTCGGCCTCCCCATCGTCTGGCTGTTCGTCGGCGGCCTCCTGCACGCCGGGTCGTGGCTGGCCGGCGGCGAGGGGTCGGCGAGGAACTCCTGGGCCGTGGCGGCCTGGGGGCTCGCACCGGGCGTCGCGGGGTTCGCCGTGGGGCTGGTCGTGCTCGCGCTCACGTTCGACCCGGTGACGGTGTCGTCGTCGGCGGAACCGGCGGCGCTCCGGCGGGAGGTCATCGACTCCCTCGGCGCGCTGGAGGTGGCCGGAACCGTCACGGGCGTCGCGACGACGCTGTGGGGCGCGGTGATCTGGCGGGTCGGCCTGCAGGAGGGCCGGAACGTCGGCGGGACCGCCGCGTCGGCGGTGGCCGGCGCCGCGGCGCTGCTCGTGTGGCTGTTCGGCGCGGCCTGAGCCGACGAACGTCTTGGCGAATATTGATTAGACGGACTATCATTGCTAACTAGTGCCACATGCACTACACGCGCGAGGAGTCGCGTTCGCGACTCAGGGAGACGGCGGACAAGGGGGAACCGATCATCGGGGCCGGCGCGGGGACGGGGATGTCGGCGAAGTTCGCGGAGCGCGGCGGCGTCGACCTCCTGATCATCTACAACTCGGGGCGGTACCGGATGAACGGCCGCGGGTCGCTCGCCGGCCTCATGCCGTACGGCGACGCGAACGAGATCGTCCTCGACATGGGCCGGCAGGTGCTCCCCGTCGTCGAGGAGACGCCCGTGCTGGCCGGCGTCAACGGGACCGACCCGTTCCGGGAGATGGACGTCTTCGTCGAGGATCTCAAGCGGCGGGGGTTCTCGGGCGTGCAGAACTTCCCGACCGTGGGGCTGATCGACGAGGGCAGCCAGTTCCGGCGGAACCTAGAGGAGACGGGGATGGGCTACGACAAGGAGGTCGAGATGATCAGCGAGGCCGCCGATCAGGGGATGCTCACCTGCCCGTACGTCTTCTCCGAGGATCAGGCCCGCGAGATGGCCGCGGCCGGGGCCGACCTGATCGTCTCGCACATGGGGCTGACGACCTCCGGCGACATCGGCGCGGAGACGGCACTTGACCTCGACGAGGCGGCCGAGTGCGTCCAGGCACACCACGACGCCGCCAAGGACGTGAACGAGGACGTGATGGTGATCTGCCACGGCGGCCCGATCGCCTGGCCCGACGACGCCGAGTACGTGCTGAACGAGACCGAGGGCGTGGTCGGCTTCTTCGGCGCGTCGAGCATCGAGCGCCTGCCGACGGAGGAGGCCATCGAGAACCAGACGCGCGAGTTCAAGGGGATCGAGTTCTGATGGCGGTCGTCATCGTCGGCACGCTCGACACGAAGGCGGAGGAGATCGGCTTCGCCCGCGACGTGATCGAAGCACAGGGGATCGACGTACACGTTGTCGATACGGGCGTCATGGGCGACCCCGGGTTCGAACCGGACACGAGCGCCGAGACGGTCGCGGAGGCGGGCGGCGGAGATCTGGACGACCTGCGCGAGCGCGCCGACCGCGGCGCGGCGATGGACGTCATGGGTCGCGGCGCGGCCGAGATCGTCAGCCAGCTCCACGACGAGGGAGACCTCGACGGCGTCCTCGGCCTCGGCGGCTCCGGGAACACGTCGATCGCGACGGCCGCGATGCGGGCGCTCCCGGTCGGCGTGCCGAAGGTGATGGCGTCGACCATGGCGTCGGGCGACGTGGAGCCGTACGTCGGGTCGACGGACGTGACGATGATGTACTCCGTCGCCGACATCGAGGGGCTGAACCAGCTCTCCCGGCGCATCATTGCGAACGCGGCGCTGGCGACGGTCGGGATGGTCGCGAACGAGGCCGACGTCGAGGTCGAGGACCGGCCGACCATCGCCGTCACGATGTTCGGGGTCACGACGCCCTGCGTCCAGACTGCGCGGGAGTACCTCGAAGACCAGGGGTACGAGACGATCGTCTTCCACGCGACCGGCTCCGGCGGTCGGGCGATGGAGGATCTGGTCCGGCAGGGGATCGTCGACGGCGTCCTCGACGTGACGACGACCGAGTGGGCCGACGAGCACGTCGGCGGCGTCCTCAACGCCGGACCGGACCGCCTCGACGCGCCTGGGGAGGCGGGGATCCCCCACGTCATCTCGGTGGGCGCGCTCGACATGGTGAACTTCGGCCCGCCGGACACCGTCCCCGAGGAGTTCGATGGCCGGCAGTTCCACGAGCACAACCCGCAGGTGACGCTGATGCGGACGACGCCCGAGGAGACGGCGGCGATCGGCGAGATCATCGCCGAGAAGCTGAACGCGGCGTCGGGACCCGTCGCCGTCTACCTGCCGCTGCGGGGCGTCTCCCAGATCAGCGTCGAGGGCGAGGACTTCCACGACCCCGAGGCCGACGCGGCGCTGTTCGACGCGCTCAGGGAGCATCTGAACGACGACGTCGAGCTCGTCGAGATGGAGACCGACGTCAACGACGAGGCGTTCGCGCTGTCGATGGCGCGGAAGATGGACGAGTACGTGGGCGGTGGGAGCTGAGAGGTCGCCGGAACCGGTCGGCAGACTCCTCGGGGGACTGCGATACCCCGCCTACGGGGCGCGCTCGCCCGCCCCGGCCAGTTCGGCGTCCAGTTCGTCGATGGAGACTGTCGGGACGGACGCCGCGCCGCCGGACAACTTCAGTCCCGTTCCCG
Organism: Halostella limicola; assembly: GCF_003675875.1. NCBI lineage: Archaea > Methanobacteriati > Methanobacteriota > Halobacteria > Halobacteriales > Natronoarchaeaceae > Halostella > Halostella limicola. The sequence goes on along the minus strand of NZ_RCDI01000001.1, from coordinate 704,083 downwards.
TCACGACGACGACCACGTCGTCGCCCGACGAGAGTTCGCCACCCTCGGCGAGGCGTCTCGCGCCGGCCAGCGCGACCGCGGACGCGGACTCCGCGCTCAGGCCCGCCTCGGTCGCCAGCGCGCGCTGGGCCGCGCGGATCGCGTCGTCGTCCACGGCGAGCGCGCCACCGCCGGTGTCGCGGGCCGCGCGGAGCGCCCGGGTGCCGCTCGGCGGGTCGGCGTTGGCGATGGAGTAGGCGATCGTGTCGCCGCCCTCGACGGGCGTCACCGCGTCGTCCCCGGCCGCGAACGCCTCGGCGATCGGCGCGCAGGCCGCCGCCTGGACGAGGTACAGCGGGGGGATGTCGTCGATGGTCCCGGCCGCCCGGAGTTCGCGCAGCGCCTTCCACGCGCCGCTGGCGTGGCCGCCGCTGCTGACCGGCAGCACGACGGCGTCGGGAACGTCGGGCGCGAACGCCTCGCAGATCTCGACGGCGGTCGTCTTCTGGCCCTCGACGCGCAGCGGGGCGTCGGAGTTGAGGAAGGCGACGCCGCGCTCGGGGCCGAGTTCGAGCGAGCGCCGGTAGAGGCGGCCGTAGTCGCCCTCGACGCGAAGGAGCGTCGGGTCGTACTGCGCGATGATCCCCAGTCGCTCCTCGGGGATGTCCGCGGGGACGAGCACGGTGCAGGGGACGCCAGCCGCGGCCGCGAACGCGGCGGTGCTCATGGCCATGTTGCCGTGTGAGACGGTGCCGACGGCGTCGACGTCGCCGACGGCGCCCTCGCGGACGGCGGCGAGGCCGAGCGCGCTCCCGCGGTCCTTGAAGCTCCCCGTCGGCTGCTGGCCCTCGACTTTGACGTGGGTGCGGACGCCGGCGAACGCGTCGAGTTCCGGCGCGCCGAAAAGCGGCGTGTCGCCCGCCGCGGTCGCGAGGCCGTCGAGGGGGTCGGGGACGACCGGCAGGAGCGACTCGTAGCGCCACAGCCCCGGCGCGTCGGCGACGTCGTCCCAGTCGAAGGAGCCGGGGTCGGTAGCGAGCCACAGCGGTTCGCCGCAGTCACAGCGGGCGACGGGCTCGGCGGTTCGCCTGCCGCAGTCGTAACAGACGCGTTCGAGAGACATCCGGTCGGTCGTACCTCTCCGCGCACGGAGATGGGTCCTGCGGTCGCCGCCGGCGACCGCTCAGCCCTCCAGCAAGTCGACGATCCACTCGGCGGGCCGAACCTGACTGACGAAGTCGTCGGGGAGCGCCGCCCACGAGAGGTCGTCCTCGCCGGGCGTCGCCGGCGTGTCGAACCCCGGGTCCTCGGCCGGCGGGCCGCCGCGATTCCCCCGCGGCGGCGGGCCGTGCGCGTAGACGCCCTCCGGATTCGGATACGTCCAGACGTGCAGCATGCAGGGCGTCCGGCAGGGCAGTTGCAGGGACCACTCGCCGAACTTCGCCTCGTGGAACTGCTCGTAGTACCACCACGCGAACCGCCCCGGCCGCCCTGCGTGGTAGTGCCACGGCGCGCACGCCCGCCCATCCTCCGTCTCGTACACGGCCGGTGGGCTGTCGAGCGGGTCGCCGCCCTCGGTCCCGACGAACATGACGCCGATCGGTCGCCACCACTTGTTGTCGACGAGGACGGACTCGGGGCGCTCCGGGTCGAGCACCGAGTCGTCGCCGATGAACTCCGGGTTCAGCCAGTGGGAGTAGCCCCCCTCGTCGCCGTCGCGCGCCAGGTCGAAGTAGGGGACGAATCCCTCGTCGATCAGCGTTCCCACGTCCGGGTAGTCGTTCGTCAGCGCGTCGTCCACGTCCTCCCTGATCGCCGCGGTTTCCGGGTGGTCGTCCGCGCAGCCCTCCGTCTCGGCGGCCTCGCAGTGGCGCATCGACGGCGCCTTCGTCGCGTCAGGACAGCGGTCGTCTCGGCCGGGTACGTTCCGGTCGGTCGCGTTCCGTCCGTCTGCCCCGGGGCCGACCTGCGGGGCGAGCGCGGAGAACCCGACCGCGCCCGACGACGCCCGCAACACGGCGCGGCGGGAGACACCTGATCGATCCCTTGTCATGACACCCTTTGACACACCTCGGCCGGGGTGATAACCGTTTTCGTACGGTAGCGTACCTGTCCGTCCGAAATATCCGGAGAAGCCCGTTCCGGAACGGAAGCGACGCCGGCCCCGTCAGATCGCCGTCAGTATCCGCGCGGACGGATCGACGGCCGTCCGGGACGCTTTTGCCGCCGTCGCCCCTACGGACGCCCAACTGTGGCCATCACGGACAAGATCTACGTCAAGAACCACCGGCAGCTCAGCTCCCAGCTCGACACGAACATCCCCAAGGGCGCGTTCAAGGGGGCGACGCTGGACGTGCTGTTCACTGGCGACGGGCTGGAGAAGCTGAACGAGTCGACGCGGGACAAGGTGCTCGACTTCGCCGAGGACTTCCTCGACTGCGACTGCGACAACAACCCCTACTGCGGCCACCCCGAGGAGAAGTTCATCCGGTACCTGCTCGAACTGCGCGCGCAGGGGCTCGGCCCCGGAGCCATCGTCGACGTGATGGGCGACGACTACATGCTGTACGCCTACGAGGGCGACGTCCTCTCGTTTCTCGACAGCGGCGTGCGAACGCTGGAGGCCGCCGAACAGCTGGCCCAGGTCGACGGGAACGAGGAGATGCGTCGCCGGATCCGCGAGGAGAAGGAGACGCTGTCGGGCTGAGGTCGCCGGAAAACCGCGTCGGGCCGCGGTGGTTCCGCTCCTGCCGGACGCTTCGGGCTCTCGATGTCGATCTACTCCTCTCCGCCCTCCGGGAACTCGACCAGTATCTCCTTGCTATCGTCTCTGAGCTCCTGCCACGAGACCTCGCCGTGCCGGTCGATGTACTTCGGGTCGAGGTGCGGATCGTCGTACACGAGCGCGGCGGTCAGCTCCGGCGGTCGGGCTCCCTCGCCTGCCTCGCCGAAGTCCGGCGTCGGGTCGCCGACGACGACGCGCGTGACCATCCCGAAGATCTCGTGCGGGGCACACAGCAGGTCGTAGACGCCGGGCTCGTCGAACCGGTACAGCCAGAACGCCTCCGCGCCGAGCACGGGCGACGACAGCGGCGGGACGTCCTCCGGGACGCGGCGCTGGCGGCCGAGCCGCGGGTGGTACGCGGTCACGGTGTGGTCCGGCGTCGCGAGGTTGAACCGGACGACGTCGCCGGGCTCGACGGCGAGCCCGGTCGGCTCGAAGAAGAACTCCGGCAGGAAGCGGTCCTCGCGGAGCTCCGTGACCAGGTCCACCTCGTGGTCCGCCCGGAGCGACTTCGCGAGGTCTGCGTCCGGGTCCAGTCCGGAGTAACCGAGCACCGGGTGGATGCACTCCGACTGCGCGCAGTCGCTTCGCGACCCGTCGTCGTGATCGTCGTCATGGTGACCGTCGTCACCGTGCTCGTCGTCGTCTCCCCCGGCCGCGGCGACCCCGCCGACGGCCGATAGCGCCGTTCCCGCGCCGATCGCTTTCAGGACCGACCGGCGTTGTGTGTTATTGTCTACCATGGTCAACGTAGATCGTCGTACTCAGACCACTTTACGTCGATCGCTGGCTCGCCGGCCGGGGAGCGAACGCGACTATTTGTGCGTTTCGACGGTGCGGTCGCGACGGTCGGCGACGGAATCGAGTGCGAGAGTCGGGTCGTAACGGCCCGGAGCGATCAGTTCAGGTCAGCCCGCTCGAAGCGCCAGTAGCCGACCGCGACGGGGACGGCGAACCAGGCCAGCAGCACGACCACGCTGAACCACTCGGTGAGGTAGACGGGGAGCTCACCGCCGACGCGCTCGGTGAGCAGGAGACCGTTCTCCGCCGTCGCGCCCGCCGGGACGTCCTCGATCATCCGCGGCCAGCCGATCATCGGCGAGAGGTACCGCCCCGTGACCAGCGACAGCGCCTCGCGGTAGGCGGTCATGGGGTCGAGCCGCTGCAGCAGGAAGTACCACTTCGGCGCGGCGTAGCCGGCGAGGCCGCCCTCGACCACGTAGTGGACGCCGGCGACGATCGGGTGGTACAGCAGCGCGAAGAACACGTAGCTCCCGATCGCGGCCCCCATCGCCGTCGCCCGGCTACCGGTCGACGACGAGATGCCGAGGGCGATGCCAGTGAAGGCGAGCGTGAGGAGGACCGTCAGACCGAGGAAGGCCAGATACGTCGGCACGGAGACCGACCCGACCGTCCAGAGCAACAGCGCGAGCAGCGCGCCACAGACGACCAGCGTCGCGGCGAGCATCGCAGTCGCCCGGCTCAGGACCTTCCCGAACACGACATCGCGCCGGTCGTGTGAGAGGCCGAAGAGGATCCGGAGGCTCCCCGACTGCCGCTCGGCCGTGATGGCCATGTAACCGACCACGAGCGCCGTCACCGGTAACAGGAGCTGGGCGCCCAACGAGTTGAACAGCATGTACATCGCGGTACCGTCGGCGGTGGAGAGGTCCTCCGCGCTGGCGGCGAGGCCGATGATCCCCATCAGCAGCAGGAAGACGCCGATGATCGACCAGAGCAGCCACGACCGGATGACGTCCTCGAAGTCCTTGCGCGCGACGAGCCGCCAGCTCATCGGCGATCACCCCCGCCGGTGGCGACCCGGTCGGCGTCGGTCCCGCTATCAGTCGGGGACGCCCCTACCCGTCCGTTCCCCTCGGCGGTCGCGGTCACGGGCGTTTCCGGTCCCGTCCCGGTGTACGCAGCGAAGAGGTCCTCCAGCGTCGCCTCCTCGCTGCGGAAGTCCCGGACCGTCGCGCCGGCCTCGACGAGCCGGTGGATCACTTGCGCCTTCGCCGCGTCGTCCGCGAGTACGGCGCGGAGTCGACCGTCGGTGCGGTCGGTCTCCACGACGCCCTCGATACCCTCTATGTCGACCGGGGGCGCGCCGTCGACGTCGACGACGAGCCGCGTGCCGACCCCCGCGCTCTCCCGGAGGCCCTCGATGGTGTCTATCGCCACGAGCCGTCCCTCGTTGAGGATCCCGACGCGGTCGCAGACCGCCGACACTTGGCCGAGGATGTGGGAGGAGAAAAACACGGTCGTCCCGCCGGCGGCCTCCTCGCGGACGAGCGCCTGCATCTCCCGGATACCGTGGGGGTCGAGGCCGGTCGAGGGTTCGTCGAGGATCAGCAGGTCGGGGTCGCCGGCGAGCGCCATCCCCATTGCGAGGCGCTGGGCCATCCCCTTGGAGTACTCGCCGACCTTCCGCTCGGCGTCGGCCGGGTCCAGCCCGACTCGGTCGAGCAGTTCGTCGGGCGTCTCCTCGCCCCCTTTCGACTCGATCGCGAACTCCAGGTGGCGATACCCCGTCGACCGCCCCCAGAGGTCGAAGCCGTCGGGGAGGATGCCGATCCGGTCGCGCACCGCGTCGGCCTCCGCGTTGGCGTCGTAGCCGAGCACCGTCGCGCTCCCCGAGGTCGGTCGGATGAAGTCGAGCAGGAGGTCGATCGTCGTCGTCTTGCCCGCGCCGTTCGGGCCGAGGAAGCCGAACACCTCGCCTGCGCGGACTGACAGGCTCACGTCGTCGAGCGCCGTCACGTCCCCGTACCGTTTCGTCAGGTTCTCCGTTCGGATCGCGATATCGTTCGAGTTCGTTTCGGACATCGTATCACCCGGTCGCCGCGTCTCGCCGCCGCCCGCGGCGGTCGAAACGGCGTGACCGACTCGTTTCCCGATCGGGGGTCGGCGGAGAATAAAAGGAGAAAGCAGTTTCAGCCGTAATACGGCCGGCCGTAATTCGGCGACGTCCGGCGATCACTGCCGACGCTTGGTATCTTATCACACGGATTTTTTGTGTTCGCGGTCCAACGACTCGGCGCTTGGGATGTCGAGCGACACCACGGCCGGGGACCCGCCCGCCCAGAAGGCGACCGACGAGCAGCTCGTCGAGGCGGTCGAGCGCGTCGCGCGGACGCTCGACGCGCCGGCGGTCCCGACGTCGCAGGTGGCCGCGGAGTTGCCGATAAAGCGCCAGACCGTCAAGCGCCGCCTCGACGACCTCGCGACCGAGGGCCGGGTCGCCTCGCTCTCGACGGGGCAGGGGCGGATCTGGTGGGTATCCGACGACGGCGGGGGACACGTCGACCCCGCAGCGCTCGACCAGTCGGTCGACCTCGACGCCCTCGATCCACACGACATACCGCCGGATGTCGCCCGCGAGATCGCCGCGGAGCGGGTGACGGGGTTCGACCCGCCAGAGACGTTCTGGGAGCGGCTGTACGACTGGAGCGAGGGCCGCGCGGACGACGTCGTGACGCTTCTCGCGCTCGCGCTGGTCGTCCTCCTCCTCCCGTCGCCCGGCCTGTTCGAGGCGCAGCTCCTCGCGCTCGGCTTCGGCATGGGGCTCGTGGAGTTCCTCGGCGTCCTCGTCCTGTTCGTGGCCGCCCTGCTGGGCGTTGTCGCGGGCGGCGCTCGAACTGTCGGGATCTTGGGCCAGTGGGCGGCAGAACAGGGCTACGTCGACGCGGAGCCGTTCGACGAGAGCGAGTGATGCTTCGTACCCTCCCGACACGTCGCTCCGCACCGGATACAGCGCTATCGCGATCCGGGGCCGCGATCGGACGTACTGGTATAGTTTCAGCTAGCTAATTATTTTTATCACTCACTTCGTTGTGGAGGTGCGTGGGTGCCGCGGCACCCGAGGCGACGCGCGGTCGGGAAACGGGGTGGCTCCGGGGGAAGGGGCCCCTTCTCGCGCGCCGGTCGCCGTTCGGAGATTCCTTCCTCGCCGCGGACGGGACCCGCGAGCGCGTTCGACGCCGCCGTCTCGGGAGCGGCGTCTCACCGTCGCCGGGGGTCGTCCGAGTCCCCGAGAAACACCCGGTAGGCGAGATAGCCGACCACGACGGCGAACAGCAGCAGGCCGACCGTCTCGACGAACCGCGTCGCCGCCCAGAACAGCCGGGTGACGACGCGGACCGCGACGATGCCGCCGAAGAGCAGCACCGCGACGACCGCGCCGCCCAGCAGTGCGCGTGCTCGGTCCATCGGTACTCGCCCGGACGCGGCGCACGCACCTGACGGTTGCGCCGGGGCCGACAGGCTGGATCAGAGTGCCTCTCGTCGGTGGCGATCGGGCCTACTAGTGAGCTGGTTTTTATATAATGTCATATATATTTTCGACGGGTTCGGCGACTGCCGCGCTCCGAGAGTTTAACCGTCTCGGGAATTTTTATATACTCGATAATGGTGCGCCCCACTCGGCAGCGTGAACGAGAGGACCAGACGGAACAGGACGCGGACGAACGGGAGGACGTCCATACCTGTCCGGAGTGCGAATCGGCGTCGCTCATCACGAGCGGGGACGGAAACGAACGTAGTTGCGAGGAGTGCGGGCTGATAGTCGAGGAACAGAACATCGACCGCGGCCCCGAGTGGCGGGCGTTCAACCACCAGGAACGGCAGAGCAAGTCCCGCGTCGGCGCGCCGACGACCCAGACGATGCACGACAAGGGGCTGACGACCACCATCGACTGGAAGAACAAGGACGCGTACGGGCGCTCGCTGTCCTCGGACAAGCGCAACCAGATGAACCGCCTGCGCAAGTGGCAGGAGCGCATCCGCACCAAGGACGCCGGCGAGCGGAACCTCCAGTTCGCGCTCTCGGAGACCGACCGGATGGCCTCCGCGCTGGGCGTTCCGCGCTCGGTCCGCGAGGTCGCGTCGGTCATCTACCGCCGCGCGCTCGACGAGGACCTCATCCGCGGGCGCTCCATCGAGGGCGTCGCCACCGCGACGCTGTACGCCGCCTGTCGGATGGAGGGGATCCCGCGGTCGCTGGAGGAGGTCGCCGCGGTGTCCCGCGTCGAGCGCAAGGAGATCGGCCGCACCTACCGCTACGTCTCGCAGGAGCTCGGGCTGGAGATGGAGCCGGTCGACCCGAAGCAGTACATCCCGCGGTTCTGCTCCGAACTCGACCTCTCCGAGGAGGTCCAGTCGAAGGCCAACGAGATCATCGACACGACGACCGAGATGGGGCTACTGTCCGGGAAGTCGCCGACGGGCTTCGCGGCCGCGGCCATCTACGCCGGGTCGCTGCTCTGCAACGAGAAGCAGACCCAGCGCGAGGTCGCCGACGTCGCGCAGGTGACGGAGGTCACCATCCGGAACCGGTATCAGGAGCAGATCGAAGCGATGGGCATCCACGAATAGCGGCGGGCGAGGCGCCGGGTCGATATCGAACCCGAACCGGACTCGGGCACGCTGGTCCGTGCAGAGACGCAGCCGACACCGCACCGATCGCCGGCGGCCGTTCAGGACGTATCCGAACTCCGCCAGTCGCTCGGAACGTACTGCTCGAAGGCCGGATCCGTGGACGACGCAACGGGCCGGAACGCTCGCCGGTCAGCGACGCGAAATTCTCGGATGCGCGTTTGGCCCGGACCGGTGACGTAGCCGACGAACGACATGGCTAGCTGATAGGCCACGTCGTGCCGGGCGGGGTTCACCGGGATGACGGCGTACTCGTTTCGAAGCAGTGCCGGCGGGTCGTCGATGCCGGGGGCGACGTGGGCGGCCAGTGCGTCGCCGGCGACGTTGAGAAACGTCCCCCGGTCGGTCAACGTGTACGCCTCCGTCTGGCTGGCCATGACGAGTGTGTTTCCCATTCCCTGGCCGGACTCGGTGTACCACGCCCCCTGTGGGTCGATCCCCGCCTCGTTCCAGATCTGCCGCTCGCGGAGGTGCGTTCCCGAGCGGTCCCCTCGCGACAGGAACGTCGCCTCGGAGTCCGCGATGGCCTCGAACGCCGCGACCGGTCCTTTCCCGTCGACGCCGGCGGGATCGTCAGGCGGGCCGACCACCTGAAAGTCGTTCATCATGACGGACCGACGATTGACGCCGTACCCCTCTCGGAGAAAGGTGTCTTCCAGCGGGCGAGCGTGAACGAGCACGGCGTCACAGTCCCCGTTCCTCGCGGTCTGCAGCGCCCCTCCGGTTCCGCGGACGACTGTGTCGATGTTTGCTCCGAACTGCTGTTGGAAGGCTGGCGTTAGTTCGTCGAGAAGCCCGCTATCGTGCGTCGTCGTCGCCGTGGCGAGCGTCAGCGTTTCTCCGGCTACTTCGGACTCAGCGGGGGACGAAGCGTCGTCGGCACACCCCGCTAACGAAAGTGCACCACCAACGCCCAAGATCTGCACGTATCGCCGACGGTTCATACAGCGGTTAACGGAACCCCTTCACAAATCCTCTGTGGGTAACGTAATCGGGTTGCGTTTACCGAGGAAGACGGGCGTTGGGTATCGATCGTCGCGGAGTCGTGCGGTGGCGTCGCCGTCGGCCCCGACCGACGGCTGTAACGCCGCCGTCCTACGCCACTTGCCTCAGGTGCCACCAGCCGTACCGGAGGCGACAGATCGGGCACTTCCGGACGCCGGGCTGTCCCCAACACCCCTTCGTGTGACATCCACCTCGCCGTGAACGACGAGGTATCCCCGCGCTGGGGGTATCGCTTACCGACCCACGGAGGCAACTTGCGGGTTCGTATGCTCCTCGTTGGGAACTGAGCCTGGTGACTCTGACCAGTTATGGTTGTCCCACTTGAGGCATACAGGCCGTGCCATCGGCCGTGTTACCGTCGTCTGCCGTCTCAGGAACGTCTCTGACGCCACGAGATCGGCGTGTCCATCAAAGCCACATAGACACGTCAGCGTGTCGCGGTGGCGCGTCGTGTCTTCTGTCGAACCACAGTTCGGGCACTCCTGGCTCGTCCACGCCTCCGAGCGAACCTCGACCGAGATGCCGTACTCCTCGGCGGTACACGCCAGTCGGTTCACGAACGCTCGGAACGCCCAGAAGTTGTGCATCTTCGCGTTCGTCTCCACCGACCAGTGGGTGTCGAGTACGTCCGTTAACGCTCCGACGTACACCGTTGCTACGCCCTCATCGTAGAGGCGTTCGATGAGGTCACGGGCGAGTGCATCTTGGGCGTGGTCACGTCGCTTGGTACGGCGGTCGTACAGCCGTTGGATACGGTGACTGCTGTATCGACCGTCCTCCAAGAGTGATTGGAGACGGGCGATTTCTCGCGTTGTCTCGCGGAACCTGTCGAACAGGTTGCGTCCTACGTACAGGTATTGTTGGCCGGTTGTGGTTGTGCAGGCGACGAGGTTGTTCGCACCAATATCCAGAGCGGCTTCTTCCGAAGCCAGTGGTTGTGCCAGCCGAGAATCATCAACGGTGACTGGCTGAAAGGCCCTGAACGATTGTGCGTGCTCGTCGTAGAACAACTCTAACCGACCCTGTTTCTCGTACTCCTTCCAGTTGGGATCGCCTCGAACTTCGAGCCGGAGGCGTTCGCGGTATCCCAACCCATACTCGTCTTTCAGGTCTTGGCCAACGAGGATTTCGAGGCGGGAGTATTCGCCCCATTCGACAGAGTACGAGGTGTTTCGGATATACGTGCGGAGTTCGCGCCCATCGTCTGCGTTCCCCCAGAACCCGGGTTTCCCGTTGGCCTCACCCTTCTTTTTGAGACTGAAGAACGACTTCCACGCTTCGCGGTTCTTCCGTTCGATTTGCTGAACTGTGGACGCGCCGAGAACACCGCCGTAGCGACCACGAAACTCGCTGATTTCCCATACGTCTCCGTCTGGGTCTGCGTAGTTCTCGCGGCGCTCGTAGTTGATCTCGTTCCAGAGAGCGGCAGAAGCGTCCAACAGGCGTCGAAGCAACTCCTCGTCCTCGTCGGACTGAGGTACCACCTCGAACATGTTGGCTCGCTTCATCGACTACTGGTTGCATCGGAACACACATAAAGATGTATTTTATGTGTTACTACATGGTCGAAGTTCGCATCGAATTTGACGACGACGAACAGTACGAACGGTTGAAGGAACTGAAGAAACACCGTGGGTTGACGTGGAAGGGATTGCTCCTCGAGGGCGAGAAGAAAGTCAGAGAGGATACCCCGGAGTAAGCATCGAAACGAGGTCTGTGACGTAGTGTGTCGGATTCATACCTGCCCTGAAGGACGAGACTCTCTCCTTGATTCAGGCCAGTGCCACCTCCTGAGCGCGCGGTCCGGAGTTAGCGACGTTTCTTCTGGCGGGGCAACCGCGGTCGGCTACGGTCCCGGCTCTGTGGACGCCCGGTCGGCGTCCACGCTCTCGGAGATGGTCTCCGCGAGCGTCGCGAGCGAGTCGCCGGACGAGCCCTTCCGCAACGCCGCATCGACGGGCAGGTCGCGGTCCGTCGGCGGATCCCCCGACCGGAGGATCACCGGCAGGTCCGCGTGGCGTCGGCTCGCCGATTCGACGAAAAGTTCGCCGTCGTCCGTTCGCAGTCCGTCGCTGACGAGACAGTCGACTCTCTCGCTCCGAAGCGCCGCCTGCGCCGACTCGACCGACGGCGCCGTCATCGGGGAGACGCTCGGAACCCGTTCGAAGTAGTCCTCGTACAGCGACAGCGTCGCGTGGTCGTCGTCGACGAAGAGGACCGTCCCCGACTCCCCGGCGGTCGTATCAGTCATCTGGTACAGCGTGAGAGCTGACGGGTTTAATCCTGTCGGCCGCCGCTACTCCCCGACGACCGTTTCGCCGCTGTCCGTGAGCGCGATCGTCCCGTCGTTCTCGTCGTACTCGACGAGCCCGCACGCGCGGAGCCGAGGGAGGTGATTCCGGCGGAGGTTCTCCCGCACCCGCTCGCGCTGGTCGGCCGCGACGGCCTCCGGCTCAGTCTTCCGGTCCCACGCGGCGATCTGCTCGGCGGCGTCGTCGACTGTGGCCGGCGACGCGACGGCGAGATACCGCAGGACGTCCCGCCGTCGGTCGTCCGCGATCCGTACCGAGTCGACGACCGCGTCGGTTCCCTGACGTTCCGGCCGTCCGTTCCCCCTCGCGGACCTGCGTCCGTCCGTCGGCCTGCCCGGTTGTTGGTGCCCCATTGTCTCAGTAGTTATAGGCCGTGTGGGTGAGTAAGGGTCGCCCCTTACTCTTTTGGTACCTCGCGCCGCAGCGAGGGGCTTACAGAGGTACGGAGAGACGGCCCGTCACCGGAGTTCGACTCGAGCGATGTCCCGTGTTCCGCAGTGCGGACAGGTGGCGTCGTCCCGCGACACGGTGGTGCCGCAGCGCCGACACTCGCAGTGGACCGGGGCTTGGCGGATCGCCGTGAGCGCGGTCGCGACCCGGTCCAGAACGGCGTCGATCACGGCCGTCACCGCAGTCACGAAACGGGCCCTTCGACCCGTCCGCCGCGGTCGAACGCCAGTTCGATCGACTCCGTCGCGGGCGGTTTCCCGCGGAACTTCGGCACCGCGAGGCGGGTTTCGAGTTCGCCGTCGCGGCGCTCCGTCGCGACCGAGAGGACGCCGTCCGCCACGTACTCGGTCACGTCGCGCTGCGGCGGCACGCTGCGCCCGTCGAGACAGTGGAGGACGGCGACCCCGCCGGTTTCGGTCAGGTGCCCCCGCAGCGCGTTCAGGAAATCGGCGAGTCGTCCCTCATTGGCGCGCTCCAGGGCGTTCGCCGGGTCGATCACGACCGTCGCGGGCTCTGTCGTCTGCTGTACCAGCTGGTACGCGTGGTCGAGCGGCCGCTCGGCGTCGAGATCGTGGACCGCACACCGGTCCGCGTCGACGCCGTCCCGCGCCAGCGCGTCGCGGACCGCGGCCGCCGACCGGGTCGCCGTCAGGTACAGCGTCCGGCGGGCCGACGCCAGTTCGTACAGCAACCGGTCCGCGCGGCTCGCCGGCTTTGCCGTGACCGCGACGACGGAGCCCGCGGGCACGCCGCCGCGCAGCGTCCGGTCGAGCGCGTCGACGCCCGTCGAGAGCTGCTCAGACATGGCTTCTCACCCTCCGCGCGACGCGAGTTCCCAGGAGGACGACCGCCAGTAGCAGCAGGAGCGCGTGCCCGACGGCGGAGTTCGCCGACATCGGCAGCGCGTCGTCCCCGGTTGCGCCGTCGCCGCCGGCAGCGCGCGACGCGTTCTCCCCGTCGTCCGACGCTGCCGCCGTGGCCGTCGTCTCGCGGGTCGTCATGGTCGTCACCGAGTCGTCGTCATTCGACCCCGACGCGCCGTCGCCATCGCCGCTCTCCGTCGTGTCTGGATCGTCCCCCGTCGCGTTCGCAGCGTCGCCGCCGGGTTCGTCACCGTCGTCCGCCACGGGCTGTTGGACGGCGCCGCCTCCAACCGCCTGACCCGACTCGTCGGAGCCGCTCTCGCCGGCCGAGGTGTCGTCCCCCGTCTGGTCGCCGGTCGTCTCGTCGTCCGTCGACTCCCGGGCGTCGGTCTCGTTCGTCCCGTCGGCAGAATCGGTCTCGTTCGTCCCGTCGTCCGTAGTATTCGTCTCGCTCGTCTCGTTGTCGTCGACAGTTTCGTCGTCGGTCGTCCCGTCTGCGGTGTCGTTCTCGTCGTCAGTCCCGTCGCCCGTGGCGTCGTTCTCCCCGTCGGAGCCGGCCTCGCCGGTCGATTCGTCTTCAGTACCGGTTTCGTTCGTACTGCCGGCGTCGCCGTCGTCGCTCTGTCCGTCCTCTGTGGTCTCGTTTCCGCCGGTCCTCCCGCAGACCGTCAGTTCGGCTCGTTGCTCGAAGCGGTTCGCCGCCGACGGTCCGTCGCTCCCGCCGGGGTTCTCCTCGGTCACGTACGCGGCGACGTCCCATCCCGGCGGACAGTCGCTGTCGGACTCGTCGACGAACCGCCGGACGGACTGCCCGAACGGTTCGGAGGTCGTCGTCTCGCTCTCCGCGGCGGCCGGACGCTCGGCCCGGTTCGTCCCGTTATCACGTGCGTCTTCAGCGTTCGCGTCTCGGTTCCCCCGATCACCCTCGTTGCCGCGCTCGCCGGCGTTTCCGGCGTCGCGGTCGCCTCGATCGCTCTCGTTCCCGTTCTCGTTCCCCCGCGCGTCGGCGTTCTCGCCGTTCGAGTCCCCGGGCTCGACCGCCGACCCCGTCGCGACGACGCTGACGGTCGACAGCAGCATCCCGGTCAGGAGCGCGCCGACGGCCGCGACGACGATCGCGCGGCGTAGCGTACTGTGCGCTTGTTCTGTCATTCTGTTCACATAGAGATTTCCGACGATACAGCAAGTATAAGTGGAATATAGTTCATCCGCGTAGGAGCCTCGTACGAATATGTGAACAGAATGAACTGATCGCCCCCGGATCACTGGTTAATTCGGTGACGTGTTTCGGGTAAACGGCTCCTGAAAGACCCGTAGTGAGCGTCTTATACCCGTTATACGGCGACTTCGGCGGGGTAGTCCGGGGATCGAGGGCCCGCGCGTTCGGAGCGCTTCGACCGCCCGGTTATCGCGCCCGGACACCGACAGCGACCCGCAGCGCGGCCGCGGCGAGGCCGGCGACGACCGTCGGGAGGCGGTCGCTGCTGAGGTACAGGCCGCCCGCGGGCGGGTGGTACTGGGTGAGCGGCCAGAGGACGGGGTAGGCGTAGCCGCTGGCGTTCAGAAGCAGCAGGTCGAGCGCGAGGTGGGTCGCCGCGCCGGCCGCCAGCAGCGCGAGGGCGACGCGGCGGTGGTCCGAACCGACCGCGAGCGCGCCGAGGCAGACGACGACCGCCAACCCGCCGAAAGCGTGCAGCGGAAACCACGAGAAGGGGATCCCGAGCAGTCCCGCGACGACGTCGCTCGAGAGGAGGATGCGGACCTTGACACGTAGCGAGCGGAAGCCCCCCCCCCTTCAGGGGTGGGTGTAAGCCACAGCATGGCTCGGCAATCCACGCGCTACGACCCGTCTGGATGTTCTACCGCTTCCAACCCTGCTTTGATAATCTCCCGATAGGCTTCTTCGAGGCTCACGTCCTGCTGTTCAGCGTAGTCTTTCACGCGCCCGTTCAGCGTGTGCGAGATGTCGATGTTCGGTCGCATTGTCTGTGTCCAAAAGACATTTAGACGTAGAGTTACAAATGTCTGTTGTCGTGAGGCGAACCAACACGTTCGCGGTGAGCCCGCTCTCAGAGCAGGACGAGCAACTGCTCCGCGAGTTGTCGGACGCCTCCGCCAGCCTGTGGAACGAACTCACCTACGAACGTCGCCAGAACTTCTTCGATGGCGAGTCAGTGTGGGATACCGTCGACTACCGCAAGCAGTACGTTGGCGTCCTCGGCTCCGCCACCGCCCAACAGGTCATTCGCAAGAACAGCGAGGCATGGCGGTCGTTCTTCGCTACCCGAGAAGACGGCGAGGACACCGCCCCACCCGGCTACTGGGGCAACGAGGACGAAGGGCGGGAGTTGCGAACGTACATCCGCAACGACCAGTACACGCTCGAAACCGGCGAGCGAAGCCGACTCGAAATCCCTGTCGGTCAAGACCTCAAAGACGAGTACGGCCTTGGATACCACGACCGACTGCGCCTCGAAGTTGCTGGCGACCCGAAGTGGGAGGGCGAACAGAGCCGGTTGGAACTGTACTACGACGAGGTGGACGATACGTTCAGGGCCATTCAACCCGTCACCGTGCCTGATTCTCGACGGGATTCACCAGTAGCCGACGAATCGGCTGCTCTGGACGTGGGTGTGAACAACCTCGTTGCCTGTACCACCACGACCGGTCAGCAGTACCGCTACGAGGGCCGCGACCTGTTCGCCCGCTTCCGTGAAACTACCGAGGAAATGGCCCGCTTGCAGTCCAAACTCCGCAAGGGCCGGTACAGCAGTCGCCGGATTCAACGCCTGTACCGCAAGCGGACACGAAGACGCAACCACGCGCAGGACGCTCTCGTCCGCGACTTGCTGGAACGACTGTATGGAGAGGATGTTGCCACGGTGTACGTGGGTGATCTCACCGACGTGCTGTCGGCACACTGGTCGCCAGAGGTGAACGAGAAAACGCATCAGTTCTGGGCGTATCGATCGTTCATCGACCGGCTTGTAACGACTGCCGAGGAGTACGGCATCACGGTT